>CAYRRV010000011.1:70367-89580 GCA_964426725.1 uncultured Bacteroidales bacterium | reverse complement strand
TTCGCCGCGTGAAATTAATACGCTGCGTCCGCCGCGTGAAACAAATGAGCTGTGCACGTAGCGTATATAGAATTGAAACCCGTTCTTGAAAAAGTATTGCTTTCGAATAAGACCTCTGTAAGGGCATTTACTTCCTGTATCTGAGAAACCTGATTAAGAAAAAATGTATACAAGGATAAAAATTTAATCAATAATTATCAATGCATTGACAATTTTAGTAAGTTGTCAAAGAATAATTTTCAGTTTAGCAAAATTCTTTCAACGAAAGTATTATTTTTATTCTCTTCTTGTATACTGATAAGATATATTCCTTTAGGTAAGTGATTAATCATGAAGGAATTATTATTTTGTTTCATCGAGGCTATTTCGCGTCCTGTTATATCATTTATGGTGATGATTGTATTTTTCTTCAGACCATCAATATGTAGAATGTCATTCGTGGGATTGGGATATATCCTGTATTGTTGAGAATTTGTTCTTGTATCAATAGCGGTGGCGGGGGTCAGGTAGATGGTTTCAGTAATATTTTTAACTACATGTACTGTTCCCCTTAGGGTATCGTAACCTTCCGCGACAACCGTGTAAGGGATGTCGGCTCCCCGGTGTACTTCGTCGAAGGAAGCCCTGCCATCATCTCCGGTTATTACTTCCATGGTATCAAGTAGCATGGTTGCCCCGGGAACCACGGTTGAACCTCCTCTCACGTTGAATTTTACCTGGTAGGTTGGTTTTTCATAACCCGGGCAAATAGTTTCTCCTGCTTCTTTTGCAGAAACGAGAGTCGCGGGAGGGGTAAACATTATAAATTTATCCAGAACGTGACCGTTGGACCGGCCGGAAATTTCAACCGTGTATATACCTGCTGTATCAAAATTGGCTTTGACCTGGTGCGGATCATGGTCAGAAGTTCTGCCCGTCCAGGTCCAGTTTAATGTGCCACTTGAATATACCTTGAACCAGCCATCAGAGCCTGCACCGTTTGGGCAATCGTCCGTGCATACACCCTTGGGTCTTACCGTATCGTTATTACTGGACTTCACGGCGTAAAAATCTGACGCGTCGGGTATTCTCAACCAGGAATCATTATGTTCCGTTGGATCCGAACCTTTTCCTGTTTTGCAGTGCCAGTAAAATTCGTAAGTACCAGGAGTGTTAATTTTTATTTTATATGTTAGTTTACCATTACCCGGATTATTAAATTTATTGCTACTTGTCCATTCAAAATGTCCCAGGTCGGAATAACCATTTAAATTATTATTAAATGTCCATCCTGTTTCAGGTTCTTCTGATTCAATTTCAACGACTACTAATCCATTATTTTCAATGTACTTAGACTCACAATCCTGGGCTGCTCCTTTCAGGGGAAATAAAATACACATGGATGAGAGTAACGTGTTAAAGATCATTTTCGCGGGTGGCTTATTTATTTTCCATTTTTTCATGATACGTCTATAGTTTTAATTGTTTAATATTAACATTTCGATTGTCTTGTCCTGAGATATAAATTGCTTCCTGAACGCGTAAACTTTTCAGGTAATCATTGCCATTGGTTTCAAATTCATTTCCCGATCGCAGGTTATCGATAAAGTGCTTTTGCGTGATATAAACACAATCGCCGGCGAATTCTTTATTTTCGTGATGATAAGGATGTTCTTTTTCTTGCTCTCCCAATTTTTGTATGGTTAGTTTGCCATTGCCATAAAGACGGATAGAACCTTTCAACCCTTCGAGCAGGCACTCTCCGAAAGTATACCGTGGAGACGGGTAGTTAGGTTCGTTGTAACGGTTGGCGTCCCAGAGTGCCATGGAGCCATTCTCGAACATGAAATGCACGTGAGCAGTGTCCTCTCCTTTTATAACCGGGTTGAGTTTTCTTAGTGTCGCGTATACTTCTTCAACCTCTCCCAAAAGGTATCGAAATGTATCAATGAAGTGAATACCATTTTCATAAACCAGGAACCTGGGATATGTTCTGAAGTATGGTTGCCTTGGAATATATGCATTGTCACCCCAGCCATCACCCATGCGGGAACGGAAATAAATCGAGTGTATCTTTCCAATGCTCTCTTGTTCGATTAGTTTTTTCATTTCCCTGTACCATGGCTGAAAACGCCAATTCTCATGGACCATGAAGCGCGCTTTCATTGAGGATGTATAATTGACAATTTCTATTGCCTCAGCAAGGGAGGGAGCAAGTGGTTTCTGGCAAATAACATTGATTCCCCGTTTGGCTGCTTCCTGACACATTTCCAGGTGGGTTTCCGGGGGCGTTATGATATCCACGAAATCTGGCTGTTCCTTGTCAAGCATTTCCAGGTAATTCGTGTAGTGATTTGGAATCCCGCATTCTTGCATAATGGTTTCAGCCTTTGAAATATCCCTGTTGCACATTGCTGTAATTTTGACCCCGGGAATACGGTTCCAGGCCCTGTATTGAAATCCGGCAAAATAACCGGCTCCTATTCCTACTCCTTTGAGTTCTTTCATTGTTTTTTTAAATTTCTTTTTCAGGATCCATGTATAACCAACTGATAATACTAATAAACGCGAGAAAAGCCGCGACGAAGAAAAATGTTAACTCACTGCCCGTCCATGATAGAAGATACGGAAACGCGAGAGCAGTGATAAAGGAACCAATATTACCTGCCATGTTCATGGTTCCTGAAACAGTTCCGGAGTTTTCCTTGCCAATATCGATACAAAATGACCAGGAAGGACTTAAAGTCATGTCGGCACCGAATACTGCCAGGGAAAGGAGCGTGATTGCGCCGAGCACGGTGGTCATGTAAGCGCTTCCTACCATGCCAATAATCACGAGGATAAACCCGATTATCGCGGGTAACTTCCGGCTGAGTTTCCAGCCATTTTTCCTGTAAATAAAATCCACGATACCACCTGATATCCAATTACCAAAAGCACCCGCGATGAATGGAGCGGAGGCGTATAAACCGGCTTCAACCATTTCCAGGCCATACTTGTCTCTCAGGTGTGGAAACAACCAGGTTAAGCAGAAAAAAAAGGTGAAGTTACTTCCAAAATACTGGAGCATGGCCAGCCACATGTTGGATGAACCGAATAATCTTTTTGCCGTGATGGTTGATTTTATCACCTCTGTTTTGGTTTGCCGGTTCTGAACTATATATTCCATCTCTTCAGCAGATACTCCCTTGTGTTCCTCTGGTTTGTCCCGGAAATACAGGAACCAGATTATCGCGAATATAATCCCGAGTACACCCAGGATTATAAAACTCTCACGCCAACCGATAACTGCTATCATCCAGGCAACCAGTGGCATGGCAAAAGCGGCACCCAGCCTTGAACCCGAGAAATTGATACCTTGCACCAGTCCTCTTTCTTTCAGTGGAATCCAGGAGTACACGGCTCGCGACATACCCGGGAATGCCCCGGCTTCAGCTGCTCCAAATAAAAATCTGACAACAAGCATGCTGATAAAGTGATATACCAGACCAGTTAATGCCGTGAATAAAGACCATGCTGCCACTATAGCGGAAAGAACTTTCCTGGGTCCGAAATTATCTGAAAGTAATCCTCCTGGTACCTGAAACAGTGCATAACCCAGGGCAAAGATGGATAAAATCCATCCCATCTGGTTATTCGTGAGATCGAGAGCATCAGTTACCTGTTCTTTTGCTGCCGAAATACAAGCCCTGTCTATATATAAAAACAGCGAGAGAATAAAGGTACCTGCCACGAGCAGATATCTTCTGGGGATGTAGAATTTGCTTTTTTGGTTAGTCATAAACTTGTAGTTTTTTCGTTTTATTAGTTCTCAATAGCGATTACCCTGGCTGGTGCTCCATCACCTTTTTTAATTTTGAGCGGTAATGCAATAAGGGTGAATGGTTTACCAGAAAGCTTATCCAGGTTTGCCAGTCCTTCTATTATGGTAATTCCTCCCTGCATGAGAATGGTATGTACCCGGGTTAATTCTTCGGGATTGTTAACATCCGCTACCGACGGCGGCTCAACTCCAATAGCGCTTACTTCTTTTTCAACAAGAAAAGTGGCCAAATCCTGACTTATTCTCGGTAGTTTATCACGATATTTTTCAGGTTGATTGGCATACCCGCTCCAACCAGTTCTGAACACGATGGATTTTCCCTTTAAATTTTCATTTTTCAGGTCAATAAGATGATCTTTCGTGATCAATAATTTTTCATCCGGGTCAGGGATATCTACCAAGAAACATTGGGTCACGAACTTACCAGGGTCTAGTTCATCAATTGTCTCGGACGACACGTTGAAATGCACAGGTGCATCCATGTGTGTGCCGGCATGCGAATATATATGAAGAGTAGAAGCGTTCCAGCCATCTTTTTCGATGGTTTTCACACTTTCCCTTTCATATCCTCTTGCACCTTCTTTGAGCGCCAAGGATAGATCAATTATTTCTCCACTAGTAACCATTTATAAAATATTTGCTACTTTTTCAGCCAGTTCATTGGTTTTTGCTTTACCTCCCAAATCAACCGGTAACATGCCCGATTCCAGTGTTTTATCTGTTGCATCCATGATGGCTTTCGCGGCATTTTCTTCTCCCAGGTGGGAGAGCATGAGCGATACCGACCAGAACATGCCCACGGGGTTTGCAATCTGCTGCCCGGCAATATCAGGAGCTGACCCGTGAATGGGCTCGAACATGGAGGGGAAATCTTTTTCCGGGTTGATATTCCCACTTCCTCCCAGTCCCAGGCTTCCCATCAACGCACCCCCCAGGTCACTGAGGATATCTCCAAAAAGATTGGTGGTTAACACGACATCAAAAATCCAGGGTTTCAGGACGAAATTCGCGGATGTGGCATCAATATACATGTACCGGTGTTCCACGTCCGGGTATTGTTTTGCAACTTCACCAACAACCCTGTCCCAGTATGTCAGACTGTTAATCAAGGTGTTGGATTTAGTTACCGTGGTTACTTTCTTGTTTCTGGTTCGGGCAAGCCGAAAGGCGTAATGTGCAATTCGCTCAATACCGCGTCTTGTGAAAATGCTGGTGTCAACACCCATGCCAGTTTCTGCATCCGGCATGTACTGATTCCCAACCTGAACAAATTCTCCCTCATTATTTTCCCTCACTACCACGAATTCGAAAGGCGTTTCATTTCTCAGGGGACGGGTTACACCCTTCCAGTTTCTTACCGGTCTGAGATTCACGTATTGGCGGAAATTGTTTCTTACCTTAAAGGTATAATCTTTTGCTGGTAAGGTATCATCCACGTCGGGTAAACCAACGGCTCCAAAAAGTATGGCGTCATATTTTTTTAATTTTTCTAGGCCGTCGTGTGCCATAAACATGCCATGTTCCTTGTAATAACCTGCCCCGTATCCATATTCATCATAAGAAACCGTGAATCCAAATTTTTCTGCTGCTTTATTCAACACTTTCACCCCGGCCGGAGTGATTTCCTTTCCGATCCCATCTCCCGGGACCAGCGCGATCTTGTAACTTTTTTTCATGTTATTGTTTACTTTTCTCTTCTATTTGTTTTTCTAAAATATTTCTGGCTTTCCTGGAATGTTCTCGTATCAGCTTCTCTGTTGTTTGGGCATCCCTGTGCTCGATAGCCTCGAGAATAAGAATATGATCCTGCAAGCTTTCCTGCAAAGGAAGAATAATTCCCTTGGGATATGTTCGGATAAGGACGTTTCCAATACTGTTGAGTCGCTGGAGTACACTGTTTTCGCTGGCTCCTATTATTGCTTCATGAAAGGCCTGGTCGGCCCTTTGATATTCCATTTTATCGACTTCTTCTGAATCGATGAAGGAATTGAACAACTCCTGGAGTTCTTTTACTTGATCGAGGGGCATATTTGTCGCCGCGTAACGGGCAGCGATACCTTCAAGTCCTTCACGACATTCAAACGCTTCCATTATTTCACGAAGATTAGGTTTCCTCACGAAAATCCCTCTTCTGGGGATGGATTTTACCAGAAACTCATCTTCAAGCATTTGGAATGCTTTATGCAATGGCATGCGGCTAATACCAAGCATGGATGCTATTTTTTCCTGAGCGATTTTTTCCCCGGGTTTCAATTGCCCGGACAGGATCATTTCCTTTAACTTTTCATAAACCTGGTAACTGAGGTCGGTGTATTGAAGAGGGGTGATTAGCATAATAGAATAATGTATTTTGTATACAAAAATACAAAAATATTTAACATATGCACTTCAATTAAAAAAAAAATGTAAAATCGACACATTTAGGTCAAACCAGTAACCAGCCTGTACCAAGTCTTCGGCGGCTAGGCAATCAACCAACAACCAGCTTTCCTAACGACACGTCACCCTTGATATCGCGGAAGTGATGTTTCTTTAATTTGATCATATGGCACAAATCAACCGTTATTTTTTCATTGACATGATTAGAGTCTGTCAATAGCTCGGGCGTGTGGACTATTAAGTTTGAGAACAAGGCTTGCGAAATCTAAAAATCAGGGAGTCCCGATTTTTGCATCAGGATGACCGATTCTCAGATGCGTGTAAAGCAGGTAGCGGAATTAAAAGCCGGACACTACCTAAACTTCTTGTACGTCTCTACCATTGCTACCAGGTTGTCAGCAGGTACATTTGCCTGGACATTATGAATCGTGTTGAAAACAAAACCACCATTTTTCCCGAGTATTTCACATTGTCTTTTTACCTGTTCAGAGACTTCCCCTGGTGTTCCGAACGCGAGTACTTTTTGAGTATCAACGCCCCCTCCCCAAAAGGTAACTTTATCACCGTATTTTTCCTTCAACAAAACCGGATTCATTCCTTTAGCGTTTATTTGAACGGGATTGATGATATCGAAACCTGCTTCAATAAATAGTTGGATAAATGGTTCTACCGCTCCACAGGAGTGTTTAAAAGTTTTCCAGCTCGTGTTCTCGTGAATCCAGTTATTCATTTTCTGGTAATAGGGCATCCAGAGTTCCCTGAAAGCCTCGGGAGCGCAAAACGTGGAATCCTGGGTTCCGAAATCTGTTCCGCACATGTACATCACGTCAATTTTGTCTCCAAGTATAGGCGCGAGAATTTCCAGGTTTTTAATAGCGATATCTGTTTGCTTCTCGAAAACCTGATGCACGTAGTCTTGCCGCATCACTGTCGACATGTACCACTCGGCAACATCGCGTATTCCCCTGGGATCCTTTAACATTAGCCCTGGAACAAGGGCGATATCACCCAGGCCGGTTCCCCCCATGTTGGCAACAATGGCTTTATCGGTTCCCTCTATTGATTTTGCTTGTTTTTTCCAGTGTGCAACAGTTTTATCATCGAAAACACTGAATTCTTCAAGATTGTCTTCAACATTCAGGTGATCCTCTTCCAGGGGTTTTTGACGTATGATAGCATCAAAAAAGTAGCTCGACTTGGGCATTTTTGCCGAGGGAGCAACGGATGTATCACCAGCAGGATACAGGAGAAGATCTCCATTTTCATCAAATGATGTATTAAAATTTTCCGGAACGAGTACTTCCTGTCCCCAGAAAGTTTTGAATTCTTTCCAATTTTCATTGGCGAAACCAAACATATTGTCCGGCCCCCCGATTCCCATAACGTCAATTGCCATGATTTCTGCCAAATCTTCTTCAATTTCTCCCAACATCTGGTAGGGTTCGACTACTTTAACAGGTTTGCTTTCCAACCCGTAATAATCTCTTAGCTTTTTTACAGCTAACACGTGTATTCCTGTTACCCCGGTAGAGCCAAAATCAACGGCGATTTTACCCGTATCTTTATGATTCATTGAAGCATTAACAAGTTCTCTTGATGTCATATTCTTATAATTTTCCGAAAATTACTGAAAACCATCCAATTTAAAAAAGAACCATCACAGTTTGGAATAAATATGCCCGGGAATGAAATTATAGTTATATAAATAATGGTCATACAAGAGTAACTATTCCGGCCGGGGTCGGAAGTAATTCATAGTTATTTGCCGAGCGTGTGACGAATGCAGACCGGTGTATAATGCCGGGAAAAACCTGTAGGAGTTTTAAAAACTGAAAGGGTTAGCCGGGAATATTGCATCATGCACTGAAAACCGGACATCAATTGGCCCCGGCTTCAGACGGGTGGTGGTTATTCAGATTGATTTACTTTTGTATCAATCTCTTCAATAGTCTTGTCAAATAATATCTCACCCTCGTGGAGAGTTAATTTCAGTTCTTCCCCTGTTACGTTATTAGCGAGCAGTTTCAGACTTTTTTCGAGCAAACGGTTAATTTCGTTTATATGAAATATGTTGATTAAGGTAGCGGCTTTATGTTTTACACGATCGATTTTTTCTATGTCATGATTTTGCAAGGCTTCCATAAATAATTTTTTGTATCCTTTTAAATCACTTGCCGCCCGGTTGCACATGTCACTAAACTTTGACTTATCACCTTTGCATAATGTTTTCAGTCTATTAAACTGCACGGGTGGTTCGGGTTGCAGATCTGGTTGTAATGGGTCCTGTATTGTATTTTGCAGTATTTTTTTCTTTAAATCATTGGGATCGAAGGGCTTGGTGATAAAACCGGAAAACAGGGATGCCGCTGGATGTTGCTTTATGTTTTGTTCCGTATCGGCCGTGAGCGCGATTATGGGTGTTTTTTTTTTGTTTTGCAGGGTTTTTATTTGCCGGGTAGCCTCGTAACCATCCATCTCGGGCATGCGGAGGTCCATCAGGATCAGATCGTAATTATTTTCTTTTGCTTTCTCAACCGCTTCTTTACCATTTGTAACTTCATCCGGTATTAAATTCCACCATTCCTTCAGGTATTGCACGATAATCATACGATTAATTTCCACGTCCTCGGCAAGTAAGATGCTTTTGTTCAAGATTGATTCTGCTTTTGGGCCATCTTCAGCATTCGTTTTTCCTTCCTTTTTACTTATTTTCACGTCAAGTACAAATGAAAAAACGGATCCTACATCGGGAGTGCTGTATACTTCAATTTTGCTTCCCATGAGTTCGATCAACATTTTGGTTATGGTAAGTCCAAGACCTGTTCCGCCTTGCTGGTGAATGGTTACATCGTGCACCTGGGTAAATTTATCGAAGATCAGGTTTAATTTCTCCTTTTTGATACCAATGCCAGTATCGGCAACAGAAAACCGAAGGCGGGCGCGATTATTTTCTTTGGTCACAAGGTTAATTTTAATGGTGATGGCACCTTCCCTGGTAAATTTTACCGCGTTGCTTACCAGGTTATTCATCACTTGTGATAACTTTAACTGATCGGTAATTATATAATCAGGTACGTTTTCATCCATCATTAATTTAAGTCGTGTATTATTGTCTTTTGCCCTGTTTTCATAGACCTGTCGGATGTTATGCATGGTTTCTGGCAGGTTAAAAGTGTTTTCTTCAAGGGTAATGTTTCCTGATTCTATCTTACTGAAATCCAGAATATCATTGATAAGGTTCAAAAGATTCCGGGATGAAAAACTGAGCGCGTGTAAATACTTTTGTTGATCTTTTCGGGGTTTTTTTTGAATAAGCAAATCAGTGATCCCGATAACAGAATGCAAGGGTGTGCGAATTTCATGACTCATGTGGGATAGGAATTCATCCTTGGCTTTGGCCGCTTTTTCTGCCTCGTCCCTGGCCTTCATTAATTCTTGCTGAGCTATTTTTCTTTCGGTAATATCATTGACAATTCCTATCATGTTGCATGATTTGTCTTCATTTGAAAATTCAAATACCCCGAAATACTCAATCCATCTCAGGTGTCTATCATTTTGTCTCTTGATCCGGCACTGGATGTGAAAAGTTTTTTTTCTACTGATACTTTCATGAAGTTTTTTTTCAAACAGGGGTAAATCATCCGGGTGTATGATTCTTTTAGTAAGATATTCTTTTGTTGCAGGATTAGATTCGGTCGGGATACCAAAAATTTCATACATGCGTTCATTTTCCCAATGTGGAATATCCTTTTCAATTTCCCATTTGAAAACACCCAGCCTCGCGGCATTAGTTGCCAATTGCAACACCTTTTCTCTTTCTTTCAATACCAGTTCTGCAGTTTTATGGTCGGTGATATCATATGAAACGATCAAAACGCCATATATTTTTTTGTTACTATCATATAGAGGAGTTCCCGATGAAATAAAATATCCACCATGACTCTGGTATTCACTTTTAAAGGGTACGCCTCTCAGGGCTTTCTCGTAATTAGCTTTATACTCTTCAAGAAGATGTGGTTCCAGTGTATCCCACATATATTTACCTTCCACCTTGGAGGTGGTCATGCCAGTATTTTTCAATTCCTGCCCTTCTGCCAATATATACCTGTATTCCCTGTCGATGATAAAAGCTGCACCATTTGGGAGGTTAGCGGCAAGATCGCGGTATAGTTTCCTGTTTTTTTGAAAGGTATCTTTGATCTCTGAAAATTTTCTGATTGGCTTTATTTCACTGAACCATAACATGGCACCACTAGGTTGGTTATCCATTACGGGAAGGGGGGTTATGGACAGATTAAAAGTATTTTGCTGATTACCTGATTTGAGGGGAAAGGGAAAAGGTATATGTTTTTTTATATCTCCTTTACCCTTTTTTATTACTTCTTTTACCATGGGTTCAAGAAATTTCCATTCTTCTTTCCAGATTTTTTCAGCGGGTTGTCCTAACACGGAGGAATGATTTATATTGAGGACCGAAGCGCTTGCATCATTATAAAACAGAAGATGATCGGGTCCCCAACATATAAAAACTAATTCCGGCGATGCCAGACATATCTCCAGGCTTGTTTTCAATATTGAAGGCCATTCTTCCAGGGGCCCTAATAACGAGTTGTTCCAGTTATAAGTATTTATGTATCTTTTTATCTCATTTTGTTGATATGAAGTTGAATTATTCTTTGGTTCAATACTATTCATAGTGAATTAAGGTTAAATTACCGACACTATTAATGGCTATAACAGGGTTTATTAATCTAACAAGTTAATGATAAAATAGTTGAAAAACAATAATATTGGTTATAATTCGAGGTTGAAATGTATTTGAATTCAATCTCCCATCGGGATCCAGAAATGAATAAACCGGGTAACCTTGTTGTTATCGCGATCCATGCCAATTATTCTTAGTGATATCCTGCTTGGTGCAACGTACCAGTGTTTTCCATATCCCTCCTTCGGATTCCTGATTAATTCAGCATATTCATGATATTCTTGTGATTCAAGATATTGAATTAACTCCTCTTCTTCAAATTCAGGGAATTTGGATAGTTCCTCCATCGAGTAGGAAAGTAGCCTGTATTGTCCGGGCTTTTCCATCGAAAGTTTCCGCCAGGGTGAAACATAGTGTTTCCACCCGGGTAATTCTGTATAACCATACACTGGTGCTATGGCCAGCGAGGTTTCATATTGCTGTTCAACCTTCTCTATTTTCTTTAGTTCCGAATCAATAATTTCAAGAAGACTACTGTCCGGAATAATCCCGATATCCATGTGAATATTCACCGTATCACTATAATAATCGGGCTCTTCGTAATAGAAGCCATATTGCAAATCGTGAATATACACGATTAAATCCTTGAATTTTATAAGTGGTGGACCAAAAGGATCATGAGGGTATACGTATTGAATATTTTTATACTCGTGATTTACGATCTCATCATTGATGACCGTATTATTGAATCTAACCCGTGTATTAAGCAGGTAAGGTTCATCAGGTTCGAAATAATCTTTCTGGTCCATTAGTAAAAAAACGTTGAATGCACCCTTGTAACTGTCAGCTTCTTTCTGGAATGGAAATATCGACTCTATAACGGAATTCTTGAAGGTAATCTCGCTGTTTTCAATAGTGAATCCCCTGAGATCGGCCTGGTTACCTGTATATATGCAGCTATCAATCCTGACATCTCTTGCTTCAAAAAAGGTAGAAAGCTGCCCTGAACATTCGGTGATAACAGAATTTTTTAACCTGTATCCTTTCACGGTATCCAGGAAAACACCCTCATAACCGCTTCCCCTGAGTTCAAGATTATCCATTATAACATTCCTGCTGTTTTCTACTTTTATAACTCCTGCCATGCAACCATTTTTAACCTGATGATCCAAAACCAGATTTTGAAGAAAAAGGTTTTCTGTTTTCCTGAAATACAAGACATATTTACCATAATCAGGTTGTACTATCAGGGCCATTGAATCTTTCGGACCAATAATAGCCAGGTTCTTGATATCGTGGATGGCAATATCGTCAAAAAAATTGGAAAGGGTATCAAATTTTCCTGGTTGATATCCTGGTGTCCTGTTTACATGTATAGGTTCCGGGAAAATGTACTCACCAGGTTCCAGGTAGATAACCGTGTTGTTTTCAAGTGCCGTTATTAATTCCTGAATATTGCCCGCTGTCCTTACCTTATTGATTAAAAATCCTTCATTTTTGAGTTCCTGTAATACTTTCTGCTGGGCGTTGCAAAAATAAAACATTCCGAGGGCAATGAGGAGCAATATTACCAAAAGCAATATCCTTTTTAATGAAGAAGATAAAAACATGTCGATCATTTGAAAGAATTTACAAATCAGATGATTAAAGATAGGTAAATTCACCATAAAATCAAAGATGGTTTTTAACTGTTGGCGCGTCACATTTGATATTGCAGTAGGGATGTCCCTTTATGCAAGGCATGTGCCGCAGGTCAGCCGTCACATTTTTACTGACATGACTCAAGATATCTCTTTGATGTAGTTATGTGACCCATACCGGTGGATAAATATTAAAATGGGTGACTCATGAAATAATTCTCCGGATTCGTTCATCCAGTTCTAGCTGATCGGCAGTGAAGGAGGCTAATCCTGCCTTGTTTAATAAAGTATCTACCGCTATTTCATTGGTTGAGAAGCGATTTGTCCAATGCTCGTGAACGGGTATTTTGCCATCTTTGGCGATCCTGTTTTTTTCTTTTTTCGTGAGATATGGAAACATGTCTGTAAAACCATTTGCGCGGAAGATTTCTTCCAGTTGTTCTGCTTCAACAGGAGTGTTTTCTCTCATTTGGCCGACCAGTTCCGTCAATTCTCCCGGGATTTCCCATAATTTGTCGAGACCGGTGTTTTCCGGGGTATTGTCTCCATCAAGTGTAATTGTATAACTTATGGCAGTGGAGTCTACAAATTCAGCTTTTAATTTTTTGCGCCCTTCTTTGGCAACTTTTGTAGGAATAGTGAATACATGGGTGCCGGCAAGCGATATTAACTCGTTAAAATGTCGAATGCTCGCGGCGATTTGCTTCACGGTATCTCCCGCGTGTTTTATTATTGTTTTCTGGCTCGCCAGGGTAACTTTTTCACCCAATAATTTTCCACTTCCCAGTTTATTATTGGTAACATAAGCATTAATTCGTCCCAGGAAAACATTCACGTATTGAGGTTTACTAATAACAGCGGCCAATAAATTTTGACGAGCACTGAAACCAAGGGTAATGTTTACAGGAATACCTGCTTTACTTAGTTCGCGGGCGCCAATTAATCCGGAAGCAGTATAGGGCACTTTAACAATAAAATGCAACGGGTCTATATCGTGAAATCTTTTACCGTATTGAATGATACCTTCTATATCATCAGCAAGATCAGTATGTAATTCAACGCTCACCCTGGCTCCAAAAATCTTAACCAACCGTGCACCGTGGATCGCGTTCAAGGCGAAAGCGATATCCTTTATTTTTTCTTCCGTATCCTTATCATTCAGTAATTTACTTGCTTCTATAACCATGTTATCGTAGATTCCTTTTTGGATTTCCTTGTTCAGTAGAGTGTTGTTGGTGGTAAGCCCGCTCATTTCACTGCTCCAGATTGCAGAGGCTTCTTCAATATCACCTGTATCAAGCCAAATTTCGGTTCCGGTCTTCCGCAGGTTATGCCAGAATACATCCGCTCGGGGTGAAAAGGGTTTGTCATTTAACTTGGCTAATTGTTGCTGAATGAATTTTTTCATGGGTACTTCCATGTTTACTTTTTTTATTGTTATGACAATCATGGGTTACTTTTTGTTTGGTATTCCTGGCGCCTGCTTTTTAACATTCTCTTCGAACTTCGTCGTTCTGGCGATGGGAGATAATTAAGAAATGCTCATGCTTTTTCACATCAACCGGACAGTAATTCCTGAGAAAAACAGACATTTAACCTTTGAATTTGCAATAGTTTATTTTAGCATCTTTTAATACAAAATGTTTGTAACTTTTTTACCTTTTTTTAGATATATTTGAGCAAGGTGAAATCATGATGTTGAGAGCATATATTATTATACTATTCCTGTTTTATTCATGTATCACTTCCAACGGGAAAATTCATGCACAAGGAACTTTTAGGGGAACCCTTATTGATTCTGTCATGTCAATTCCCATGGCTGGCGTGAATGTGTATAACCGCACGACAGAAAAAGGAACAACTTCAAATGAGACGGGATGGTTCTCTATCAGTGCAAAGCCGGGAGACTCTATTTTTGTCAGTCACCTTGCATTTCAAAACATGCTGTTGGTTGTGGAAGAGGAAGATTTGGAAGGAGAAACAGAAATTTACTTGTTACCAGCCAATTACATGGGAGAAGAAATTCTCGTGACCGGGAAAAATGAAAATTTCCTGGCTAAAAATACCGACCTTGGTCATATTTCCCGTAAAGAAGCAGAATCAATCCCCTCCCTGTTTGGAAATAAAGATTATATTAAATCATTGCAGTTAACGCCGGGCATTCAATCGGTGAGCGAGGGTAACCAGGGTATTTACGTGAGGGGAGGGGCGCCTGGACAAAATCTGATAAGCCTTGATAACATGCCCCTGTTTAATCCATCGCATTTGCTGGGCTTCTTCAGTACCTTTAATGGCAATATTATTGAAAGCGCCGAGGTGTACAAGGGAACCGCCCCGGCTTCATATGGTGACAGAATTTCTTCCTTTATCAACATGAACGTGGATGGCTCCTTCTCACCATTCGGGGGGAATCTTAACCTGAATCCACTCATGACATCAATTGATGTTCATGCTCCATTACTGAATGAAAATGTGAATATTTTGTTTTCTGCCCGGCAAAGCTATTTTACGGGTTTTAAAAAGACATTTATTAAGCCATTCATTGAGATGCCGGTTGGCCTGAATAACATGGCCTATGATTTTAATGATATGTATGGTCGTTTTCAGTTCCGGCCTTTTCATCATACTACAATTACCGTGTCTGGTTTCCAATCTGCAGATGATTATAGTATTGCCAATAATGAGCTCAATTTTATCAATGAAATGGACTGGAAAAATCAGGCTTTCAAAGTGAGTAGTTTATCTAATATCGGGACTGATATATATATATTTCAGCAAATAGGCATCAGTGATTATAAATTCGGATTAAACACCAATTTCCAGGATTATCAGTTTGCTCTTGATACCAGGATCGAGCAAAAATACTGGCGATTCAGGTTGAATAAAAAGATGGGTAGCCATTTTCTCGAAGCAGGAGGGGAGGTTAATAAATATGAAACGCTCCCGGCTTCAATGTCGATTGAATTAGACGATTATCTCTTGAGCAATGAAGAAGAAATCCACAACCGGGAATTCGCGATTTACCTGAATGATCAGTTTAAAATGGGTGAAAAGTGGGAACTTAACGCCGGACTCAGAACCACGATATACCAGTTGACAGGACCCTATTACAAGAACGTTCCAAACTTACCGGGTGATTCTGATGGAGCAACTGTTTTTCAAAAATCAGGAACAGTTTTAACCCGGCTAATACCACAGCCCCGGGTAATGGTAAAACACAGTTTGGATGGACATCGTTTTCTTTCCCTTGGATTATCGGGGAACACGCAAAATATTCACCTGCTTACCATCGGGTCTGTGTCACTCCCCTTGGACATCTGGATACCCAGCACTACTTATCTTGAGCCTGAATATGCCTGGCAGGGATCCCTTTCTTATCATCAGGATTTTTCCAGGACGGGTTTGAGCGCTGAAATGTCAATTTATGGGAAATACATGACCAACCAGGTTGAACTAAAAAGCAGTATCATTAACTACAGGGAAAAGGGTGGATTCGAAGAATTGATTACATCAGGTACTGGTTATGCTTATGGCATCGAAACAAGGGTTAAAAAAGAATCGGGTAAATTAACCGGTTGGCTTGCTTATACTTTATCGCGGAGTATGAGAAAATTCCCGGAATTAAGTAAAGAACCTTTTCCCTACAAGTACGACAGAATTCATGATATGAGCATTGTTTCGGCCTACCAAGTAAACAAACAAATGCAAATATCTTCTACTTTCGTGTATGCAACGGGAAACTCGATGACCATGCCCGTGGGAAGATACCTGTACCAGGAAAAAATAGTAAATATTTACAGCAATATTAATGGTTACCGGATCCGTGATTACCACAGGATGGATATCGCGCTGAAATATAAGATGAAAAATAAAATTTATAATTATTTCAATATTGAATTTGACGTGAGTATTTATAATGTATATAACAGGATGAATACTTTTTACATCACTTTTATTTCCGAGGGAAACCTCGAAGACAATGAGTTTCTGGTGTCAAAGGAGGAAATCAGCTTGTATCCGATATTACCTTCAGTAGGTTTAAATATTAGGTTCTGAATTATGCGAAATACGTTTTTATATATTGTGGTTATTTTGTCATTTTTTTTTATTACCTGTGAGAAAAATGAAACTGAGGACTCGGCTTTTGAGCGGCAAATAATCGTGGATGGCTGGATAGAGCCAGGTAAACCTGCCCATGTTATTCTTACCTGGTCGGTTCCATACTTTTCCAATACTCATTTTGATACAACGAATATTTACAATTTTGTGCATGCCCGGGCAAAAGTTACCGTGTCTGACGGGGAGAATTCCGAGGTGCTTGCCCTGGGAGTCGATACCAGGTATTTTCCTCCTTATATCTACAAAGGGGTATTTTTAAAAGGCGAAACAGGAAAAACTTACACGCTTACAGTGGAAGATACAGAGCATTTTTTAATGGCCACGACTACTTTAAAAGAACCACCTGTAATAAAGAGCCTGGTTTTTAAACCGGAAGCAGGATACGACTCGCTGGGTTGTTTTCAGATGGAACTGGAAGATATCATTGATTCGGAAGATCATTACAGGATATTATACGCTTTAAAAGGGAATACTGGATACGAGGAAGTTTTTATTCCTGACATCAGTGATGAACTGTTCAGGGACAAAACTATTCAATTACAATTGTATCGTTCATCACTAACCTACAAGGAGGAAATGTACTTTTCAAATACCGTGGGTGTTGCATTTAAGGTTATGAATATTGACAAATCAGCGCATGAGTTTTACAAGACATTACAGTTGGAAAGCATTAACACATTCAACCCATTTGCTGAAAGTAAATTGGAGGTAAAGTCCAATATCACGGGAGGGGGCCTGGGACTTTGGTCTGCACGGGCTGTTACCATCAAAACAGTTTCTTTTGATCGAAAGAACAATTGAAATTCCTTGTGTTATTTAAAAGAAAAGAGGTTGCCTTTTTGGACAACCTCTTTGTGGTATTCAGATTTTTCAATAGTCTGTCAGTTGACCATTTCTTCCAGGTCTTTTAACATATTCTCAAACGCAGTGATCACATCATCGAATCCTTCAGAGAAATAAGTTTCGGCGTCAATTTTGGAACCATCGCTGAAAACCATGTTCACTGCTAAATCGTAATACTGATCTTCACAAGACGTGTATTCTCCTGTATCCCAGTCATACTCGCACCATTCGTCTGTATAAGTGTAGAGTTTCACTGCTGCTTCAGCTTTTGCCAGTTTTTCTTTTGTTTTTGTGTTTACAACTACCATGTCGGCATGTTCATTTACCAGTGCAGCCAGTTCGTTGTAATATGCCTGTTCTTGACTTTCAGAGAGTTCATTCCAGTCATCACCGTAATATTTTTCATCAAGAGCCTCAGCCTCGGGTACAAATTTATTAATATCTATTTTAGCGGCAATCCGGATATTCAAAACCTGGAAATAAGCGTTTGCAGATTCAAGAATGTTTTCAGCATCTACTTCTTCCCATTCGCCCCATTCATCGGAATAAACAACAGTGTTTTCATCAATGTTTTCTTCCGACCAGTCACCGGAAGCTCCCTGAAAGGCTTCAATCAATACTTCATCATTTTGTTTAAAGGTTAATTTACCTGTGGCGGCGGTGTATGGCGAATGGGTGATTTCAGAACTCAAGGTATGAATGCCCAGGGTAACTGAAGTTTCTGCACTCGTGGGAATTCCATTATTCTGGAAACTTGCAGAATAGCTGTATGACATGATTTCTGTCCCATTATACTTCAGGCTCATTTTGATGGATGTGGGAACATCGCTTGTTTCCAAGTCTTCCAGGGCCTCATGGGGATTTGTTATTTCTTTAACTTTGAAATCATATATTTTTATTTCCGCGGTATTCGCTTGATCACTTTCAGCACCCGGGAACTTTACAATTACTTCTTCTCCACCAGAAGTATAGTCGAAATCATCTGTATCGAAATTATACTCGTAAACACCTGTTACCTCTAGCCACTCATCCATAATAGAAACAGTTTCTTCTTCCGAGAATGGCATGAGCAAACGTTCGATATTATTTGAGGATGTATTACCCGTTTCCATGCTTTTTAGCGCTTTGAGCGGGGCAAGTGCAATGATATTTTTTTCGACAGATGAATTAAACAACAAATTCATGAGATTGGCTGATACCTCAATAGCTTCCTCGTCAACAAGCACTTCCATTTTGTCACTGAATTCAAGTCCTGATTGTTCCAGATCTGCTTTTACTGCTTCATCATCTTTGTCAGCAAATTTGGCATCAAGGTCTTTTTCAACTTTATCGTTAACAGGATTTAAATCCTCTTCTTCTTTTTTACATTGGTTAAAAACCATAAGCAATGACAATAGCACTGCAATACATAACATGTTTCTTTTCATGGTGGGTTAATTTAAATTTATGATTAAAAATAATTATTTTTATACAAAAAACATTAAAATTACAATTAGAAACGATATTACTAAACATTTTTTTATTTTACAAATTATCTATACGAGATTATTTTAAATAAGTTATAACTAATTCCTGTAAATATAGAATTCTATAAAAACATATCTTTTCGGGAATAAATTTATTACATTCGCGATCGTTTTAATCCTTGTTCCCGCGTGTGCTGTTGTTAAACATTGTCAGGGGCAAAAACCAGTTCATGGATTAATATATTTAAGGAACACGCGG
>CAYRRV010000011.1:0-70267 GCA_964426725.1 uncultured Bacteroidales bacterium | reverse complement strand
AGTATCTTGCATCCACCAATTATTAATCAGTTGCTAACAATAAATGAAGACTACTATTAATACTGCCTTTTTTTTCTATACCTGTCGGGTGATAGTGGAGAATGGTAACAATTAACGGTTGTCGCGCACAGAAATGGATTTAAACCAAGTAATATAATAGCTACAATCAACTAAATTATGCATCCAGGAAAAACTTCACTTTTATTGGCATTTCCACTAATGTACTCAGCTTGCAAATCTCCTGCCCCTGAAGATACAAGACCCAACATTATCCTTATAATGGCCGATGATATGGGTTACTCTGACCTGGGTTGTTACGGGAGTGAAATTCACACGCCAAATCTGGACAGCCTTGGCTTCAACGGGGTGAGATTCACGCAATTTTACAATTCCTCTAAAAGCTTTCCCTCCCGGGCATCCTTATTAACCGGCCTATATTCTCATCAGGTAGGAATGGGAAAAAAACCAGCCCTGCTAACGCGTAACTGTGTTACCATCGCCGAAGTTTTGAAAAAAGCAGGTTACCGGACACTGATGAGTGGAAAATGGCATGGTGATGATCTTCCGGTAAATATTGGTTTCGATCGTTATTACGGCCTATGCGATGGTGCAGTAAATTTCTGGAACCCCGGGGAGCAAAGACCGGGTGAACCCATGCCGGGAAGAAAACAATTCATGTACCCGCGCAAGTGGGCCATCGATAGTACCGTGTACAGACCCTACACCCCCGAGGATAGTAATTTCTATATCACGGATGCTTTTACCGACTGGGCTCTAAAATTTCTGGATGAGTACAATAATGAAGAAAAACCATATTTCCTTTACATGGCCTATACGGCTCCCCATTATCCCCTCCATGCCTGGCCTGAAGATATTGCAAAATACAAGGGTAGGTATATGATTGGCTGGGATAGCTTGCGTTTACAGCGATTTGAGAGAATTAAGCAATTAGGTCTCTTTGACGATGATATTCAGTTGCCTCCCCGCGATCCCGAATGCCCGCCATGGGATGAAGTCGAAAATAAAGATGAATGGGAATTGAAAATGGCCGTCTATGCAGCAATGGTCGATCGAATGGATCAAAATATAGGGCGGCTGCTTCAAAAGGTAAAAGAGTTGGGTGAAGAAGACAACACGGTAATCATGTTCCTTTCAGATAACGGGGCTTGTGCCGAAGAGGCCAACTACACGCCGGATATACCACCAGGACCAGTTGAATCATACAGGAGTGTTGACCTGCCATGGGCCAATGCCAGCAACACGCCTTTCAGGAAATTCAAAAATTATGATTTTGAAGGAGGTATATGCACGCCATTCATTTTGTATCATCCCGGGTTTGATGAAAAGGCTGGCGCAATAACTCCTGAACCCGGGCACCTGATCGACTTAATGGCTACATGTATCGATTTGGGCAAAGCAACTTATCCCGGGAAGTTTGAAGGAGAAGAAATACAACCCCTGGAAGGAAAAAGCCTGATGCCGGTACTTGAAAATGGGGAAAGAGACGGACATGACTACATATATTGGCAATGGCAAAACAGTTGTGGGATCAGGAAAGGGAACTGGAAACTCGTTGGTTTTATTGATCAGCCATGGGAATTATATAATCTTCAGGATGACAGGAGCGAGCTCGTGAACCTGGCCGCGGAACAGCCGGAATTGGTAATTGAGCTGGATAGCATGTATAATAGTTGGGCATTGAAAACCGGCGCACGAGTGAAAGAACTGAATTAATTAATCTGAACATACCGTTCTCATGAAGGTGGATTACTGGGTCTTATACCCTTGATGGAAGAAGGTTATTATTTTGATAAGGAATAATCTGCCTTTCAATCGCGGTAGATATTGCTATACGTGTTTATGCTTGTTGCTTAATATTTTGGAGAAATCAAAATTCCGGGTATAAGTGTAATAAATATAAGGTGGATCTTGTTATTTAGCTTAGCACGGGTGATCGTTTCATGTAAAAAATCACCTGGTTTTTTATTAAAAATAGCGAATATACATCTATGAATACAAAAATAGTTTATCCTTTAATCTCTCTTTTTGTTTTATTGTCTTTTATATCTTGTACCGAGAAGTATTCTGTCTGGATAGATAATTTACCCCTGGGTGAAATTATTGATCCTTATGGTCCGCCAAAGAAGAATGCTTCATTTGCAGGCGAGAAGATGAGTGTTACCGGTCGTGTTTTCGATAGAGGATTGGGTACCCATGCACCGTCAGAATTAACAATTGAATTAGATGGAAAAGGTAAAACATTTGAAGCCTGGGTTGGAGTGGATGATTACACCATGAATTATTTATCAAAATCAACACGTGATTCAATTGATGGTATCGCTAATTACTCTTATTTTAATCAAGCCGATCATTACGATTTTTCTGCGGGGGGAACCGTGATTTTTAAAATATTCCTGGATGGAAAAGAAATATTTTCCACCGATTTAATCTCATCGGGTTCATCTCCAAAATTTTTGAAAGTGAATGTTCGTAACGGGAAAACTCTCAGTTTAGTGGTTGAAACGGCCGGCGACGGTGCCTACAGGGATTTTGCCAACTGGATGAATGCTAAACTGACAGTAACAGATAGTACATTTAGCAGGACTATTTATCATCATCAGGATGAACTGATGGTCAATCCGGTAGGTTACCTGACAAAAGGGGTCAAAACCTGCATCAAGCATAATGATGGAGAATTCAATTACCAGATCGTGGATTCAACCTCTGGTATTGTCGCCTATGAAGGCATTTTCGTGAAAAAAGGCGGTGACTTTGGAAATTATCTGACCGGCGATTTTTCAGAATTTGAAAGACCCGGGATATATTACATTGTTTCAGGAAAGAAAAAGTCCAAACCTTTTATCCTCAGCAACACTACTTATGTAGAACCACTACGAAAGCACCTGAATTATATAACCATGCAGAGAAGTGGCCATCCTGAGAAAGGATGGATTTCGCGTTCTCATTTAGATGATGGTGTACGTGATGATAATGGAAAGCATCAGGATGTTACCGGAGGTTGGTTCGATGCCAATGATCTCAGGAAACCCGCGAGAGGGAACACGAACCTTCTCTATGCTCTGGCCAGCGTACTGGAGAAGAATTCCGGCATGTTAGATCAGGACAAATTGATTGAAGAAATTCAGTGGGGAAATAAATTCTTGTTTGCCATGCAGGAGCCTGAAGGATACCTGATGGACTACGTTGGTTCTACCTGGGATGGCTATGCTGATAACCGGTGGACCGATAACATACCTGGTAACGAGGATGACAGGACAATCATCACGAAACCTGCCGATTTGGATGTTCAATTGTTTTTTATTATCTCTCAGTTTAAGATATATAACATGTTGAAAGATAAAAATCCAAAATATGCCCGTGAATGTTTAAGAAGAGCGGTTCAATGTTACAATTGGGTAAAATTAGGGGAAGCAAAATCGCCCGGGGAACTGGCATTGGCTATATCAGCACACGTGCACGCGGATAAATCAACCGGGGCTGGAACCGCGGGAAGATTCGCCCGGGAATCGGTCAGGAAACTCCTAAATTATTTTACTAATGATTCTATAAGTGGATTGTATTATATCAATAACGAAAGACACCGGGTGCTTTTTCAATCTTTTGGTGATATCTTTAGCGGGTTCGCGGATTTCATGGAGACCTACCCGAATGATCCATTATACGATGAAATTTATTCAGTTGTTGAACAGTACAGTGCAAAATATATTACCCTGTTTAAAGAAAAAAACGCTTTCTCAATTCTTCCCTGGATACTACTAAAAGAAGTAAATACTGATGATCGTGCCATACAAAACCGGGGATACAAGTATTTTTTACACGTTGGCATGAATCAACAACTCGCGCGAAACGGTTTCGGACTGCTAAAGTTGAACCGGTACATGAACATGGAGGAATGGTATTCTATCGCCCAGTCACATCTTAACTGGATTTACGGTGTGAATCCATATTATACAAGTACAGTTACTGGAATCGGGTACAATCAACCGGATTTATTTAAGACCGGGGCAGAAGAATTTACTCCACCAACACCGGAAATAGTGGGAGGGGTGATGACTGGAATTGGCGGAACCCAGGATGACAGAATATGCCTGTACCCTGGCTGGTGGTGGACAACCGAATACTGGTCGCCCACGGTAATGAGCTCTATATTGCTTGTTAACGAATTACAGGATTATTATAATCAGAATTAGGCTCTCGACCGACTATCCAGGTAGAAAATTGGCTCTTTTCCCTTATATTCTTTACCTTTAAGGTCGTATAATATCTATTAATTAACCAATTAATACTACAGTAATGAAACTAACACTAAACCACAGTACCATGCTTCCGGCTTCTCTGACTTTACTGGCAGTTGGTTCGGCATGTGATATGACAACAGAAAAAGGCCTGAATACAATGCCCAATATTATTTACATCATGGCTGATGACCTGGGCTATGGTAATCCCGGGTGCTACGGGCAGGAGATTATACAAACGCCCCGTATCGATCACTTGATTGATGGTGATTTAGTTGCTATTTAAAGTTATTTTTCGTCCCATAGCTTAAATCATTAACCATGCTTCTCCTGAAAATAATTTTTACCGGTATAATCATACTTACCCAAACAATTTCCGAAACAATGAAAAAAATAGTTATATCGGGAGGGAGATACAGAATCGAGAGTGAAAGGCCAAGCCCCACGTTATTCAGGCCGGAACTAACAGAAAGGGTTATTTTATTTTGCCTGGTTTCCCGCGGAAGGAGAAAATATCCCGATGAATAAAGTACCATATAAACAGTAAGGCTTACCACGAAATACATTGGTAAAATAGAAGGATGTTCGATTATCCCTTGTTTGTTTTTCGCGATGGCCAGCATGAAAATTATCGATAAACAGGTAACCACAGTAAGTGAAAGATTTCGGGTCATCCATCTTTTCACAGGTCTGATTTTTCGTGCAGGTAAATGAAGGAAAAAGGGCAGGATGATGGTGAATAATAACGTAAAAAACAGCTTGTTATAACTGATTTGCAGACCATTATTATCAAGAACTGGGCTGATTGATGGCAGGAAAAAGGTCACTATAAAGCTGCTGAGTATCAGGATTCTTATGGATAGGTTGAAATTTCCGCCAAGTATTTGTGTGATAGCTGGCGAAGATACTCCAGATGGCATCATGAAAAGAAAGAGGAGCGCGTATGAAAAAAAGACATTTATTTCTTTAATTACTAAAAATACAATGACAGGTATTAAAACGTATCTTAATAGGGAAAATAGTAAATCATTGATCAACTTCTTTTTACCTGGAATTGTTATGTCAGCTTGAAAGTAAGAGGCAAATATGATGGTGAACAGGAGAATCAGGATGAGATAAGAAGCAATTTCACCAGGGTAAGGCACGATGAATCCAATTAATGCCGAGAATAAAAGAATTATCGCGAAATAACGGCTTACAAATATTTTTAACTTTTCCATGCAATTTTGATGTTCCCGCGAAAATAATTCTTTATTCTCTGAAAAATTTCTAATTTCATGTCCTAAATTGCCGAAAATTCAAGAAAAATGAAAAAAATACTTTTTGTTTTCAATGTACTATTTTTAATTTCCTGTGGATCTGAAAAAAAATCAAATATTGCACTCCATGGTTTTTTTGGAGATCACATGGTGATCCAGAGAAATAAACCTGTTGTGGTAAAAGGATATGCTCTACCCGGCACGAGGATGGAGGTAGAAATGAATGGGCTTTCAGAGAATGGAAAAGCCGGGGCAGACAGTACCTGGAAAGTGTCATTACCTCCCATGTTACAAGGTGGCCCGCATCAATTAATTGTTAAAGCGCCGGATACCACATTGCATGTGAATGATATTCTGATTGGTGATCTTTGGATTTGTTCCGGTCAATCGAACATGGAATGGCCGTTACATAATTCACTGAATGGTTCTGAAGAATTAGCACAATTGAATTATCCCAATCTCAGGGTAATGAATATTCCTAAAGACATGGAGTTTTTCCCTGTTGATGATATCAGGAATCCTGTTTCCTGGTTTCCGGCTACAAGTGATACAATAAAAAATTTTAGCGCGGTTGGATTTTATTTTGGTAAGGAAGTGCTTCAAAACCAGGGTGTTCCCGTGGGGTTAATTGGTTCAAACTGGGGAGGAACTGTGGTGGAAACATGGATGAGTACAGATGCCATACAATGTTTTCCTGAATTTAGCGATAAACTTGAATTCATTCAAGATGTTGATATGTCAGTGGCCGAACTTACCGGTGAGAGCATGGATGCTTTTGAACAATGGAGAAATGAGAATTATTACAATGGTCCGGGATTTGAGCAAAACTGGTACTTACCGGAAACCAATACCAGCGACTGGAAAGAAATACAGGTTCCGGGCTACTGGGAAGACGCCAATCAGGAATTAAAAGATTTCAACGGTGCGATCTGGTACAGGAAAGAGATTGAAATACCGGCTGAATTCGTGGATAAAGATATCAAGTTATGGTTGAGTCGCACAGACGATCATGATATCGCCTGGTTTAATGGTAAAAAACTGGGTGAAAGTTATTTCAATAATCAGTGGACCAACTATGTAATTCCCGCTTCCTTGTTGAAAGAGGGAAGGAATACCCTGGTAATTAGGATTTTTGATGTGCAGGGTAAAGGTGGATTCACCGGAATACCGGAGTATTTTGATTACCACCCGGTTAATGATCGTTCGCTGGTAATGAATAGCTCGGGAACATGGATGTATAAAAAAGGCCAATCCTACGAGGGTGAGGCTGAGCAAGCCTGGTTATCAGCGCGGATCGACAAAAATGATTATCCTTCCCTGTTGTATAATGCCATGATACATCCCATCATTGATTTCCCTGTTAAAGGGGTTATATGGTACCAGGGTGAATCCAATGCTTCCCGGGCATACCAATACAGGGAATTGTTTCCTGCCATGATTGAAAACTGGAGAAATAAATGGGAGAACGGTGATTTATCTTTTTATTTTGTACAGTTGGCGAACTTCAAAGAAAGAAAACCGGAACCTGTTGAAAGTGCATGGGCCGAATTACGAGAAGCACAGACCAACGCGTTAGAATTACCCAACACGGGCATGGCTACAATAATTGATATTGGTGAGGCAAACGATATTCACCCAAGAAACAAGAGAGATGTTGGAAAAAGACTTGCCCTCAATGCCCTGGCCATAACTTATGGCATCGACACAACCTATTCGGGCCCAATGTATGCTTCACATGAAGTTTCTAATGGTGCAATTATGGTATCTTTCAACCACGTAAATGGTGGATTAACGACCAGTAATGGCGGATCACCACTAGGATTCGAGATTGCTACAGAAAAAGGACAATTCTATAAGGCTAATGCTGAAATTGTTGACAGGAAAATAAAACTTACCAGTCCGGAGGTAAGTAACCCCAAAGAGGTAAGATATGCCTGGGCCGATAACCCGGAAGTAAACCTTTATAATATGCCAGGGCTTCCGGCTGTTCCTTTCAGAACAGATATAAGGAAAGGGATAACCCATGGATTGAAGTAGCCTGGGTTATCCTGTCAAAGGTTATGATGCTTTAAAGTTCTCGTATCCAGATATTGCGAAAGCTCACTTTATCTCCATGATCTTGCAGGCCCAGGGGAAGTTTCCCCGGGTGAGCTTCATAATCAGGTTCTCCAATGTACTTGGTAGTACCCTTCAATTCGACATGATCCTGGATAAGTACCCCGTTATGAATTACCGTTATATATGCTGGTTTCAGCAATTTTTCATCTTCGTCAAACCGGGGTGCTTTGAATACAATATCATAGGTTTGCCATTCACCGGGCTTCCGGCAGGCGTTTACCAGGGGTGGATATTGCTTGTAAATACTTCCGGCCTGCCCGTTCACGTATGTTTTATTGTCATAGGAATCGAGAACCTGAACCTCGTATCGTCCCATCAGAAAGACCCCGCTGTTGCCCCTTCCCTGGCCTTCACCCTTCACTTCCGTGGGACTTCTCCACTCAACATGTAATTGAATATCACCAAACGATTGTTTGGTTTTTATACTTCCGGTTTTTGGTACAACAGTCATATGGTCAAATTCTATTTTCCAACCCGGCTTGCTACCATCATTCGATTCCCAGGCTGAAAAGTCCGTACCATCAAATAATATGATAGCGTCAGATGGTGGCTGGTTTTCCTTACCGGGAGTTACCACTTCGGGAACGGGTTCCCAAACCTCAGTGTCTTTCGGGTCACCTTCCTGTGCATTGATATCGTCATTATTCATAAGCATCAAGATTGTTGTGGCTAATACAAGACAAAATATTTTTTTCATCTTTTTTATTTAACTTGTTATTAATAATTTTGAAAGTTTGCCCAAATAGATACTTTTCTAACCTTACCCAGTTTTCCTTCCTGCACGTTTTTGATTGCCTCCTGCCAGTGTTTGGCGCTTCTTTGTTGCATGCCTACCTGGACTACCTTGTTGTACCTATTCGCGGCTTTAACCATGATGTCACATTCTCCAATTGAATTAGCCAGTGGTTTTTCAATATATACATCTTTGCCCGCGGCACATGCATCTACCATGTTGAGGCAATGCCAGTGATCCGGTGTGCCGATGATGACTGCATCAATATTTTTATCTTCAAGCATTTTTCGGTAATCGCTGTACAACCGTGGTTTTTTGCCCTGAAGTTCATTAACGTCACCAGCTCTTTTTTCCAATATATTCGCGTCAACATCATCAAGAGCAGCACACTCCACTCCTTGTTGTTGTAAATGCAGTTTCAGGATATTGAATCCCATACTGCGGCATCCTATCAGTCCAACCCTGACAGTATCTGATGGAGAAATCCTCCTGGACGCGGCAGCTAAGGGATGTCCGCCAACGAGGCCTATACCTGCAGCTGCCGATGTCGTGTTCCTGATAAATTTTCTTCTGGAAATGTTCATGCGTAAGTTGTTTTAGTTAATAATCGTGGTCGAAAATTACGAATAAATCAGATAATTTCAAAGATAGAACACTCCTTATACCTCTTAAGGAATAAGCACATGACAAGAGAATGATAAGAAAAAACTATTTCATTAAAACAGAACTATTGAAGCCTCATACTTGATATTGCAGAAAAGATGTCCTTTTACAGCACGGTGCATAGATCAACAGACATTTTTTTGTTGACACAATATTAGAGTTCTTTTGTTAATATTTCCAAAGAATTGTATATTTATGAAAAAAACAGTCATGATTACACGTGTATTTTTATTCCTGAGTATTTCAATAATGATGATAAGTTGTACAGGTCAAACCAAAACGGCCACAAATGAATATCCTGATGCGGAACTCGTGTTGGATACAAGATCTGGTCTAGGAGAAGGTGCCATATGGAACTACAAATCCAATGAACTCTATTGGGTAAATATAACAGAAGGACTTTTGCATGTTTTTGATCCTTCGGATAATAGTAATCAAACCTTTGACATGGGTGAAATGATTGGCACTGTTGTACCCTACCGGGAAAATGATTTCGTGGTAGCTCTTGAAAGGGGCATTTTTAAGTTGAACCGTGAAGATACAACGTTTTCTTTACTGGCCAAACCGGAAAAAAACAAACCTGATAACAGGTTTAATGATGGGAAATGTGATCCCGGGGGCAGGCTCTGGGTAGGAACAATATCGAAAAAGGGAGCAAAAAAGGTCGGTGGTTTGTTCAGGATTGAACCGGGTGGAGATACTGAACAAGTGTTGGATAGTATCACTATTTCAAACGGCATTGTTTGGACATCTGATATGAAAAGAATGTACTACATTGATACTCCTACCTCCTCTGTTTACGGGTTTGACTATGATGTGAAATCCGGAACTATTTCCGGGAAGGACATTGTTATTCTGATTCCCAAAGAAATGGGATTTCCCGACGGGATGACTATTGATGAAGAAGATAAACTTTGGATTGGACATTGGGGAGGATATGGCGTGTATCGATGGGATCCGGAAACAGGAGAATACCTGGGAAGGGTAAATGTCCCGGCCAGGAATGTTACCTCTTGCGCTTTTGGGGGGGAGAATCTGGATACATTATATATAACCACCGCGAGGGCAGGAATGGATGATGAAGAACAAGAGAAATTTCCACTCAGTGGGGGGCTCTTCAAGGTAGTACCTGGTGTAAAGGGGGTTAAGGCAAACCTTTTCGGGAAAACAAACTATTAACAGAGTCTTGCATCATGCAATTTTCACTTATAAAGGTAATTCAAATGATTTTCTATTTTAAAAAAGCAATATATTCTGTATCTTGCAGAAGTTTTTTTTGTACTAACTAAACTTTCAAAGAATCATGAAGGATAAAATATCACGACGCAGGTTTATCGGTAACACTGCCAGTGCGGCAGCAGGATTTACAATTTTACCCAGTTACGTTGTTAGCGGGTTGGGACACAAAGCTCCCAGCGACAAGCTGAATGTTGCAGGTGTTGGAGTGGGAGGCATGGGACGTGCTAACCTCAGGAACATGAATTCTGAAAATATCGTTGCACTTTGTGATGTTGACTGGGCTTATGCTGCCGATTGCTTTAATGATTATCCCGGTGCTAAAAAGTATTACGACTGGCGTAAAATGTTTGATGAGATGAAAGACAGCATTGATGCTGTTGTAGTTGCCACGGCTGATCATACGCATGCCATTATTGCAGCTCATGCAATAACCATGGGTAAACATGTTTTCGTGCAAAAACCGCTTACTCACTCTGTTTACGAGTCGAGACTCTTAACAAATCTTGCCAATGAATACAAGGTTGCCACGCAAATGGGTAACCAGGGCAATTCAAGCGAGGATATTCGTCGCCTGTGTGAAGTTATCTGGAATGGTGAAATTGGTGAAATTAAAGAAGTTCATGCATTCACCAACCGTCCTATATGGCCACAGGGTCTTGAACGTCCGGAAGAAGTTATGCCTGTACCCGACACGTTGGATTGGGATCTTTTCCTTGGTCCTGCTCCTGATCGTCCTTTTAATTCAATTTATACACCATGGAACTGGCGCGGATGGTGGGATTTTGGAACCGGGGCCCTTGGTGATATGGCCTGCCATATTCTCGATCCCGTGTTCATGGCACTGAAACTGCAATATCCAACCAAAATCCAGGCGAGTTCAACACAGGTTAATACCGAATCTGCCCCGGTTGCTGAAATTGCCCATTATGTATTCCCGAAAAGAGATAAATTCATGAACCTGGAAATGCCCGAGGTGAAGGTATCTTGGTATGATGGAGGCTTATTGCCACCAAGACCCGAGGGTATGAAACCCGGTGAGCAAATTGGTAGAGATCACAATGGGGGTTGTGTTTTTTACGGTACCAAGGGAATTCTTTCCTGCGGAACATACGCGAAAAATCCATGGATTATTGGACAAGAAGGATTGCCAGAAGCTCCAAAAGTACTCAGGAGAGTAGAATCCAATCACGAGATGGATTGGGTAAGAGCTTGTAAGGAATCTCCCGAGAATCGCGTTCAACCTTCTTCTAACTTTGACTATTCAGGACCTCTCAACGAGATGGTTGTAATGGGTGTTGTTGGCGTGAGATTGCAGGATTTGAAAAAAGAGCTGGAATGGGATGGCAAAAACATGAAGTTTACCAATATCAGTGAAAGTGAAGAGATTCGCGTTGTTACCAGCGATAAGTTCGCTGTAATTGATGGACATCCCCATTTCGATACCAAACACGCCACGCTTAATGCCAAGCAGGCAGCTGAAGAATATATTAAGCATACTTACAGGGCCCCATGGTCATTACCAGATATGCCTATAAATGTATAATTGTTAAACCATTTAAAATACGAAGAATATGAAAACCAGAAGTTTTTTAATATTGTTAAGTTTCGTTTTCGGGTTGTACATTATTTCTTGTAAACCGGCTGGTACAAAAGAAGAAGCCACGGAAGAAACGAAAGAAGAAAAGTCCGAAGAAAGGAAAGTAAACGCGCTTACTGAAGCCGAGGAAGATGAGGGCTGGATACTTATGTTCGACGGGGAAACATACAATGGCTGGAGAGGTTATAATAAAGAAGATTTTCCCGCGATTGGTTGGATAATTGAAGATAATGCTCTCAAATGTATCGGTTCTGGTCAAGGAGAAGCCGGTGGACAAGGTGGAGACATCATTTTTGATAAAAAATTCAAGGATTTTCACATGAAATTGCAATGGAAAATCTCTGAAGGGGGGAATAGTGGTATTTTCTACCTGGCTGAGGAAATTGAAGGTGAACCTATCTGGAAATCTGCTCCCGAAATGCAGGTGCTCGATAATGAAAAGCATCCTGATGCCATGTTGGGTGAAGCAGGTAACCGAAAAGCAGGCTCCTTGTATGACCTGATTCCTGCTGATCCCCAAAACGCGAAACCTGCAGGTGAATGGAATTCAGTGGAAATTCTTGTTTACCAGGGAACGGTTGTTCACAAGATGAACGGTGAGACTGTTTTAGAGTATCACTTGGGAACACCCGACTGGGAAAAAATGATTGCAGAAAGCAAATTCAAGGATTTCCCCGAATTTGGTAAATATAGGGAAGGTTATATCGGACTGCAGGATCATGGAAATGATGTATGGTACAGGAACATTAAAATTAAGCCTTTATAATTTTATTGAACTTTGTTTTAAAAGCCTGTTACCAGTTTTTGGTAACAGGTTTTTTTTGTTAATAAACCAACACGTTTATATATTTGTTTATCCATAATATTATCTAAAACTAATTCAGGATGAACCCCACGTGATAGTAAAAAAAGCTAGTAATATAATACTTACAAGCGGGTTCTATCTGGCCTGTAAAAATAAATACTTGCAAAGATGAAACGACGTGTATTTATCTCTAACCTGGCAGTCTTTACATTAATGTTATAGTTGAAAACCTTGGAGGGTATTCATCTAACGGTCAGTGGTTTGGCAATGTAATCTCCCGGATAAATAGCGAGTATTATGGTACATTACCCGATTACGGCAATTTCTGTATTGATGCAGTAGAAGATCAAGTCTCGGGGAAGTGGACTTGCTTGGAAGAATATGATCGTTACAAGGGAGTCAGGGTACTAATGAAATACGCGAAAGGGGTTAGCGCAAGAAATAAAGTCGTGAATAAAACAGGTTATCTTAATCCTGTTTATTTTTTATCATAAAACGAAGATATATTATAGGCCAGTTTGGTGATCAGTTCTGCGCGGGCTTCCATGCTTGTCCAAACCATGTGCGGGGTTAAAACCAGTTTATCCTTGTTTTTTACCTTCAGGTAAGGATGATCCGGTAAAATGGGTTCTCTCGTGTACACGTCCACGCCTGCTCCATGGATGATATTTTGATCAATGGCACTGGCCAAATCCTGCTCATTCACGATGCCTCCCCTGCCCACGTTTATCAACAAGGCATGTGGTTGCATAAACCCGAGTTCCTTCATGGTTATCAGGTTATTAGTTCTTTCATTCAATGGCGCGTGAATGCTGACTACATCCGATTGTTTTAATAAATCTTCAAGTGATACGCTGGTGTAATCTGGATTGATATTTTTCCCGGATGTTGAATAGTAAATTACCCTGCAGCCAAAGGCGGAAGCGATGGTAGCTACCCTTTTTCCAATAGTTCCAAGCCCGATAATACCGAATGTTTTTCCTTTTAGTTCCCAGAATGACCTGTCCATGTGCGTAAAAAGCGGATGTTGGGCATAAGTACCGCTTTTCACGAAATCATCATAATACCGGGTTTGATGCAGCAAATAAAACAGCATGCCGAAGGTCCATTGCGCCACGCTCTCGGTAGAGTAGCCAGCCACGTTTTTCACTTCTATACCTTTTTCTTTCGCGTAATCAAGGTCAATATTATTCATACCCGTTGCTGAAATGCAGATAAGTTTCAGGTCGGGACATGCATCCATGGAATTCTTGTCTATCATCAGCTTGTTTACGATAACCACCGGATATCCCTGCATCCTCTCAATTTTTTCTTCTTCAGAAGTAAGCCCGTGTACTTTCAATTCACCCAGCCTGGCAATGGGGGAAAGATCAACATCACCCAATGATTCAGCGTCGAGATATACCATTTTTATTTTTTTGGCAGCCATTGTTTCATTTTTTTACATGTTCAAGGGTTCAAAGGTAATAAAATAATCATTTTAATTCCCGGGCTTTGACTTTACTGCTGCTTATAACCCGGGTTAAGAAAAAGGTGATTACCTGTTAATAAAAATCCTTTTCCATGATATCGCCCAGCCTGTTGTACCTGACGTACATGGCGGCATATGCATTTGCTGCATCCTGCTCGGGTGTATATTCCTGATCGAACCCGCTACCCATTGCCTGCTGGGCCGCGATAAAGTCATCATGAATACCGGCAACTACAGATGCTGCCATGGCCGAACCCAATGCACAGGTCTGGTCCGATTTTGCTACCAGAATTGGCATGTTCAGCACGTTGGCCACTGTTTGCATTACAAAGGGTGATTTTTTGGCCACGCCACCAAGTGCGATTACACCGTCAATACGAACACCCTCATCCCTGAATCTTTCTACAATCTTTTTGGCACCAAACGCGGTGGCCTCAACCAGGGCCCTGAATATCCTTGGGGCATCTGTTCCAAGGGTAATTCCTGCAATTACTCCTTTCAGTAATTGGTTGGCATCAGGTGTACGACGTCCATTCATCCAGTCGAGGGCAATTACACCTGATTCTTCGGGAGGGATTTTCTGAGCGGCCTCGGTTAAATCAGGAATGATTCTTTCATCAATTTCTTTCAGTAATTTCCGGCGGGTTGTTTCATCAATCAACATAGTTTTTCCCAGGATATTGTCCACGGGCCACATGAGTACTTTCCTGAACCATGCATAAACATCGCCAAATGCCGATTGTCCGGCTTCCATCCCTAACATCCCGGGTGTAATAGAGCCATCAACCTGGCCACAAATTCCCCGGATGAGTTTCTCTCCCATTTCTTCCATTGGGGCCACCAACATATCGCAGGTTGATGTTCCCATTACCTTGCTCAGGTAATACGGCTTTATCTCACCGCCAATGGCACCCAGGTGGGCGTCGAAAGCACCCACGCCAACAGGTATACCTGGTTTAAGACCCAGTTTCTCGGCCCATTCACCGGTTAATTGCCCGAATGGTTCGTCTGAAGTGTAGGTGTCTTGATATAAACGATCCCTGAGTCCTTTCAACACCGGGTCCAGTTTCACGAGAAATTCTTCCGAGGGCAAACCATTCCAGTTGGGATGCCACATGGCCTTGTGCCCGGCTGCACAACGGCTTCTTTTTATTTTCAAAGGATCAGTTATCCCCGTTAGTATAGCAGGAATCCAGTCGCAGTGCTCTACCCATGACCAGGCAGCTTTTCTTACTTTTTCATCTTCACGGGTAACATGAAGAATTTTTGCCCAAAACCATTCCGAACTGTAAATTCCGCCCTCGTACATCGTGAAATCAGTTCCTCCCCAACTTGTTGAAAGATGATTGATCTCCTCGGCTTCTTTTACCGCGGTGTGGTCTTTCCACAGGATAAACATGGCATTTGGGTTTTCCGAGAATTCATCGAGCATTGCCAGCGGTGTTCCTTTCCTGTTCACGGCAACGGGTGTTGAACCGGTGGTGTCGATGGAGATACCGGCAATTTTATCAGCAGTATCGTCGGGTGCACCAGCCAAGGCTCTCCTGATGGTTTGCTCCAGTCCCTCAAGATAATCCAAAGGATGCTGCCTGAACTTGTTTTTGGGCGCATCACAATATTTACCAGCCTTCCACCTTGGGTATTCATACACTGAGGAAGCAACTTCTTTGCCATTGGCAGTATTCACTATTACCGACCTTACCGAATCGGTTCCGTAATCAATGCCTATTGTATATTTTTCCATATTTTTTGTGAGTATAATAATTTATTCTTCTAAAATATTGACTGACCAGGGGAGAAGATTTATTGGATCATCTTTTTTGTAACTTTTATCTTCTATCAATTCGTGACATTCCCGTGTAATTGTCTGTTTAAATGAAACTGATGAATAATTAAAAATATAGTGAACTGTATTTCCCTGCTGGTTTTTTCCACTTCTGATGATTAGTGGGAATCCTGCTTTCTTAATAATAGATTCTCTCTTTATGTCGGCCTTGTTCATGGCTAATGCAATAACTTTTTGTTGCATTTCACCCGATAAAAGACATCCCTCGTAAATAAGAGTACCCTTGCCATGGTTATTTATTGTAATAGCAGGGTATTCCTCAAGGAAGAAATGGTCGTGCTCTACAAGAGGTTTGGCTGCTGTTGGTATTATCAACTCCGCGAAACCATGCCCATAATCGTACAATTCATCTACATCAAAAGAATTCTCTTTAAAAGGAATCTTTTCTATATTATAAAATTCCTGGTAATAAAACCCGCAGGATTCCATCAGTAATCCCGGGGCTTCCATCGGTCTTACATTTGAGTTTTCATCCATGAATCCACCTTTAAACATCATAAGTACAACTCCCCCGTCCTTAATAAACTGGTTTACTTTTTCTAAAGTAGCATCTGTGGCCACGTAAAGAGGTGGAAAAATGAGCAGCTTGTAATTCTTGAATCGGTTAGAATCGCCAGGAGTTATAAAATCAGCCCTGATATTTTGCTCAAAAAGACTTCTGTGAACCTGTTTTACAACATCAGCATACGTGATATTTTCTGAAAATGGCTTTACCCTGAGACCATTGAAAATCACCGCGGGATGTTCGCGGACGTGTTCCATTAATTTTCGAATTATTCTTTCGCAATAGAATAGATAATCTTTATTGGTAATGTCCATATTTTGCCTGCCACCAAATTTTGCCTGACCGTCGAATGTTTTTACCATCACCTCGGGATGCATTTCCGCCATCCAGGGTGGTATTGCATAGGTAGGGGTACCCACGATTACTTTAATCCCGTGGTCATGCATGATTTCGAGCACCGGATCGATGTGGTCAAACGCATTTGAAATCCCATGTGATCGAAGCACCCGCCAACGATACCATTCGACACGTAGAGCGGTACATGTGCAATGCCACTTTGAAAAAATGTTGAATCGTAAACGATGTTAGCCTTGGTCACTGCTGCTTCCATTTGATTATCGTTGAAAGGAAGCCTTGATTTATGACCTGTATCGCAGGAACTCACAATCAGTAACAGGCCCGGTAAAATCACGAGCCAAAAAAAATTTTTTTGACTAAGTTCAGGTATTTTTTGTTTCATTTTATTTCTGTCCATAATAGGCATTTTTTCCATGTTTTCTGTTATAGTGTTTATCCAGCAAAAACTGTTCGACAGGTTTTGTATTGCCCAGCATCATCGTGCGAAATGCCATTTTGGCTATTTCTTCCAGTACTTTCGCGTTTTGCACGCTATTTCCCGCGTCTGTTCCCCAGGCAAAAGGTCCATGCCCGTGAACAAGTACACCTGGTATGGCAATGGGATCCAGTTTTTGTGATCGAAATGTTTCAATGATTATCTTCCCGGTTTCCATCTCGTAATTTCCTTCAACCTCCTCTTTTTTTAAAGGGCGGGTACAGGGAACTTCCCCATGAAAGTAATCAGCATGTGTCGTACCAAAGGGAGGAACAGGTATGCCCGCCTGGGCCCAGCTTGTAGCCCATTCCGAATGGGTATGCACGATTGCCCCGATATGATCAAAAGCCTTGTACAATGCTATGTGAGTTGGCGTGTCGGATGAAGGTTTTCGCTTTCCTTCCCTTATGTTTCCTTCCAGATCCAGAACAACCATATCCTCAGGAGACATTTTTTCGTAAGGAATTCCGCTGGGTTTGATTACAACGAGTCCCTTTTCACGGTCAATTGCTGAAACATTTCCCCAGGTAAAAATAACCAGATCCAGCTTTACGAGATCAAGGTTGGCATTATATACATCATCAATAAGTTTTTTATCCACCATAATTTATTATTTATACAATGATTTTGCCAATAAATAGTACATTTCATTCCAGTTCATTTCTTTTTGGAAAGAAGAAGCATCTGTTTTTTTATCTATTAACAGGTATTCAATGCCCGCGATATTCGCGAAATCTTCCATGTATTTATCATCAATGGCCATGCTGAAGCAGGTATGATGTGCACCCCCGGCCATTATCCAGCAACCAGCGGCTGTTTTCAGACCGGGCATGGGTTCCCACAATACTCTTGCTACCGGAAGGTTAGGTAATTCGGGTGATGGTAATACCATTACCTTGTTCACGATAAGCCTGAAACGGTTTCCCATGTCCATCAATGATGCATTAATCCCCGGGCCTGTTTTCGCGGCAAATACCAATCGCGCGGGATCATCTTTGCCTCCAATGGAAAGGGGATGAATCTCCAGTGATGGTTTATCATTGGCAATGGAGGGGCATACTTCCAGCATATGAGCTCCCAGTACCTGCATATTTCCTGGTTCCAGGTGATAGGTATAGTCTTCCATGAAAGATGTTCCACCTTCCAGACCAAGTGCCATTATCTTTCCAGCTCTTACCAGGGCAGCGGTTTTCCAGTCACCCTCGGCTCCAAAACCATAACCTTTTTCCATTAACCGCTGAACAGCCAGTCCCGGGAGTTGTGCCAGGCCATTTAAATCTTCAAAAGTAGTGGTGAATGCTTTAAAATTTCCTTCTCTTAAAAAAGTAAGCATGCCAAGCTCGATGCGTGCAGCCTCGGCAAGGGCAGCCATTTTTGCCGGGTCGTCCAAAAGCGCGGAAGATACAGTATATGTTTCCTGGTATTCTTTCAGGAGTTGGCTGATTTCTCTTTCCGGTACTTTTTCAACCTTATTTACCAAATCACCAACCCCATAGCCATACACGTTAAACCCGAACTGTACCTGAGCTGCCACTTTATCTCCCTCGGTAACGGCAACTTCTCGCATGTTGTCGCCAAAACGGGCGATTTTCGCTCCCTGCCAGTCAGCCCAGGCAGCCGCGGCTTGTATCCATACTGACAACTCTTTCCTGACTGCTTCATCTTTCCAGTGTCCCACGATTATCTTGCGGTTGATACGCATACGGGAGTTTATGAATCCGAATTCCCTGCCTCCATGGGCCGACTGGTTCAGGTTCATGAAGTCCATATCTATTTCATTCCAGGGAATATCCCTGTTGAATTGCGTGTGCAGGTGAACAAATGGTTTTCTGAGTTGCTTTAGCCCGCTGATCCACATTTTTGCCGGAGAGAAGGTATGCATCCAGGTTATTATCCCGATACAGTTGTCATTGTTATTTGCTTCCAGGCAGGTCCGGGTAATATCTTCGGGTGTGGTCAACACGGGTTTACAAATAATTTTTGCAAGGATATAATTATCTCCGTCAATATCCGCGACAATCTCTTTTGAATGTTCGTCCACTATTTTTAGTGTTTCATGCCCGTATAGATGCTGACTTCCCGTTACAAACCAAACTTCATCGTTTTTTAATCCTTTTTCCATACTTCTGTCTTTAATTAAAATGCTAATTGATTTCCCTCGCTCACGAGGCTTTCATATTTTTTCCTGTTGAAAGTGTAAAGAAAGGCTCCCTTTCGGCTTGTTTCTTTTTCCTTTTGATCCAGCTTTTTGAGAACCCCGAAGGAAAGAATCTTTTTTCTGAAATTTCTCTTATCAAATTCTTCACCATGTATAGCCTCGTATAATTTTTGAAGTTGAGGTAGCGTGAACTTTTCAGGTAAAAGTTCGAATCCAACAGGTTGTATCCTGCTTTTCCGGCGGAGTCTTTTCAGTGCTTTTTCAACCATTCTGTTATGATCAAAAACAAGATCAGGGATTTTTTCCAGTGAAAACCAAGCGGCATGATGTTTTTTCAACAATGTTTCATCATATTTTTCTGTTTTGATGAGCGCGTAATACGCCGTGGATATTACCCTGCCGGCCGTGTCTCTTCCCTTTTCTCCATAGGTGTAAAGTTGTTCGAGGAAAACATTTTCCAGTCCGGTTAGTTCCGTCAGTATTCTTTGCGCGGCATCGTCTAAATCTTCTTCCAGCGAGAGAAAACCACCCATGAGTGACCATTCACCCCGGCAGGGTTCGAAATCTCTCTTTATTAGCAATATTTTTAATTCCTCGTTGTCGAAACCGAAAATAATACAGTCGACTGCCATATAGAATTGATTGTATTTTTCATAATAATTGATCATACCTGTTTAATTTTACCAGAAATAGATGTAAAACGCGATTATTATACCAACGATAATCACGGTATTGATAACGTCCCATTTATTCCAGCTTGCCCTTGTTTCAGCTTTTTGTTCAGGAGTGGCTGAACCGTAGGTAAGATTTTGTAATTGTGCCGGTGCTGGCTTTTCTGTAAGCAGTGAGACCACGAATATGGTTAACAGGCATACCGCGAAAAGATATATTTCATAATGGAGCCAGTTGATATGCACGAATTTCACGCAGAAAGTTTCAAACCAGTTTAATCCTTCAGGATTGGCAGCTTTGGATGAAATCCAATCGGTTACCATGTACTCGTTCATCGTATCAGAAGCTAATACTTTCCGGGGTACAACGAATTTGTTAGTGACAATTTTAATGATTAACCTGAACATACCGAGACTGAAACCAACAATCAGGCCCCATAGCCCACCTTTGGCGGAGGCCCGTTTCCAGAAAACGCCCAGCAGGAACACTGAAGCAATACCCGGGGCAAGCAATGACTGAACATCCTGCAGGTACTCGTATAGCACGTCACCCAGGCTTTCCATGACCGGAATCCATAGAATCCCCAGGACTACAATGACAGCAGTGGCCACGCGCCCAATATATACAAGGTGTTTTTCAGGAGATTCTGGCCTGAACTTCTTGTAAAAATCAACTGTAAAAAGCATGGCAGAAGAGTTAAAGAGTGCTGCCAGGGAGCTCATTAGTGCTGCTAGCAGACCTCCAACCACGATTCCTTTAACCCCGGCAGGTAATAATTCAGCAACCAGCAGGGGGAAAGCCGCATCCGGGTCCTGGAGATTGATCATGCCTTTTTGATGCATGGCAAACGCGATCATGCCTGGAACCAGGAAAATAAAGACAGGTAAAAGCTTGAGATAACCGGCGAAAATCGTTCCTCTTCGGGCTTCCCGCTGATTAGGGGCGGATAGTGTCCTTTGTACAATATATTGATCGGTACACCAGTACCAAAACCCGATTATGGCTGATCCCAGCAACACACCGGTCCATGGGAATTTCGGGTCTCCTCCTGAACGTACAAGGGTTAGCATGTTGTCATTACCATAACCAGTTGAATGTGCGCGAACGATAGATTCCAATTCTACCCATCCGCCAAGTTTTATCAGTCCTATTACCACGATAATCAGGGAGCCAATGACCAGCACGGGAGTTTGGATTACCGAGGTGTATAATACCGATTTCATCCCCCCAAAAATAGTGTACAAGCCCGTGAGAACAACCAGTCCTATGGCTCCTATCCAGAAAAAATCAATCGTGTAAGAACCAATATGCACGTTTTCAATACCAAATACGGTTTTAAACACGGTTCCACCTGCCCAAACGGTAACAGCAACTTTCGTGAGCACGTAACTTACCAGGGAGATTAGGGAGAGGATGGCCCTTGAACCAGCGCTATACCTTTTTTCCAGGAATTCGGGCATTGTAAACACCATGCTACGGGCATAAAAAGGCACGAATACCCAACCGAGGATAAGAATTAACCAACCATGCATTTCCCAGTGAGCCATGGCCATACCGCTCTCGGCACCTGCTCCCGCGAGGCCCACGAGATGCTCAGAACCTATGTTGGAAGCAAATATGGATGCCCCTATGGCAAACCAGCCTGCCGAGCGGCCAGCGAGAAAATAATCTTTTGTATCCTCCTCTTTCTGACGAAGAACCCAGATGACAATTCCTACCAGGGCCAGGAAGAAAATACCCAGCACAATCCAGTCAAGTGTAACCATACGTTTAATTATTAATGAATTGTATTCTTGCTAATAAATAAAGTGTAATTATAACACTTATTATTATATTATGCAAATTTCACCAAATACTAATAACATATTGCTCACATTGAAATTGTTATGAATATTTTACCTCATTTGTCAAGTTGGCATGTTCCTGAATAAGTTCGGAAAAATACTTACATCTTACTCGCCCTGATTCAATTCTTTCTTCTTTCTGATTATCATTTTAAATACCCCCGACATGGCCCCGCTTAGCGCTGCCCAGGCCAATGGTTTTATCCAGTTTTGTTTTCTTTCAGGTTGTTGAAAAAGGGGTACTTCCCGATTATCAAGAATTTTGTCCGTAACTCTTTGTAAAATATAGGTCAGTGTCATTGTAAAGGCGAAGGAAGAGTAAAGCTTTAATTCTCTTAGTATCGTTTCCTGTTTTAACATCATAAAAATAATTTGTTTTTAACCTGGACTCCTGGAATTTTCCATGAATAATCCATTTAATGATCACTTGCTACTTTAATGCTGAATAATTATGCCAGAATGTTGTAATCACATGAAAGTTTGATATTCAGGAGTTAAATGCAACAGGAAAATTGTGTAGGGTGTGACTTTTTTCTACAAAATGTAGTTACGCGTCATATTTTGATATTGCAGAAGGTACTTCAATTGGAATAATTTGCACGGATGAACCAACATTTCATCATTGACATGGCAGTAGTATCATTTCCATGCTATAATAGAGATGTTTATGAGCTTTTCTTCAGTTTCTTGATCTCGTTATGATATTTCACAACTGTTTGTTCTAAACGTTCTCTGGATTCTTTCCTGTAGCGCTCGTGCTCTTCTTTTAATTCATAAAGATCTTTTTTGGTTTGGGTAGTAACCACGTGACTTCTTTTATACATTACAAATAAAATTGCAATTGCACCAATCGTGATGATCAACAGTGTCCACATGGTTGTATTATAGATGGCTTTATCCACTTCTATTCCCAGTACCATGAGACTTCTCTTTGTATCAATAGCCCTGGCCAGGCTTTCTTCCGTTTGATCCAGTTGTTCCTGCAATGCACCAATCTCGGATTCTCTTTCCTGAATGGTCTGATTAGCATTGTTTAATTGTCCCTTTAGTGCACCTATGCTGTCAAGAACATTGGATTTTAGTTTCAGTGCCGTGCTATTTCTGATGACCTTGTAATCATTATAAACATTTGCCTCGTCGATGATTTCTGTCACCTGTTGTTCAATACTTGCTGTATCGAGCAAAGATTGCCCATGCAACAATTCTATTCCCGGTGAAAATGCTAAAATGAATATAAAACTGATAGCAATATTTTCAATTTTCATTATATTCCCTGCTTGTTGGTTCAACATTAACTTAATGAGTAAACGTCATGCTGTTTTCATTAGTACATACCGAACCTAAAATTAAACCAAAAAAGTATCAAAATGTATAAATAAACTGGGAATTTTTTACTGACTGCTAATTTTCACTGTTTTTTTATGTCTTTTACCGATTTTCACGGACATTAAATTATCTTTTATTCTGAAATGTCTTGAAATGGATGTTCCATCATATCCAATGCTCCAGTACTTTGAAAAATACTTCCCGACGGCGATTTCCTCATCCCCGGGGTAAAACTAACCACTATATAATTATATATCACTTTTTTTCCTCGGGTTGTTAATAGGTATATACCCGGATAATTCTACAGTGTTTTGAATATCTAGTTTAATGAATGCTTTTCTTTTATAGTTGGAATAGGTGGAAGATTTAATTTTCATAATATTAATAATTTGATTTTCAGAATATCCATTGGACAGATAATGGATCAACTCCTTTTCCCTTTTGGTGAGAAGTGAATAATTATTAGCATTTTTCCTTATCAATGAATTTTGAATGTTTATTAAATTTATTATATCTTTTATTTTATTCATCTTTGTTGTTAAAAATAAACAATATCAAGAAGTATTAATTTCATCAGATTGATTCGTTAAAAATATTCTCTTATATATCCCTGTACAATACCCAGATTTGGGTATTTTTCACGAAATATTTTGAAGAATAAATGCCAATCCTTTATATTAACAGTAATAAGATTCTTTCAATTTTTCCATGATAAAACACTATAGGAATATCATCCTTGATACTCGTTTTCGAGTCGGTAACAGTTATTATATCAGCTAAATAAGATGCCGGGAGAGGTAGTGATGATCTTTACCTAATATATTGATTATGCTGACTGATGACCAGGGATGGTGAGATTTTGGCACGCGAGGCATCAAGGTTTGCCTGCCGGCTGTTTGTTTACCTTGTATACAGCACCAATTTCCATCAAGCGCATATTGGTCATAATTTGGATTATACCTTAATGTTTTTTATTCCTTTTCTCGAAATAAACTCCCGGTAAGTAATCAGCCGAACCTTGTTTGAATCAATTGCTTCCATAAACTCCACAGAACAAAGAGCTTCCAGTTCAGCCTGCCTGTGTTTACTTACCTCGTATTCAATGCCGACTTCTTTCATGTGCATATCTGAGAGAGCTTGTAGTTCGGGGTTGTCAAAGCCAACATGAAATGAGTCATAATAATACTTGCCTGGATTAAAATCCTGGATTCGGTCAATAAGCTTGTATTTTTTATACTCGTGAGGAACAAAAAACAAATCGATTATTTCTTCCCCGTACTCTCCACTTATACCGAGGTTATAATCATTAGCCAGTTTAACCCATAATTTTTTTAATTCCGGGGATGACTTTAATATATTCAAATGAGAATCGAGATAATCGACTTGCAGGCCTGCCTGAATCACTTTCTCAATTTGAGCCCTGCACTCGTTTTCTATTTCTTTCATATCAGGGTTATTGTTAATGAGCTTTTCCTGGGAAATATAAAAATAGCCGTTATCATCCACCAGGCTTGGTACCGTCTCCCTGCCTAAAACGGGTCCCCACTTGTAGGTATGCCATTCTGAATTTAACGTAAGATGCACACCAATGGAAATGTCGGGATATTGTTTAAACATATCCACTGCCTCCTGGAACCAACCGCAGGGAGGCATTATTGATGAAGAAAATGGTAAGCCAACCTCAATAAACTTTTTAATAGCGGCATTTACTGAGTGACACATGCCCGCGTCATCCAACCGAAGCAATAAATAAGAAGTGTTTTCCATAGTTCTCCACAATTTAAAAGCGATGGTTAATTATTTAAAAATTATTTAATTCAAAAATAATGTATCTTATGATAAAGGACAATATTTACAAGTGATTTTAGTTCATTTCGTTTCTTTTCTTTTAATATTCACGAAAAGGTTCTTGTTAGCAAGACGCCCTCTCGGTGATACCTTACTCTTAAAAAAGATGAAATGTCATAGGACTCAAAGGATACTATCAGAACAGTTGAGAAGATTTTACCAGGAGCAGGTTATCATGCAGAATACCGTGAGATGCTAAACAACATTGGCGAATTCAACGAACAGTTAAAAGAATACTCGGGAGACTACATTCCCATGATTTTCAGGCCATTTCATGAGCACATCGGGAGATGGTTCTGGTGGGGGAAGGGACATGCCACCCGGGAAGAGTTTATTTCCTTGTGGCAATTCACGGTTAACTACCTTCGTGATTCACTTGATGTGCATAATTTTATTTACGCGTACTCGCCGGACACGGTAGCCAATAAAGAGCAATACATTGAATGGTACCCGGGAGATGAATACGTGGACCTCCTTGGAATTGATATATACAGGGACGTGAAAGCAAATAACCCTCGAAAATATATTCACAGGTTGGAATTAGTGGCGGATATTGCCAATGAAAAAGGAAAGCCGTGGGCACTTACTGAAACCGGTTATTCTTTTCATGAAGACACGGCATGGTGGACTAATTTCCTGTTGAAGTGTATTAATCACAGTGAATTAACCAGGAGTATGAGTTACTTCATGTTGTGGGCCAACTACAGGAAAGATATGTATTTTTCAATTTATCCCGGGCACCCGAGTCAGGATAACTTTCTCGAATTTTCGAGTCATTCCCTGGTAAAATTTGCACCAGGAAAGGATCTTTAATAGAATAATTTCTTGTTTTAATCGAAAATCTTTATTTTGGCTTCTCAATTAAGAAATAAGAAATCATGGGAAAAAAAATAATTGTTATAGGAAGTTCAAATACTGACATGGTAGTAAAATCCCCTCGTTTACCTAAACCCGGTGAAACTATTCTGGGCGGGGAGTTTTTTATGAATCCCGGGGGTAAAGGAGCAAATCAGGCAGTTGCCGCTGCAAGAGCTGGTGGCGATGTTATTTTCATTACCCGTGTAGGTGAAGATATTTTTGGAAAAAAAGCCGTCAGCGGGTTTATAAAGGAAGGAATCAATACCGATTATATCTTTTCTGATAGTTCATATCCATCAGGAGTGGCATTGATTACTGTAGATAATGAAGGTGAAAACAGTATTGTTGTCGCACCTGGAGCCAATATGGCACTAACTACTGGAAATATTGATGATATCAGCCATGTTTTAAAAGAGGCAGACATTTTATTGATGCAGCTTGAAATCCCGCTGAAGGTAGTAGAACACGCTGCTAAAATAGCCGCTGAAAATAACGTGAAGGTAATTTTAAACCCGGCCCCGGGGATCGGGTTGCCGCCTCACTTGTTTAAATATATTCACTTGCTTACACCAAATGAAACTGAAGCAGAAATAATCTCGGGGATAGAAGTAAAAGACGAGAGAAGCGGTTCACGGGCAGCCCAAAAAATTCATCGTGAAGGAGTAAATAACGTGATAATTACGATGGGTAGCAAGGGAGCATTGCTTTGCACGGGAGGAGAATGCGAGATGATACCTGCTCCCGTGGTGAAGGCCATTGATACAACTGCCGCTGGCGATGTTTTTAATGGAGCATTGACGGTCGCCCTTTCGGAAGATAAACCCCTGGTCGAAGCTATTAAATTTGGTTCGGCAGCGGCTGCTATTTCCGTTACCAGGTTAGGCGCCCAAGCCTCAGCCCCCCACCGTGACGAGATTAAACAATAGCAATAATCCAACCCATCAACTTAATTACCATAACTAATAGCTAATAACCATAAATTACTATCGTATAATTATTAACTTAAACTTCTAATCCATGTTTATCGTTGAAAACTACACTTTAGCAGTCATTTTTGCCTTTATCACCATGTTATGCTGGGGATCATGGGCGAATACCCAGAAACTTGCCGGGAAAACCTGGCGTTTTGAATTATATTACTGGGATTACGTGATAGGAATTGTTTTGTTGGCCATTTTATCGGCGTTCACCATAGGGAACATCGGTAATGTAGGTCGTCCATTCCTTGCTGATCTTCAGCAGGCAGCTACCTATAATATTTTAAATGCAATGTTTGGAGGATTGATTTTTAACCTCGCTAATATATTACTGGTAGCAGCAATAGCTATAGCCGGAATGTCAGTTGCCTTCCCCGTGGGAATTGGCATTGCGCTCGTATTGGGTGTGCTGGTTAATTATATCGCTACTCCTTATGGTAATCCCATTATATTGTTTAGTGGGATAGCCCTGGTAACCATCGCCATAATTTTGGATGCCCGGGCATATAGCAGGTTAGTTGCCAACAAAGAAAAAGTTTCGGGTAAAGGTCTCTTGTTGTCGTTGGCCGCGGGTTTTCTCATGGCACTTTTCTACCGGTTTGTAGCCCGTTCTATGAGTGATGATTTTGTTAATCCGCTTCCAGGTAAACTTACTCCATATACGGCTGTATTTTTCTTTTCCCTGGGTATTCTTATTAGTAATTTTATATTTAATACCTACCTGATGCGTAAACCGGTTGAAGGCAAACCGGTGAGTTTCAAAGATTATTTCAGTGGGTCATTTGGTATACACCTGACAGGCATACTGGGTGGAGTTATCTGGTGTATTGGCATGTCCCTCAATATCATTGCAGCCGGAAAAGCCGGTTATGCAATTTCTTATGGCCTGGGGCAGGGCGCCACGCTTATTGCAGCACTCTGGGGTGTTTTTATATGGAGGGAATTCAAGGGTGCACCGAAAGGAACCAATACTCTGCTTGCATTCATGTTTTTATTCTTCCTTTTTGGATTGGGGCTCATCGTGTATGCCGGCGTTCGTTGATGTTTAGTACACTATTTTTTATTAATAGTCTGTATGACAAGTATTCGTGTTGCTTTAGTGTAATACGCGCACCCTCTTGTAAACATGGCGATTATGTTGTACCTTTCATGTTCTAATTTAAATATCGTGCCGGGTATATAACCGGGCACCTTAAAAACTGGTAACCATGAAATCCTGTGGCTTTCTTTTTATTATTTCTTTGTTCCTGGTATCCTGTACCATTAAAAGACCGGCACCACCCGTATCTCTTAAATGTGAATATCAGGCTGAACCCTTGCATATCGATATTCAAAATCCCCGTTTCTCGTGGATAATTCCTGATACTACAAGGGGAGCTGCTCAAACGGCTTTCCAGGTAATTGTGGCTGATAATTATGAGGATATTTTTAACAATACCGGAAATGTTTGGGATTCAGAAAAAATTTCATCCTCACGTTCGGTTTGGAATGAATACAGGGGCAAAACTCTTGAACCATTCAAAAAATATTATTGGCGGGTGAAAATTTGGGATAAGGATGAAAAAGAATCACCCTATAGCCTAATTTCTTCTTTCACCACTGCCATGTTGAGCGAAAAGGACATGAAGGCTCATTGGATTGAGGCTGTAAAAGATAAATATGAATTGCCTCCCCGGTCGGTGATGATGAGGAAGCAATTTGCTGTTCCCAGGAAGCCCGGGAGAGCATTAGCTTATGTTTCCGGGCTTGGAAATTACAGGTTGTTCCTGAATGGTAAAAGGGTAGGAGATGACCTCCTTACACCCGGGTGGACCGAATACCGTGAAAAGGTACAATATCAGGTTTATGATGTTACTAAGATGCTGGAAGAAGGACAAAATGCAGCAGGCTCGCTTTTAGGAAACTTGTGGTGGTCAAGCGGGTTGGGTTGGAATCAAAGTGCTACATATTCCGACGGACCGCTTAAATTTTTCATGCAGTTATTGCTTGAATATGAAAATGGAGATCGCCAGTGGATAGTTTCTGATTCAACCTGGAAGTTTGCCGACAGTCCAATTTTATATAATCATATTTATCATGGCGAAACATATGACGCCCGTAAGGAGATTCCGGGATGGAATACTCCGGACTTTGATGATGCGCAATGGAAAAAAGCAACACAGGTGAAACTGGACTCCATTCGCCTCGTGGCACAACAGGCTCCGGCTATTCGGGTTCATGACACCCTCACTGCTATTGAAATTACTGAACCTAAAAAAGGTGTTTTTGTTTTTGATCTCGGACAAAACATGGTCGGTTTTGCCCGGTTGAATGTAAAAGGAGAAGCAGGTACCAAAATAGAAATGCGTTTCGCCGAGTTACTTCATGATGATGGTACCGTGTCTCAGGAAAATTTACGAAGTGCCCGGGCAATAGATGTATACTATTTTAAAGGCGATGAAAACAGCGAGATTTATGAACCTGTTTTTACTTATCATGGCTTCAGGTACGTGCAAGTTACGGGTTTGCCCGAAAAACCTGACAAGGAAACCCTGAAAGGTCTGGTCTTTTACTCATCTGCCCCAGTTACCGGGCATTTTGAATGTTCCGAGAATATTCTCAATGAAATTGAAGAGAATATCAAGTGGGGACAAAAAGGCAACTTTATGAGTGTGCCAACAGATTGTCCCCAACGCGACGAGAGGCTAGGATGGATGGGTGACGCACAAATTTTTGCTCCCACCTCAAGTTATAACATGCACGTGGCTCAATTTTTTCATAAATGGGTGAATGACATCACCGATTCTCAGCATCCCTCCGGATATGTATATGATGTAAATCCTGCTATCGTGGTGGAAGGACCCGCGAAACCAGGTTGGGGCGATGCCGTGGTTGTAGTGCCATGGGTCATGAATAAATTTTACGATGATGAGCGGATCATAGAAAACAACTATGATGGCATGGTGGCGTGGGTCGAGTACATGCATAAAAACAGCGATAATTATATTTACGAGTGGGGGGAAGATGAATGGGGTGGTTATGGCGACTGGATAGCGGTGGTTAAATCGCCCTCGAAACCGATTGGTGCTGCTTATTTTTTTTACAGTGCTAAACTACTTTCTCAAATGGCAAGTAAACTGGGAAAAGGAGACGATGCCACGAGGTTTCAAATGATGGCAGATAGTATCGCCGTTGCCTATCATAATAAATATTTCAACAAGGAAGAAAATCAGTATTTGGGAGGTACCCAAACAGCACATTTGTTACCTCTTGCTTTTGGTATTACTCCGGATAGCATGAAAAACCTGGTAGTTTCGAATATCGTTAACGATGTGGTTCAACGAGATACTCATGTTACCACCGGTTTCCTGGGGACAGGATATATTTTGCCGATGTTGAGTGATTATGGTCATCACGATTTGGCTTACGCGTTGGCAATCCAGACAACTTACCCCTCGTGGGGTTACATGGTAAAAAATGGTGCCACGAGTATTTGGGAATTATGGGATAGCAACATCCAACCACCCGATAAAATGAATTCCAGGAACCATTTTGCACTTGGCTCTGTAGGAGAATGGTTTTACGGGTATCTTGGAGGTATACAGCCTCTTGAAAATGGTTTTAAACGACATGTTATTCACCCGAGACCCGCTGGAGACCTGCAATGGGTTAATTCCAGCCTGGAAACCGACTATGGATTACTGGTATCAAACTGGAAGAAAACTAATGATTCTATTGATTTTCATATTGTTATTCCCGCGAATACAGTAGCTCAAGTGCATTTACCCAACTTATCAGGCAAGGATTTCGTGGTGTCTGAGGGTGGTAGTCAGGTTTTTAATGGAGAAAAATTCACGGGTAACAAGTATTTCAAACTAATGGATGTTACGAAAGACAGGATTGTGATGGAAGTGAAACCTGGAACATATGATTTCATGTTGAAACCATCCATGTAAATTAATTCAGGTTCATGTTCTTTCTACACGGAACGTGAATATTTTTACACGATAATATTTTAAAGTCATTTTACTTTTTAACGAAATGATCCCCGGTATCAAATATATATCGGGGATTTTATTTTAGTCTGCTTGAAAGGTGCCGTAAATTCATTATTCGTATGAAATTTGAAAGTATAAACCAAAAAACCAAAAAAAAAAATCATGAAAGGATTTAAAACAATTTTTAGCCTGATAATTATATTCAATCTTCTCTCTTTTGGCTGTCAGATGGGTAAACAGGGTGACGAGGCCGACTTTATGGTAGATAATGAAGCATTTGCCTTGTTGTCTCCTTCCAGCGGGAGTAGTGTGAATGGCAAGGCACGTTTTACACAGGTAGGTGAACAAACTGTTAATATGGTTCTCGAGGTGGAAAATATTGACCCTGGAAAACACGCGGTTCACCTTCACGAAAAAGGCGATTGCAGTGCTCCCGATGCTACCTCGGCAGGAGAACACTGGAATCCGACAGGTGAAAAACATGGTAAAAGAGAAGCCGGGGGGCAGTACCACAAGGGCGATATTAATAATTTTATGGCCGAGGCTGATAGTACAGCACATTTTGAAGTCACGATTCACGGTTGGACTATCGGTGGCGCTGATTCTACCAATATCGTTGGCAAGGCTGTTATTATTCATGCCGATGCTGATGATTTTACCAGTCAACCTTCAGGAGCTGCCGGCGCGAGAATAGCTTGCGGGGTAATTGAAGAAAAAAACGGTATGGGTATCTACTAATGTGCAGTCAATAAAAAATGTCCATTGATCTGTGCCACATGCCTTAAATAAAAGGACTTCCCTTCTGCAATATTATATTGTGATGTGTCATGCATTTGTTTATTTCATGAAATGGATAAATGCGGGATTTTTAATATCTTTATCGTGATGGTAATATTATGTTAAAAGGACCTTTAACATGGAAAACAAGTCTATTTCGCCTGAATTGAAAGCAGAAATTCTAAAAGCCCAGAAAAATGAAATAACTGAGCATTATATTTATACCAAACTCGCGGAATCAATCAAGAATAATGATACTGGTGAAGTTTTAAAGAAGATAGCCAGGGATGAAAAGGACCATTACGAGTTCTGGAAAAGATACACAGGCAGGGAGGTATCACCCAATCGACTTAAAATTTTCTATTATTACTGGCTGTCAAAAATCTTTGGTGTCACATTCGGAATTAAACTAATGGAGCAGGGTGAAGAGAATGCCCAGTTCAATTATGCAAATATTGCTAAGATTATTCCGGGTGCCCTGGAGGTAGAAAAAGATGAAAATGCACATGAAGAACAATTGATTCAGTTGATTAAAGAAGAAAAACTGGATTATCTTGGATCAGTTGTGCTGGGACTGAATGATGCGCTGGTGGAATTAACAGGAGCACTTGCCGGCCTTACTTTTGCCATGCAGGATTCTAACCTTATTGCCCTGGCCGGTTTGATTACCGGGATAGCTGCTTCATTCTCAATGGCCGCATCGGAGTATTTATCTACCAAATCTGAAGACAATAATAAAGATGAGTTGAAATCTTCTATTTATACCGGGGTGGCTTACCTGTGTACCGTAAGTTTGCTCATTCTTCCCTATTTATTATTAGAAAACCATTTTGCAGCTTTACCCGTTACCCTGGCGATAGCGCTGTTTATCATATTTATATTTAACTATTATATTTCGATTGCCAAGGATTATTCTTTTAAAAAGAGATTTAGTGAAATGGCATTTATAAGCCTGGGCGTGGCAGCTGTATCGTTTGGAATTGGTGTTCTGGTAAGAAAGATATGGGGGATTGAAGTGTAATCACTTTCATAAACTTAATGTAATATGTTAAAGTTTATTACTATATCCGATATCCATGGTGATATATCTGAATTTCATAAAATCAATGAAGATTTTGAAAATATTGATGCTGTATTTGTTACTGGAGATATCACTCATTTTGGAACTGTATCTGACGCCCTCGAAATTTTACGCGTAATCAAAAGCAAAGCCCGTAATGTATATGCTGTCCCGGGAAACTGTGATAATCAGGATATTGAAAAAGCCCTGAATGAAGAAGGTTTTGGATTGCATGGCAATCACGTGACCATAAAAGGTGTTGCATTTGCCGGTATGGGAGGTTCATTGCCCTGCCCTGGTGCTACGCCTTTTGAATATTCCGATAATAAACTGGCTTCTCTCCTTGATGAATCATTTCTGGGGCTTGATCCACGCACACCTGCAATTCTTATTCTGCATCAACCTCCTTACGGAACCATTGCAGATAAGCTCAAATCGGGGCTACATGTCGGGAGTGTTTCGGTTAGTAACTTTATAAAGAAACATAACCCCCTGGCATGTTATTGCGGACATATCCACGAGAGCAAGGGGATTGAAAAAAGAGAAAATACCTGGATTGTAAATCCCGGGCCACTGAGGGAAGGAGGGTATGCTTATGCCGAAATTGATTCCGGAAATATTAAAACTAAATTAAAAAATATATGATGCAAAAAAAAATGTTCTTGCTAGCAATCAGTATTCTTCTTTATTTGAATTGCTCTCCACAGGAAATTATCAACAGGGGAAAGGTTTTGGAAGGATTAACCATGGCCAGTGATATCTTGGATAAAAAAGTGAACTATTCAATATATCTTCCCCCGGGTTATACGTACTCTGATCGCCGTTACCCGGTTGTTTATCTTTTACATGGTTACACAGATGATGAAACAGCCTGGGTGCAATTTGGTGAAGTAAATTACGCTACTGACAAGGCAATCAATAATGGAGAAATCCCTCCCATGATCATCGTGATGCCCGATGCAGGAGTGACTTTTTATATTAACGATCACGAGAATGAAGTTCGTTACGAGGACATGTTTTTTGAAGAACTGATTCCTTATATTGATCAAACCTACCGGACCAGACCCAAAAAAGAATTCCGGGGTGTTGCAGGTTTATCCATGGGCGGTTATGGTTCGCTTGTTTACATTCTTAGGCATCCGGATGTTTTTGCGGCCTGCGCGGCTTTGAGTAGCGCCGTGCATACCGGTGAAGAATTGCTTACAATGGATGATGGTCGTTATAGTCGAATGTATGCTCATCTTTATGGTGAAAGAATAGATAAAAAGCTTGGTGAGAACTGGGAAAAGTATAGCGTTTTGTCAAATGTAGAGAATTTCCCGGGAAATCAGTATAATGATATTAAAATTTATATCGACTGCGGTGATGATGATTTTCTATACAAGGGAAATTCAAATTTACACGTTTTAATGAAAGACCTTGGTTTTCCTCACGAGTACAGGGTTAGAGACGGGGGACACGAGTGGGAATACTGGCGAACAGGCATTACCGATGGATTAAAGTTTATCGGCGAAAGCTTCCGCAGTTGAAATCCGTTTTTACATAATCCTGAATCAATCTCAAAAATTTAATTATCTTAGAGGCATTAATCAATTCTTAAATTATATAGACCATGCGTAATATCAATTCTTTTTTTTTTCGTTCCTGACTTTACTTTTAATGATTATCTCGGGCTGTGATACTGTTACAAACAAAATGATGAGACTTGATTTGAATAATAATTGGACCTTTTCACAAGCCGGCAAGAATGAGTATTTACCGGCTAAAGTACCCGGTACAGTTCATACAGATTTATTAAGGCATGGTAAAATTCCTGATTTTTTCTTTCGAGCCAATGAAGATTCTGTACAGTGGATTGAAGATAAAGACTGGATATATAAAACCACTTTCACGATTTCTAAAGAAATGCTGGAGAATGAGAATCTGCATGTTTATTTTGAAGGACTGGATACTTACACCGATGTGTATCTTAACGATAGTCTGGTTCTGCAGACAGATAACATGTTTGTCGGCTGGGATATCTCCTGCAAGCAGTATTTGAAAGAAGGTGATAATATACTCGCGGTACATTTTCACAGCGCCGTGAAAAAAGGAATGGAAAAATTACAGAAGCTTGATTACATATTAAAAGCATCCAATGAAATTGCTCCTGATGATGAACGTACCAATGTTTTTACAAGAAAGGCGCCTTTTCATTATGGCTGGGACTGGGGGCCGCGATTGGTTACTTGCGGGATATGGCGTCCCGTGCATATATATGCCTGGAATTCAGCAAAAATAGAGAGCGTTTTTATCAATACGGAATCATTATCGGATGAAAAGGCTGAATTATCTGCAACATTAACCCTTGATGCTACAGTTACATCGCGTTCCTTGTTACAGGTTGTTGTCGATGATAAGTTATTGACAGAGAAAATCATTGAACTAAAAAATGGAAAGAACAAGGCAGAAGCTTCATTCATCATTGATAATCCGGAGTTATGGTGGACCAATGGATTAGGCGAGCAAAAATTATATGATGTTCGTCTCGTGTTAAAAGATGAAATTGGAAAGGTTTTCGATACACATGATAATAGAATTGGTTTACGCACGGTAAAAGTGGTACAGGATAAGGTTGAAGGAGGTCGAACTTTCCATTTAGAACTGAACGGGAAACCCGTCTTCATGAAAGGAGCCAATTATATTCCCAATGAAACACTAACACCCAGCGTAACCAAAGATACATACGAGCGGGTTATTCAGGATGCGGTTGAAGCGAATATGAATATGCTTCGTGTATGGGGTGGTGCAATTTATGAAAACGATTATTTCTATGAACTTTGTGATGAAAAAGGAATTCTCGTGTGGCAGGATTTTATGTTTGCCTGTGCTTTGCAACCAGGTGATGAAGAACACCTGGACAATATTAGAAAAGAAGCTGAATACAACGTGAAACGCTTGAGGAATCATCCTTGTATTGCGTTGTGGTGTGGAAACAATGAAAATCTTACTGCATGGCATGTTTGGGGATGGAAAGACCAGTACCCGAAAGAGATTTCTGATTTCCTCTGGAGAACTTATGAAAGAATTTTCCACGAGATTTTACCGGATGCAGTGAATACCTATCACCCTGGAAGTTTTTACTGGGCATCCTCGCCTCAAACCCACGACAGGCATGTTGCAGACAGGAAGTCTGGTGATGAACACGATTGGACAATATGGTTCGGGCAAAAACCTTTTGAGGCATTTGGTGAAGATGTTGCTCCATTTGTAAGTGAATATGGTTTACAGGCATTACCAGATGAAGCTACTGTGGATAGTTTTACCATACCTGGTGACAAGGATATGGATTCAAAAATTATGCGGCACAGGCAACGCAGCAATATGGCTTGGATAGCCCCGGGATTTGATGGGAACGACATGATCCTTTTTTACATGGACATGTATTATGGTATACCTGCTGCTTTTAGTGATATAGTTTACGTTAGTCAGCTTACTCAGGCCAAAGGATATCGAATGGCCATTGAAGCCCACCGGAGAAATATGCCCTGGTGCATGGGATCGCTATACTGGCAGTTGAACGACTGTTGGCCAACCCTTTCCTGGGCAACTGTTGATTATTACGGTAACTGGAAAGCCTCCCATTATGCCTCCCGGAAAGCATTCAGTGAAGTTTTGATTGCTCCTGTAACAGAAGATGATAGTATTAAGGTTTTCCTCGTGTCAGACCGGATGGAAAAAATGAAAGGTAAACTTGAAATGAAGGTCATCGACTTTTCCGGTGAAGAATTTAAGAAAGAAATTTTGGATGTAGAAGTTGAACAACTATCCAATACCCTGATTGTATCCCGGCAGGCAAAAGATTTTCCGGGTAATATTAATCAAAAGGAATCACTCGTGTACTTTACCTTCACGGATGTTGACGGGAAAGTATATGATAATACACTTTATTTTAGTAGGGAAAAAGAACTTAAACTTCCACGTGCAAAACCCCGAATTACATATACACGGGTAGAAAATGGCTATGATATTACCGTTTCATCTGCTGTATTAATGAAAGATTTTACAATGATCGCGGACGCGAAAGGATTCTTCAATGATAATTATTTCGATGTAATGCCCGGTGAAGAAAAAACAATCCACTTCGAGACAGTTGAAGAGATTGTACCTGAGGAAGTTATCAGCTATAAGGTCCTTAATAATATTGCCATGCAATGAGATAAGGATTATCTCAGCAGTAAATATATTTATTGACCATATTAAGGTAATGGATACTTACCCGGGCCAGGGTAATTTGTCTAATAGCAAGAATGAAACATATGGTAATGGTGGTTGTGTATAAGTCAGCACCCACACTAACCAGCCTTATCCACGAAAAATAATGGATTTTGTTGAAGCGCTTCCCTTCCTTTTTCCCACAACACTTTCGATTCTATTAGCCAGGTATCTGCTCCTGCAATGGCTCCCTTTTTTAGTTCAGGAGATATCAATATATTTTCCAGCCTGTCGTATCGCTGAATCCATCCTTTAAATCCATGCTTCTTGTATAATCTGGATTTTATATTTCCTGTACCGTCTATTAACCGGTAATACAATTCACCACCGAAAAGGTAGGGAGGAATAACCAGTTCTTCCACGCCATGCATGGAGGTAGATGGTCGTAAACCGCATCCCAGCATGAGTATTTGTCCCTTTAATTCAGTAAGTTTTCTGAAAGGACTGTTTTTTCCTACCGGGGTAATATCTAACCTATGATCTGTAAGTATTTCATGGGCTTTATCACCAGTAGCACATAAAGAATGAGTGGGGTGCATACTTCGAAGTGTACCCGGGCGTGTACGAAAATACTCGGTAAGATAACCAACATTCGATGGTGTTTTATCTATATGAAACTCTGGATTGTTATCGGTTACTATCTCATAGCTAAGTGCAGGCATCAATAGTGTGCCCTCGGGGCCAAGTGCATCAAGAAATGCCATTATCAGGAGTTCAGGATTAGATACCTCCGCTTTTACAGACCCAAAAGATGAATGCACTAGCAGAACGCCCTTTTTTCTAATACCCAGGGCTGACAATTCACTACTGATTTTTTTGACAGTTTTTAACGAATCACTCATATCCTGGTATATGAAATTTAATCACCACCTAATAACAACTTAATATCAACTTAATAACTATCTAATTACCATCATATGACAATTGTATGGCGTATGAATAAACCTTCTCTAATTCATTCCCACTCCAAATCTATACTTGTCTTTTTGAATTTCAATAATGAATCGCGACGGGTACGAGAAAAATGCATCGTAAGAGTTCACTTGCGATGGCATGGTAATGTAAAGCTGTTCTTCAGCCCGGCTGCAGGCCACGTAAAAGAGGCGACGTTCTTCTTCCAACTCTTCCATATCTTTTAATGCCCTGCTGGACGGGAAGAGCCCATCCAACGCGTAGGGTATGAAAACGGTATACCATTCAAGACCCTTCGCGGAGTGTATAGTAGATAAAGTGACGGGATTCTCCTCACCCTCATCAATCAATGGTTGATTTTTATCCTGAAAGCTCCTGGAGGGAGGATCCAGGGCGAAATCGGTAAGGAATTTCTCAATATTGTCGTACCGGTTACCCATATCAATGAGCACGCCAATATCATTCATTCTTATGACATGATCGTAATCCCGTGCTTCCAGAATGGGCTGGTAATAATTCCTGATAAACTCGAGCTTTTTCGGTAAAGGGTATTTCTCCTTTCTGGCTTCCAGCATCATCTCTTCAAGGATTTTGAGATCTGGGTAGTATTTTTTATTGGAAAATTCAATAAAATCGATCCTTCCGTTTTTTTGACGTATCGAATCCATGATTTTTCCTGTCGCGATATTACCAATTCCAGGCAATAATTTAAGTACCCTGTTCCAGGAGACGGCATCCAGAGGGTTCAACAAAAGCCGAAGGTATGATATCATGTCCTTGATATGCTTACGCTCGGTAAATTTCAACCCTCCCACCATCACGTATGGTATGTTTCTTTTTAAAAGTTCTGTTTGCACGTAGTTTCCATGCCACACTGCCCTGTAAAGTACCGCCACCCGGTTCAATTCAATCCCTTTTTCCCTGAGCTCGATGATTTTATCAACGATATACTCGGCTTCCTCGTATTGAGAGTAAAATTTGCGAACCTCGGGTATGAAAGTAGATTTTTTCTCGGTAAACAATTTTTTCTTGTACCCGATTTTTGCATTTTCTACTATACCATTGGCAAAGTCGAGTATACCCTGGTTGCTGCGATAATTTTGCTCCAGCTTGATCACCTTGCAATCCGGGTAAGTATCGGGAAAAAGGAGAATATTTTCAAAATTGGCTCCCCTGAAACCGTAGATCGACTGCGAATCGTCGCCAACTACCATCACGTTATGATGTTTTTCCGCGACCAGATCCACGATTTCTTTCTGCACGAGATTGGTATCCTGGTACTCATCCACGAGAATGTACCTGTATTGTTTTTGCAGGGAAGTCCTGAAACGTTGATTTTTTTTGAGATGTTCAGCTAATTCGTCCATCAGATCATCGTAATCAAGTACGTTGGCAATTTTCTTGTATCGCTGGTATCCCGCGGCAAGTATCTCGATATCTTTCACGTAATCTATCAATCCGCTGAATTCTTTTTCAATAACTTTCTCAATAGGAATTTGCCTGTTCCTGGAAGATGATATAATCTCCTGCAAGCGACCCTTCTTGGGGAATCGGCGGTCTTTCTTGTGCAGTTTCATTTCTCCTCTTATTAAATCGATTGTGTCTGCCGAGTCTTCCGCGTCAATAATGGTAAAAGAGGGTGATATACCCAGCAGGTTGCTGTATTTCCGCAAAATATAGCTGGCAAACGAGTGGAAGGTACCACCATTTACCTTGCGGGGTGATTCATCCCTGAGTAATCCCTCTACCCGGTTCAACATTTCCCGTGCTGCTTTCCGGGTGAAGGTGAGTAAAAGGATTTCTTCCGGGTTCACCCCTGTTTCAAGGAGATAACTAACCCTATGCGTTATGACCCTGGTTTTACCACTTCCGGCTCCCGCGAGCACTAGAACGGGGCCTTCCCCGAGCGTTGCTGCCATGAATTGTGATGGATTCAGTTCATTTACATAATCAATCATAAATTTTTTTGAATCAAACCCTCCCGGCGCGGGAAGTCCATATTTTCCTTCAATGGATCGGGTAATTTCCTGGAGCCTGTCAATTTTTTCCTTTAATTCATCACTTATCCCGGGATTATCAAAATCATCAGAAGAAAACATCTTGAAATCTTCTTCTTTTTTTTCATCCAGGTTCATCACACCCGCGATTTTATTTAGAAAATTATCGAGCAACCTACTGCTATCTTCCTCGTGTTCATTGTTGTCATCCTCTTCAGGACTAAATACATGTTCATCTGTCATGATTAAAATCTAATCGTGTTAGCGTGCATAAATTTGAAACATTCTGATAAGAAATGCAAGGTTTTTTTATTCACCCATTATTTATCTTTAATATAAATAAATTTGGAACTTCAACTTTTTAACACCATTAAAAATAATACTATTATATTAGCACGATCAATCAATTATTGAATGAAACTCTTTCAAGTACATGAAGAAATTTTACCTTTATTTTCTTGGTATTTTTGTTATTGGCCTGTTGAACAATACACGGGCTGAAGTTTTAACAACACTCGTGCAGGATGATACAGTCAGGGCCTTGAATGTTAATAATGTACCTGTAATTGATGGCATGGCTGATGATGCTGCCTGGAATTCCGCTGAATGGCAGTCAATTGATCAGATGTGGATTACCTGGGGCGAACCGTTGCTTGATTCAACTGATTTTTTTGGCAGGTACAAGGTGGTTTGGTCGTCTGAAGAAAATCTTCTGTATTTTCTCGTTGAGGTGAATGATGATTTCTTCGCTGATGGATATGTTTGGAGCGAAAGTACTACCGGGTATCATAATTTTGATATCGTTGAATTATTTATTGATGAAGACAGATCCGGGGGATTGCATGTTTTTGACGGCACTGGTGATTTTGGTGAAAAATGGGGAACCAATGCCGAAAATGCTTTTTCATATCATATTATGGTTGATCAGCCTGCAGATCAGGATACAAATTCAAGTTTCGTGGTTTGCGATATTGCCGGCACCGATTGGGGTTACCCGGATCAGATTATTCCCAATTATGCAGACCATTTTCCTGAACTTGTTTTGTTCAGGGATGGTGATTATTACACCTGGGAGTTTTCACTAAAAGTTTTTGATGATTCCTATGATCCAAAAAAGACAAATAATGAACCGGTTGAACTTTCAGCGGGCAAAATTATGGGACTTTCATTGGCTTACTGTGAAAACGATCAGGATGATGAGCAAAGGGATAATTTTATTGGATCGGTGGCAGTCACGCAAGAAGCTCACAATGATCACTGGAAACGGGCCGATGATTATGGCGTGTTGAAATTGGTAGAAGGGAATGGTGTTAAAGTTAACACGATTAATAATACTATAAAGTTACAGGTGTTTCAGGATGAAAACAATCTTTTTATTAGACAGAATGATCCCTGGTCCGCCGGTACTACTATTAACGTGTTTAATATTCTTGGTAAAATGGTGTTGTATAAACAATTGAAGGACGACATTTTTATCATGGATGAAAGATTTAATGTTATTGGCCTGGAACCTGGGATATACATCATAAATATTCAATCGGGCAGAAAAAGTATTGTGAAAAAAATATTTATAAACTGATTTTATCATGCTTTTCTTATTCTATTTAAATTAAAGTGTTACAGAGAGGTATGATTATCAATTAATCATTTTTTTTAAAGATGGAAAAATTCAATGTTAAGCATTTGCCGGAGTGGCTAAAACAACTTGTGCGTTTTTTTGATAAAATTAAAATACCGGTAAAAATAACATTTGTTGTAACAGGAATTTTAGCAACAGCATGGTTTTTGGTTCGCGTTATCCCGAAACCCTCACGGGCAGGTTATCCTTGTATGCAGGCAGCTGCACCTGTTATGTCTGGTTTCGTCCTTTATGTTATTTCTATTTCCACCGCTACTTTTTCTATTAACAGGGTGCTGCAGAAATTCAATAAATCAAGGGTTTTTGCTTCACTTGGATTGCTGGTAATTGCCAGTGGCCTAATTGGTTTATCGTTCGTTTTAAATAGTAGCATAACTACCGCGGACGACTACGATGGAGATAAATTCAATCCACCGGATGGTGCCAATAACCCAATGGGTACTCCACGGGGTATATACCCGGGAAGAGTTATTTGGGCGTGGGATAAGGACGCTACCAACGAAAATTGTACCAATTCAATAGGTGAGAAAAATAACCCGAACGATGATGACGGTTACTTCCTGCCTGAAAATGCAGACCAGGATGTGATAAACGGGATGATTTCCAATTCCCTGCAGCAATTGACCGGTACAGGTAACGACAGCGATGCCTGGGATTCTTTGTTTGTTTTTCATAATCGGGAAAAAGGAAATGGTGCAGTTGATTATTCGAATGGAGAAATGATTTTTATAAAGATTAACAATGGTACTTCCTCATGGCTTGCTGATGAATCTTCAGGTTATTATTATCAATCCTGGGCAGGTAATAATAGATATGGAATTACAGAAACTTCGCCGCATGTGATACACGCTGTTCTTAAACAATTAACTGAGCACGGGAATGTTCCCCAGGGTAATATTATTATTGGAGATCCCCAGAGCCATGTATATAAACATGCATACGATTACCTGATTGCTGATTTTCCTGATGTAAAGTATTTTGACAGGTACAGTGATTCTCATGGACGATATTATACTGGTAAGATTGAAACAGAGCAAATTTTTTATTCCGATCAAGCTGATGTTATGAAAGACGGTTATACCGATGATTTTGATGATGTGGTGGCCAATGCTGATTACATGATAAACCTTGCTGCTCTTAAAGGTCATGAAAGAGCCGGGATAACCCTTACCGCCAAGAACCATTTTGGAACACAGTGCCGGGGTGGTGCTAGTCATTTGCATCCCGGTCTGGTATGGGTTGAAGAGGGATACACTACTCCGCTTCTCCGCACGGATTACAAGCAGTACCGGGTACAAGTGGATTTGATGGGACACGAGAAACTCGGTGGTAATACCATGTTGTTCCTTGTCGACGGCTTATGGGGTGGACCTGAAGCGACCATGAAACCCGTCAAATGGAAAACTGCACCATTTAATAACGACTGGCCGAACTCTATCTTTATATCTCTCGATCAGGTGGCACTTGAATCAGTATGTTACGATTTTCTCAGAACAGAGTTCACGGCAGAAAACCATCCTGGTCTTGCATACCCGCAATATCCCGGTGTGGATGATTACCTGCACCAGGCCGCGGACCCCTCGAACTGGCCTGATGGAATCCAATACGACCCGGAAAAGGACGGTATTGCTATTACTAGTCTTGGTGTACACGAGCACTGGGAAAATGCAACAACGAAAAGATATACCCGCAACATGGGAGGCAATCAGGGTATTGAACTGGTTAGTATTCCTGCCAGCCTCGTGGCCGAGCCGGATGCTGTAAATACCCATACCAATAACGCTATTGATTTTGGTTGTTATCCAAATCCCGTTAGAAAACTGGCTAACTTTGAATTTAAAATTGAAAATAAGTCAGAAGTTGTCATAAAACTGTTGGATCTCGGGGGCAGGGAAGTTGGTAAAGTTTTTCATGGTAATAAATTCCCAGGTGAACATCATATTCAATATAGTCTTAATCCAGGAATTTCCCCGGGTAATTATCTTGGAACTATTCTTGTAAAAAGTGATAATAAGATCATATCAGAGGTTGTTAAAATTCAGGTTATCCAGTAACAGTTTGGGAAATATGTAAGTAAATAACAGGTAATCCGGGAGAAGTCAATTGTTTTCTGGAAATAAGTTTTTACCCTTGTATTTTGTTTCTACCAAATCACGTTTTAGGTAATACAACAACAATTATTTCATATAAATGGGATAATTGATTTCATGACTTCACAACATATTATTATATTTGTCATCTTTTTCATTCAGGGGAATTTATAATAATAATAAATACCTTGATACTTTAGTTTTAAATATGCAATCATGAGTAAACAGAACGAATTAACCAAAATGCAGGTCACATTTCTTGTCATTCTCAGGATACTGATAGGATGGCATTTTCTTTTCGAGGGGCTGACCAAATTATTCAACCCGGGGTGGACTTCCATGGGCTACCTCATGGATTCCGGTGGATTCATGGCGGGTGTTTTCCAGTGGATGGCCACGAACGATACCATCTTGCAAGCAGTTGATTTCATGAATGCATGGGGACTCACCCTGGTAGGTGCCGGACTCATACTCGGCATTTTTACAAGGTTGGCCGCTATTGGAGGAATAATACTCTTGTTATTATACTACCTGTCTCATCCTCCTCTCATTGGAGTTGAATACATTTTGCCATCTGACGGTAGTTACTGGCTGGTGAATAAAACCCTCATCGAATTATTCATGTTGGCAGTTTTAATTGTTTTCCGTACAGGACAGTATTACGGGATAGACAAATTAATTTTTAAAAAAAGCTGAGGATTGAGCGAAAAAATCATTTGAAAAATGAAAGATCAAGAGGATAAAACAAAAAATAACAAACTTAACAGGAGAGATGTAATAAAAGGGCTCGCAACTATACCTGTATTGGGTGCGGTTATTTATGGTGCATACAAGAAAAGACAATACGAACGGTACCTGAATAATAATATACTTGATGAATTGAAATTCAGCCTGGAAGAGCCTGAAGCGCCCGTGAAAGAGATTCTTTCGGATAACCGGAAATTAAGAGTAGGTATCATCGGTTATGGAATCCGGGGAGAACAATTGTTAAAAGCAGCCGGGTATGCTCACCCGGAGTTGCTTGAGAGCTGGAAAAAAGCCTCCCTTAACAATGAACAGGATACCCGGTTTCATGATTACCAGGTTCAGGAGAATTTAAATATCGATATAAAGGGTGTATGCGATATTTTTGATTACAGGGCTGAACGTGCCATGGCTGCTTCTGCCAATGTCTTTAAAAACCCGGCAGGTGGAAAAATGGGAGAGCCCGCCAGAAGATACAAGAATTATAAAGATTTACTAAATGCTCCTGATATTGACGCGGTGATTATTGCTACCCCGGATCACTGGCACGCCCAAATGGCTATTGACGCTTCTAAAGCCGGAAAGCATGTTTATCTTGAAAAAGGAATGACTCGAACCGCCGAAGAGGCTTTCGAACTTACCAAAGTGGTGAAAGATACAGGAATCATATTTCAGCTCGGGCACCAGGGGCGCCAAACCGAAAGTTATAACTTGGCCAGAAGAGCCATTAAAAATGACGTGTTGGGCAAGATAACACTTGTAGAAGTGGCCACCAACAGGAATTCTCCAAATGGGGCATGGGTTTATGATATACATCCTGATGGCAGCCCGCGAACTATTGATTGGGAACAATTCCTGGGTCCCGCCCCGTATCACCCATTCAGTCTTGAACGATTTTTCAGGTGGAGATGCTGGTGGGACTATGGAACCGGTTTGTCGGGTGACCTGTTAACCCACGAGTTCGACGCGTTGAATCAGGTTTTGGAGCTTGGTATACCCGATTCTGTCTCTGCTTCAGGTGGTGTTTACTTTTACAAGGATGGAAGAGAAGTTCCCGATGTCTATCATGCAGTACATGAATACAAAAATCGTGACTTAACCCTGCTTTACACGGCAACCCTGGCAAGTAACCGAAACCGCGGTAAAGTTATCATGGGCCATGATGGGAACATGGAGCTCGGTCAGGAAATGACCATTTTTGCCGACAGGGAATCTACTAAGTATGGTGATCAAATCAACAAGGGAATTATTGATCCTTCTGTTCCGATATACAGGTACGTCCCCGGGCAGAAAAACGTGGATGCCATTACAAGTGCTACTGAGAAGTATTTTGCCGGGCGCGGATTATTGTATACATACCGGGATGGAAAAAGGGTAGATACAACCCATTTGCATATCCGGGAATGGCTTGACTCAATAAGAAAAGGCGTACAACCAAGTTGTAATATTGATGAAGGATTCCAGGAAGCTATTGCCGCTCACATGGGCACCATTTCACTCTTGGAAAACCGAACTGTATTTTGGGATAAAACGAGTCAGAAAATTGTGTAATTTCGTGTTTGGCTATTAATCAATAAAACTTGCTGAGAGATGAATAGAAATATTGGATTTTTGATGGTTCTGATAACCATTGCTTTTCTTTTTTCTTACTGTGAGAGAGAAACCCTGAATGATGATAATAACGATAAGACAAAAACCGGTCCGGCGGGAAATGTTATTAATGATATTTTCATTGATGATTTCGGTGTAAAATGGTTTGCTACCGATAAAGGATTGTCTTCCTATGATGATAATGAATGGAAAATACATGATGTAAGTAATCTTGGGAATGTTGTTTTAGAAGATATTGTCTTTGAGGAAAGCAGTTATGGCAAGGAGATGTGGATTGCTTCACATGCAGGTGCAACTGTAGCTACTTATACTGTAGACGGGATATCATCGGCTACCACATACACTACTTCAAATAGTGATATTGCCGGTAATGTAGTGAAAGCAGTTGGCGTTGACACCTTTCACAGGCGTTGGTTTGGAACTGACGCGGGTGTTTCATCGTGGAAAGGAAGCGAATGGGAGAAATATAGTGTTGGCAATGAGGAAATAACCGGGATAGGATCAGTAAATCCATGGGTATATGTTACCACGAAAGGGGGTGGTGTACACAGGTTCGAGGAAACAGTGGACGGAATATCCTCTGCCTCAACTTTAACTTCCCCGTGGAATATAAGTAGTGATGTCGTCTATTGCGTGTTTGTTGATAAAGAAGCCAAAGTATGGTATGGTACGGATAGAGGAGCAGTTAAGCAAGGTGAAAACCCAAAGGATTATGAAGCTTTCGTGAATTATGGCGATGTCTCTATCGCGAGCGACACCGTTTATTCAATAGGTCAGGATCCGGATGGAAACATGTGGTTTGGTACTCACGAAGGAGTATCAATATTTGATGGGATAAACTGGTTACATTACACTGAAACTGATGGTCTGGTTAACAATGAAGTGATTTCAATAGCTTTTGAAGGAACCGTGGCATGGTTGGGTACCCGCGCGGGTATTTCCAGATTTGATGGTTCATCATGGGAAAAATTCACCTCTGAATAATTATATTATTTCAGGTAACTTTTCACTTTGCTGGTTAAATCCTCTTTTTTCACCGGCTTGGGAATATAGTCATCGCATCCATTTTTAAGCGCCTTGTCCCGGTCTTCTTGCATCGCGTATGCTGTTAGAGCCAAAACGGGTAGTTCGGGTCTCAGCTTTTTAATTGCATGGGTAGCCTCGTAGCCATCCATGACCGGCATTTTTATATCCATGAGGACTAAATTGATTTCTGGCTTTTTTTGAATGTATTCCACCGCCTCCACTCCGTTATTGGCGTGTATCACATTAATATTCATTAACTTAAGGACTTCTGCTATATACAGGTAATTCACGGGTTCGTCCTCGGCAACTAAAATTGTTGCTGAAGTATTATTTGATATATTATTCATGGTTTGTTTTGATGGTTTCTTAGATTTTTTCCTGATTGTATCATATTCACTTGTTTCATGGTATGGCAGGGTAAATACAAATTCTGTACCTTTTTCCGGTTCTGATTGAACTTTTATTTCACCTTCCATTAACTCGATGAGTCCCTTGCAAATAGAAAGCCCGAGGCCAGTTCCTTCTGCTTTCCCGGCAGGCTGGTACTTTCCCTGCCAAAAACTTTCGAACAGGTGAGGAATCTCTTCTTCAGGGATACCATTGCCGCTATCCCTGCAGAAAAACTCGATCGCCTGATTTTTGATTTGATAGCCTATTTCAATAAATCCGGATGATGTATACTTGATACTGTTTAAAATAAGATTGTCAAAAATCTGAAATAATTTGTTTTCATCAAGTAATACCGGAACTGCATGATCATTATCTGATTTTACATGTAATTCAATGTTTTCTTTCCTGAGGTTCTCGCCGAAATGTTCAGCTAAAGATTCGAATAACTGGTTAAGTTGCACTGGTTTCAGGTTCACGGCTACCTGCCGGGTTTCAATTTTAGATATATCCAGAATATCGCTCACCATTTTAAGTAGCTGGTTACTTGAATCTACAATAACCCCGGTGTATTTCTTTATCTTTTCAGGCGTGAGATTATTGGTTTGCAGCATTTCAGAAAACCCGATAATCCCGTTCATGGGTGTGCGTATTTCGTGACTTAGATTCTCGAGAAAGGCTGTTTTAAGTCTGTTGCTCTCTTCTGCTCTCTCCTTGGCTTCAATAAGCTGGAACTGGATTTTTTGTCGTTCAACCATTTTCCATACCCCGTCCATCATGAGGGTAAGCTGATTTTTATCGGATTCATTGTAATCTTCTTCTTTATTAGCAACACCAACAACAGCAACAATGATATCATCAATAATAACCGGTATTGTCAGAAATTTTTTCAGGCGAACATGTCCATCGGGTGTTCCTTTTGTCAGTGGATGTTGAAGATTGTAATCGTTAATGATAATGGGGCGCTTTTGCCGTACAGCCTCACCCCAGCATCCTGTTTTTTCAAGATCGTAAGTGGTTTTCGGGTTAATTACGCTACACTCCTTCATCACATCCTTGGACCAGGTGTTCAAGATGAATTGTTTTTTCTTAGCATCATAAAAATAGATATACCCAATTTTACTCTGGGTTAACTTAATTGCTTCATGCAGGGCCATGTCCAGGAACTCCTGCTGAGTTGAAGCTTTGTATTGTGAAATCCTGAGTAAACACTCGAGTCTTTCATTGTGTAATGCTGTCTCTTTTAGAATGTTATTTTTTATTTCCCGGGATATATTTTTTCTTATTTCAATAATTCCGGAAACTTTTCCATTTTCCTGAATGGGAATGGCTTTAATTTCTATAACCTGATTATCCCTGTTGGTAATTTTTTGCTCAACAGGTTGAGTTTTTGTCTTGATATGTTCTAACGGGCAATTTGGGCAGGGAGCAGAATAATTCTGCCAAATCTCGTAACATTTTGAACTGCCAGACCAATTATTATTGATAACTCCTTCCCAGGCTTTTTTGTTAGCCCACGTGATATTAAAATCAAAGTCAATCACATGGATATGATCATCTATGGAATTGAATATTAAATCCTTGAGGTCTCTTAACTCATGCCCCATGTCGCCTGTTTTTTTCCCTGAAAACTATTTTAATACATGGTGAAAATTATAGGTTTTATTTATAAAATCCTAACCGGATGATTAAAAAATCGTTCGCGGTTACAAATGTTTATACAACATTGTTATAAAAGCATCTTTGCTAAAAGGTTTAGCGATATAATCACTAAAACCCTCTTGAAGGAAGTGTTCTTTGTCGTTACTTGTGGCAAAGGCAGTTTGAGCGATAACTGGAATTGTATGTCCCATCATTCTTATTTTATTTAGAACTTCAGTTCCATTCATATCGGGTAACCGGATATCCATCAATACAAGCTCAATTTCATTATCCCTGATTATTTCCAGGGCCTTTTTCCCGGATTCAGCATAAAATATTTTAGTTTCATACTCATCAAGGTATTCTTTCATTAACAGGAAATTTTCAATAACATCTTCAACAATCAATAACCTGGCTCCTTTTTTCAAGTTCACATCGTGTATGGTTCCGGAAAAAGTTTGGGCGTGTAGTTCAAAAGGAATAGTGCACGAGAATACAGATGACCCGCTTTCCCCGGGTTCATATTTAATGGTTCCTCCCATTAATTCAGTGAGTCCTTTTGCAATCGTGAGGCCAAGGCCCATGCCTCTCGGGCTGTCAACTATTGATTCTATTCCTTTTCTGAAACGGTCGAAAATTAATTTCTCTAACCCGGGGTCGATGCCTTTTCCGGTGTTCGTTACCCGGAAAGTAATTGTTCTGTTATTTAATTTTTTGCAGGAAATATCAATCCTGCCTTTTTCAGTAAACTTTACAGCATTATCTGACAGGATGAAAAGGACTTGTTCCAGGTGCTCTCTATCCTGCACGATTATATCTGATTTATCAATAGGCAGGAAAGATACATTGAATTCAATATGTTTTTTCTCCTCTGAAATAAGCTCTTTCACGTAGATTTCTGTTTCATGAAGAATTTCATTCACGCTGAAGGCGGATTTTACAATTTCTACATTACCAGATTCAATTCTGGATATATCAATGATTTGGGTTAATATGTGCAGCAATTGGCTGCTGCTGTTTTTTATAATTTGGATATATTCACTTCGTACATCAGAAGCTAGGGTTTCATCTTCAAGCAGGGAGACAAATCCTACAATACCGTTCATGGGAGTCCGTATCTCATGTGAAATATTTGCCAAAAAAGTACTTTTAAGATTATCACTTTCAAGCGCCTTTTCTTTTGCAATGGCCAGCATCTTCTCATTTCTTTTTCTCTCCTTGACCTCTTTATTTAAAACATCTATCAGTTCAACTTGTTTTTTGTTGGCCCGAGAAACCAGGATATAGATAAGAATAGTCGAAAGTATCACGAAAAACCAGCCTTTAAAGGTTTGGAACCTCGTGAGATCAACAGCATTATGATATGAATATTTACCAATAAGATCAGTGAAAAAAATCCAAAGAATACCGAAGATAAGGTATATGACAACAATTCTAAGTGCTGTTTTAAAGCCGGTACTTTTCATCTTAATAATTATTGAAACATTAAATTAAGAAAAAAAATGAATAAATGGGAATTAATTGTAAATATTCTTCCGTATTTATATAGTAATTTTCCGGCACTATTTCATAATACCTGAATTATCTCACCCGGGCATCTTGCCAAGAAAAGCATTTAAATTCTAAATAAACCTTATTTTGTAAATAACAGAAAATTAGCTATTTAAGGGTTTTTTATTTATTATGATAATTGTTTGTCTATGCAAATGTGTTTTTTGTCTATTCAAATGATCTATATAGCATCAAAATAGTTCACCTTGTCTAAAACTTGTTGACTTATAAAATTCCAATACTTAAATTTGTATTTCTAATACCAAACCTAAAACCTACCTACCATGAAAAGGACACTTTTCTTTATATCAATCATTACGATCATTTCTTCCTACACGTTAACAGGGCAAACTAATGTTTCAGGAAGTATTGACGCTTCAACAACCTGGGATTTGGCAGGTAGCCCCTATATTGTAACAGGCAATATAATTATTAACAACGGGATTACGCTTACCATTAATGATGGGGTGGAGGTGCATTTTCAAGCGAATACCGGAATTGAAATAAGAGGTACTCTCAATGCCGTGAACACGACAATGACATCTGCCTCGGGAACCAGGCAGAAAGGCGACTGGCAAAATATCCAGGTGGGTAGTTCCTTATACAGCGGGATACTGAACATGGATGGTTGTGTTGTTGAATACGGGGGTGGTAATTCCATTTCAGATTACATGGGTATGATTAATGTTTATAATGGCTCGGCTACAATATTCGGGAACTCTGAAATTTCCAAGTCAAGTAACCAGGGTATTTTAATAAGTTCTAACGGGGTGCTGAACCTGGAACAATCTATTGTTTCCTCCTGCCGGTGGCCGATTGTTTATAATGGTCCGGGAGAATTCAATCTCGATAATTTAACAAGTTTGACAGGTAATGAACATGATGGGATTTATATTCGTTTTACAAAGCTTAGCACCGATTTTATCCTGCCGGAAAGTGCAATCCCCTTTGTGTTTTACAGGAATTTTATTGTGAACAGTGGGAATATGCTGACCATTGGTTCGGGTAACATCATTAAAACAAATTCATCAATTACCGTGAATGGTGCATTGAAAGCTATCGCTGATATGGGGGAGAACATTTATTTCACAACTTATTTAAATGATAACCTGGGAGGAGACACCAATAATGATGGTGCTGCTACAACTCCCTCTTCCCGATCGTGGGGTACTGTTAAATTCACGGCTAACAGCGATGATGCAAATTGTATATTGAAACGGTGTGTTTTTTCATTTGGCGGATCCGGTTTAATGGGGGCCGTGTCATTGGAAAGTGCCAGTCCGACTATTGATAGTTGTGAATTCAATAATAACTACTACGGTGTCAAACTCGAGGGGCCCAGTTATCCTCTTTTCAGGTATAATGATATCGGGTCGAGTGAGTTAGTTCCTATTGCCATGAGTTTCGATGCAGATCCCGTGTTTCAGAACAATTTCTTTTCATTTTCTGATAACGAGTACGATGCAATAGGCCTGCTGGGAGGTACACTTGCTGCCAATGCAGAGTTAAAACAACGTGATGTTACAGGTATTCCGAATGTAACTTATGTTATGCTGGGGACACTTATAATTCCTGAAGACCTGAGTTTGGTTATAAATAGCGGGATTGTTATCAAAGGGTATACTAGTTCTCACCGATTTGTTGTAAAGGGTACATTGGTTGCAGATGGTATTGACCCATCAAACAGGATTGTATTTACTTCCATGAAGGATGATAACCATGGGAACCCGATGGATACAAACAAGGATGGCTCACAATCATTCCCAAACCCGGGTGACTGGGGCGGCATTGTCTTCGAGAATTCCAGTAGCGATACAAGTCGATTGGCTTTTTGCCATCTAAAATATGGTAAGTTACCCAGCAGGTACTATAATACTCGTCACATCTCAGGTGGTACGATAACTACTGAAAACGCGAGCCCGACTATTAGTAATTGTTTAATTAAGGATACAGAATTTGGTATATATGCTTTTCAGGCTTCTAATCCCAGGATTTATAATAATGAAATATCAAATACCACGAAAACCCCTGTTGCTTTATCCGTCTCTGCTGACCCTGATTTTGATGGTAACACGTTTGTTAATACCGGCTGGACGGCTCTTGGATTAATTGGCGAGAAATTAGGTTTTGATGGTACTATCAAACTAAGAAACGTGGCCGGGTTTGATGCCATTTCCTATGTCTTATTGGAAGATTTAACAGTTAATTCTGGAACTTATGTTGATGTAGAACCGGGCGTGGTTATTAAAATGAACAATAATACCGATATTTTTGTTGAAGGTGGATTTAAAGCGACCGGTACAGCTAGTGACTCCATCGTTTTTACTTCGATTCACGATGATAACTTTGGTAATCCCAAGGATACTCGTGATGATGGCGATGCAAATTCTCCATCCCCCGGGAACTGGGGAACAATTAACTTCTTGTCAACAGCAGATGACGGGTACAATCTTATCTCGTATGCCATGATCCTATATGGCGGCAGAAGCAATAAAGGCCTGGTTACTTTTACTGACGCGGGTGGAGAAATTCATGATATTTTGCTGAGTAGTTCCGACCATAATGGAATAAGGTGTGAAGGTGCGTCTACTCCTCTTTGTCAGACAAATGTTGAAATAAAAAACTGCAATTCAGATCCCATTGCAATGTCACTCAAGGCTAACCCGACATTTTCCTTCTCCGGAATGACCATGAAATCGAACGGAAATGGTAGCAATGGTATACGAATCATCGAGGGTACACTATCTTCTGATGCAAGCCTTGTACCAAGAGATGTTGGAGGTATTTATAATATAGCTTATATTGTTGACAAGTTAACAATTGCCGCGGGTGCTAAACTGACCATTCACCAGGGAGTTGTGATTAAATTTATCGGACACACCAGCTTAATCAAGGTGGAAGGGGCTTTGATAGCCGATGGTATAAGTGAGGATAAAATTGTTTTTACCTCCCTGAAAGATGATTCGAGAGGAGGTGATACCAATGACGACGGGAATAATTCGGTGCCATTGAAAGGCGATTGGTGGTCGATAAGCTTTCACGGTTCTGCAATGGATCATGAAAGTATTCTCGATAATTGTGTTTTGAATTATGGTGGGGCCAATCGACCGGGGTATGGCGATTTGAAAGATTTTGGTACAATAAGGATTATTGATGCAGCTATTACCATTGATAGTTGCATGATAGAACAATCGAGCACATCGGCTTTTGGTATATATGGAAGTGCATCTCCTTCATTTACCAAATGTGGAATACATAATATCCGATATACCCCGGTTACGATGAGTATGTTTGCTTCCCCGTTTTTTTCCGGTAATGTTGTATCGAATCTTGGTATTGCTGCTATCGGTATAGCAAAAGAGACATATGCCCTGGATGGCACGATTCCCGTGAGAAATTTTGCCGGTTACAACAATATCACGTATTTCATGTATCGGACATGTAAAGTGAATTCCGGAACTATACTTACGATCCCGGCAGGTGTTGTTTTTAAATCGGGTGCTTACGATTGTTTTGAAGTTGAGGGAACAATTAATATTGAGGGTACTAAAGCATCCCCGGTCGTGTTCACCCATGAACATGACGATATGCACGGGAACCCCAGGGATACTAATGAGGATGGTGATGATTCATCTCCCACGGTTATGTCAAATTATGGCTTGAATTTTGCTGATATCAGCAATGATACCAGTACCATTAGTAATGCTGTATTCCGGTACAAAAATGCAGGGATCAACCTGCATCAGGCATCCCCAAAAATAAAAGAATGCACCTTCAATGCTTGTGATTTCGGGATTATCCTGCGGGGCGTTTCTCATCCTGAAGTTGATTCATGTACTTTTGATGATCTTACCCTTACACCGTTACTCATGTCGCTCGTTTCTTATCCTGCTTCTACGCAGGCAAATCAAATCACCGGACATACATACAAGGCCCTGGGTGTTTTAAGCGAGGTACTCGTGCAGGATATTACCCTTGAAAAGAGAAATTTTGCCGGTATTGATAATATTTCCTATTTCTTCCACGGGGATTACACGATAGGTACGAGCGTGGTGCTTACTGTCTCACCCGGGCTTGTTTTGAAGTTCAATAAAAATGCAGAACTACTGGTACAAAGAGGATTGATAGCAGAAGGTGGTTCTACTGCAGACAGTAATATTGTATTTACCGATTACCGTGATGATTTTTATGGAGGAGACATCAATGCTGATGGAAATGAATCGGAGCCGGATTTCTGGAACTGGGGTGGTATTCGTTTTGATAACCAAGCTCTTGATAACTTGTGTCGTTTGAAATATTGTATCATAAGATATGCTGGTCGTTATTCCAATGAAGCTGCCATTACAACACAGGTAGCCAGTCCCTCGATAACAAATTGTGTTATTGCATACAATCGCAATGGTGTAAGAGCGGAAGGGGCCAGTAATCCCCTGATCAATTATTGCGATATTTATGAGAATGAAGATTACGGGGTAAACAACGTGAATAAGGCTTTCGTGATTAACGCGCGTCATAATTGGTGGGGTAGCGCGACAGGCCCAACTCACTCCACTAATCCGGGTGGATTAGGTGAATTGGTTTCAGATGCCGTGGATTTTGGCGATTTTGGGGGGCTAACCAATCCAGTCATGGGTGATGTTAGCCTCAATGGCAAAGTGCAGGCTTATGATGCTTCACTGGTTCTGAAAGAAGTAATTCACATGATGATGTTTTTGCCACAACAGGCTGAAGTGGCAGATGTATCTCATGATGGTTCCATTACCGCTTATGATGCTTCTCTCATCCTGCAATACGTGGCAGGCAGCATTTTGACTTTCCCGGCAGAACTAAAAAGCACCTCGATTGAAACACTAAATGACGCTAAAATCAGGTTTGAAGTTTTAGGGCCCGATGAAAATAATCAGTTTCAACTTATCGTGAGTGGTGAAAGTATCGACAGGTTTTCTTCTCTTGAAATTCCATTGATAATGGATTTGAGCCAGTTGAGTTTAAGCGCGATTGAAACCACCACTCTTTCAAAAGAAATGATGCTGATGCACCATATGGATCATGAATCTTCCACGCTGAGAATTGCTTTGGCCGGGCAGGAAAATTTCAGGGATGATGGTGAATTGCTGAGAATAATCTTATCCGCAAACAGGAATTCCTCAGAACTGGTAATAACACCGGGCACTGTATTGCTAAATGAAGAACCCTCCAGGATATACCCGGGAAGAATAAATGTTCATGGCGGGGCTCTGCCTGTATTTGCTGATCCAGTGGACAAACTACCACTGGATATAAGTCCTTTACCCATGGTAGATTATCTATCAATTTCATTCACGGTGCCTGAAAGTAATAATAAAATCCTTATCAGCATGCACGATTTGCAGGGAAGAACTATTCAGATCATCCGGGAAGGCAACCTGAAGCCCGGTAACTACAAGGTTTTTCTCGATAAATCAGATTTAAGACCCTCGGTGGTAAGGGGAACGTATCTTTTACGGTACCATGATGGGAAAAATGTTCATGTAAAGAAAATCGTGATACATTAAGGCAGATGATTAACCCTTTGAAGAATCCAAAGTATGATCACGATTAAAATTTTACGTTATGCATAACTTGTCAAAATATCATTTCTATTTATACATGCTGTTTCTTGTGTTTTTCGCGAATACCATGGTTTTTGGAGAGCAATTGCTTCTTCGCGTGCCTGATACAACAGCGACGGTTGGTGATACCTTGTACATGCCGGTATATGCTGACAGTTCATTGACCGGTAAAGATGTGTTTTCTGCTGACATTACTTTATCTTATAATCATTCCCTCGTTGAACCTATATCAGTGATTAAAGCGGGTACCATTATTGATGGATTTGAATCCCTTGAGGCGAACCTGAATATGCCAGGGATTATCAAATTGTCCGGTGCATCTACTGTTGCCCTTTCCGGGGAGGGAGTTTTTTCAATTATTGTTTTCAAGTTAGTGAACAATGGTACTTCTAATTTGAATTTTGTTGATGAGGAAAACATCTTCAATGAAGGCGTTCCATTAATTATTACTAAAAATGGGAATATCCGGGTAAATGCTAAGCCGGTAATACGCGTCACTCCTGATGATAAACTATTATTGTCCGGTGAACAGCAACAAATGAACGTGAGTGGAGGTGAACCACCCTATACCTGGTCAGTTTCTGATCCCTCTGTTGCATCTGTAGATAACACGGGGTTGCTTACTGCCTTAGGAAGGGGGCTTACCCGGGTTCGCGTGCAAGATAGCGATGGTTTGATTGATTCAACTGATCAATGGGTTGAAGTCAGGGAAATTGAAATGTATTTTAATGACACTTCCGGCTGGGAAAAAAATAGCGTGGATATACCGGTATATATTAATGATATTTCGCCGGTTGGTATTATTTCAGGTGCATTTACAATCAGTTATGACGATAATGATTTGTTGCCCGTAGGATACAGGAAGGATAACACCATCCTTGAAGAGGTTTCTTCGATTCAGGTTAATAATAACACTCCCGGTGATTTTCACTTATCTTTCGCGACAACTAATTCACTTACCGGATCCGGTAAATTTATAATAGTCACTTTTGAGATATTGGACGAATCGGGCGGTAGTTCATCGCTGAGGTTTGAAGATGTAATATTCAATGAAGATATCAAGGTAATCACTAACCCGGGAATGATAACTATAAAGGAATTACCTGATTTATCTGTTACACCAGGTATGGCTGAACTTCAAGTTGGTGAAAGTGTTAATTTTAGTGTGTCGGGGGGATTAGCGCCTTATACCTGGACAACTTCCAATCCGGTGATCGGGGACATTAGTAATGATGGTGAGCTCACAGCGCTGGGTGGAGGCAAAATCAGGGTGGAGGTCACGGATCAGGCTGGAGCGACCGGCACGTCGGGAGACATTATCATATACAGTTCTCTCTTGTCCGTGCTGGATGTAAACTTTCCGCCAGGATCGGATATCGTGGTTCCTGTTTTCCTGGACAGCCTGATGGATGATGCCGAAATTTTTTCTTTCCAGATGGATATTGCATATGATACAACGAAACTAAATTTCGTGGATGTTACCGGTGATGATTTACCAACAGGTTCCTGGATGCTAAGTTCCTCGAGGTTAGGAGACTATTTGAATGTTGCAGCCGCTGGCTCTGCACCTCTTCCGGGAAAATCCACCCTTTTTAACATGCATTTTACCTACAAGCCGGGTATTGCAGAAGGTCAGGCAATTACCATTACTCCTGATAATTTGCTTTTTAATGAGGGATTACCATTTATTGATAGAAATGGAGGTAAAATCAGGGTTTCGGAGAAACCTGGTACTGATCTTGGAATAATTAGCTTGATTGCACCTTCTTCTGCCTGTACCGGTGATGGAAATGAAATATTAACAATTAAAATTGAAAATGCCGGGACCACGAATTTTCTTCAGAATGATACCATTTTCTTTTATTACCAGGTGAATGAAGGAACCATAAATGTAAATAAAGTAGTTACTGAAGAACCTCTTCTCCCGGGAGAAATATTAATGCATTCTTTCACACAGCCTTATGATTTTTCTCATACTGGTAAGTATAATGTAAAGATTTTTTTAGGTACGGGAACTGAAACAAATCATGGGAATGATACACTTAATACTTCCGTGCAGGTATTTGGAAATCCTGATGTTGATCTCGGCCCCGACACGCTTGATGTGACTACTCTCCCGGTAACACTGGATGCTGGTGCCGGTTATTCATCTTATACATGGAACGGCATCACCGGTAGCCAGACAAAAATCGTAAATACAGAAGGCAGCTATATTGTGGTTGTAACAAACAAATGGGGTTGCGAGGGAACTGATACAATTTTTGTAAGACTAAAAACCAGTGTATTGGAAATGAAGAATAATCCTGTTGTAATTTACCCCAATCCTGCCATTTCCGGATTTTATATCAAATTGGAAACATCTCTTTGGCAGATGAAACATGTTAGGGTATTTGATGAATGCGGTAGAATAATATATGATAATAAATTAGAAACGATCAAAGATAACCTGGAAATTGATTTATCGCATGTTGGATATACTGGTATTTGTTTCGTGAAAATAATCATGCAGGATAATCGGGAATTCGTGCGATTTGTTATTGTTCATTAAGTCTTCTCACGATTAAACGGGTTATTTTTCTTTTTGAGCAAGATAAATGGCGAATCGTATCTCTTTTCTCTCTTTTTTATCGATGAATCCAATGATTTCCGATTGTTGCAGCAGGCTCAATTTCTTTTCTCTCAGGACTTGTTTAACATAATCGTGACGATGCCTGAAATTGAGAATATCTGATTCTTCATTTTTTTTGGCATATATTCCCGGAACCCCGTCTTTTCTGAATCCTTTATCTACTTCCTTGTTGTAAGGAATAACGGAGAAACAAAATATTCCACCGGAGATCAGGATATTGTAAACATCTTCAAAGACACTTTCCAGTTTACCGGTAAGGTGAAACAAGGCATGAGAAATTACAAAATCGAACTGAATACCGTTAAATGTAATGGGTTCTTTGGTGATATCGCTTAATTTCAAATGTTTTGTCCATCCTTTACCGGAACATATTTTCAACATTTCATTCGATCCGTCTATGCCATAAATGTCTAGTCCTGCTTCATGAAACAGAATGGATGATAATCCGGTTCCTATTCCTATATCCAGAAGTTTTTGTCCTTCCCGGAGATATTTAACCATCATTTCAAACATGGCAATCGGACCATGCCAGTTGCGGGTTGATAAATAGTTCTCGTAATCTCTGGCAAATTCATTAGCCGTTTTTATTGTACCTGAAGAGTCCATTCTCGTAATAAATGACGGGACATTATTTTATTTGACGGGTTTAAGTTAAAAATATTTCTGTAGTTTTGAAAATTTGAATTTAAAAGTAAAATCAAAATATGGAAAACAGCCTGAAAGATAAGTTGATCTACTCATCGCGATTTATAGTAACATCTGCCGATACCGATATGTACGCAAGGATCAAAACAAGTGCACTGGTTAACTTTCTTATACAATCGGCTATTCAGTCTGCTGATAACTTGGGATTTGGATATAGCAATATAAGAGAACAGCAGTTATTTTGGGTTATGAGCCGTCTTACCTTGAAGATTAAAAGACCATTGAAATGGTATGAAAATGTAGATGTTGAAACATGGCCAAAAGACATAGAAAAAATACTTTATATACGTGATTACCTGTTGCGCGACACAAAAGGGTTGATTGTCGCTGAAGCAACGTCAGGCTGGTTGGCTGTTGATCTCGTATCGAAACGTCCGAAAATAATAGAGGGTCTGGAAGCTGATTTTTTTAACCACCTGAGCGATAGACACGCGTTGGAACAGTTACCTGATAAACTATCTGCAATTAATGGTGATTTGGTCGCGGAAATAAACACTGCATATTACGATATTGACTTAAACAGGCACGTAACAGCTACAAGGTATATTGATTGGATGATGGATTCATTTTCCATCGAATTTCACGGGGAGAATTATCCTTCCCTAATATCCATTAACTTCCTGAAAGAAACCATGCCGGGTGAATTTTTACAGATATCCAGGAAAAAATCAAGCGATAATTGCTATCTATTCGAGGGATTAAATAAATCAGCTAATACATTAGCATTTCGGGGAAGTATCATGTTTTGATTCCATCGTGTTTTCTATTTCTTTTCGGTTTATTATTTTTGTAAAAGGAAAAACATGCATTAACCATATTGCTAATGAATAAATATTTTCTTGGCTTTTCCGCGCTAATTGCCGCATCATGCCAGTCAGAGAAGGACAAATTAACCAATACGCGTCCCAATATACTTATCGCGATAAGCGACGACCAATCATGGCCACATGCCGGGGCATACGGCACGGAATTTGTAAAAACCCCCACTTTCGATAAGGTCGCAAAAGAAGGCATCTTATTTCATAACGCCATTGCACCATCTCCCGGTTGTGCCCCTTCCCGGTCGGCCCTGGTCACTGGAAGGTATGCCTGGCAAAATGAGCATGCAGGTCAACATTTCTCTGTATGGCCCCGGAAGTATAAAACCATGTCGGATGTGTTGAAAGAAGCAGGATACCATGTCGGTTATACCGGCAAAGGAGTTGCTCCGTTTTTCCATGTCCTCGGAGGCAGGTACGAGAATCCTGCAGGTCCGGAATATAACAGCGAAGAGCTTCAACCACCTACCCCGGCGATCTCCAATATTGACTACACGGGGAATTTTAAAAAATTTCTTGAGGACAGGGAACCGGGTCAGCCTTTTTATTTTTGGTATGGTAGCCAGGAACCTCACAGGAGATTTGCCCCGTTTTCAGGTAGGGGGGCCGGTAAGGAAATAACTGATAATGAAATTCCCGGGTTTTTGCCTGAATTCGATTCCATACGGGATGATTTACTGGATTACGCGCTTGAGATTGAATGGTTTGATGAGCATCTTGGACGTATCCTGGGTATACTGGAAGAAACCGGGGAACTGGATAATACAATTATTTTCGTTACTTCAGATAACGGGATGGCCTTTCCCGCTGCCAAGGCCAATTGCTACGAATTTGGTATACATGTGCCACTGGCAGTCAGGTGGGGTAAGCATGTTAAACCCGGCAGGGAAGTGGATGACGTTGTTAGTTTAGTTGATTTCTTTCCCACGGTACTTGAAATTTCGGGCTTAAGTGAACCGGAAGATATGCCTGTGTCCGGACAAAGCATCCTGGATATTTTACTCTTGAAGAAATCTGGAAGTATTTATGATGAAACCAGGCACGTGTACGCCAGCCGGGAAAGACACTCCAGCTCACGATGGCAGAATCTCGGATACCCGCAAAGAGCTGTTCGCACTAATAAGTTTCTTTATATTCGTAATTTTAAGCCGGAAAGATGGCCTGCCGGGTACCCATTCCATTTGAGTGGCGATGATACAATAACTGGTTACACGGACATTGATGAAACTGTTGGCGGATTGGGACCACGGTATTTCGTGGAAAATCTTCACGAGCCCGGGATGGAAGAAATGGCTCGCCATGCAGTCGGTAAACGACCACCTGACGAACTGTATGATATACAAATTGATCCGGCCTGCATGGTTAATCTTTCCGGGATTGTTTCCTATGAAACGGTAAGAAATAACCTTCATGCCCAGTTAATGATGTTTCTGTCTCAAACAAGTGATCCAAGGGTTACCGGTGATGATCCGGATGTGTTTGAAACTTATCCCCGTTACGCGGGTAACCGTGAATTTCCCATGCCGGAATGGGCATATTACATGAACCAGACTGTACTAGACAGCCTGATTGCAGGAGTCGGTACGGATGAATCACCCGCGGTTCGACCAGATTCAATTGCCGAATGGGGATTGAAGGCGGGTGATTATAAACTTGTTATGGAAGATAACTGGCAACTTTATTTAATTGAAGAACATGGAATGAAGAATGTCACAAACCAGAGGTCGAATCTCACGGGACAATTTATCAAACTTTATCATTATTTTAAGGAAAAAGAATAATCAAAATGCTTGTTTCTGTCTGCACTTCACTCAAAAATGCTGTTCCCGACATGGAATTGGGAATTATCTATTGTGACGTGAAAAACACACCCCATGATGAAAAGCTCTGGGAATTGATAGAAGATAAAATTGATGACCTGAGGAAAAAGTATAGCATCAACACGATTAAGGAGAGACATCCTATTCGGGCCACCCGGGAAGCATATAAAAAGCTGGGGAAAGATCCCAGCAGGTACAGGCCATCAGCAGAAGCTCTTGCACGTAGAGTGCTGCAGGGAAAAGGATTGTACAGGATTTCTACCCTGGTTGATATAATTAACCTGGTTTCTCTTGATTCGGGATTTTCCATAGGGGGATTCGATGCAGGCAAAATTGAAGGTGATATTGTGGCTACCATTGGTATTGAAAACGAACCCTTTGAAGCCATTGGCAGGGGGCAGTTAAACGTGGGCGGGTTACCTGTTTTTCGAGATGAACAAGGAGCGATAGGTACTCCGACAAGTGATACGGTCCGGACTTCTATATCATTGGATACTTCCCGTGTTTTAATGATTATTAATGGTTACGGGGGTAAAGAAGGGGTGAATGATGCTGTTAAGTTGGCTTCGAAACTTATGGAAGTCCACGGGGATGGGAAAAATTTTAAAACAGCTTTCATTTGATCATCTTTTTGTAATTACAAAAGGTGTTGTTATATAAAAATTAATACCATGAACAATGTTGGACGAATAAACTTTAAGCTCATGGAATTGTTGTTTTGGTAGTGACGATGTTTGATCCCTTGAATAAATTGGATGTTTAACCTTCTAACACTAACCAAAATGAAGAGATTTATTCTGATTAATTATATGGTGCTTTTCATTTTTTTTGCCTTATCTGCCCAGACCCAGAACAATGAAATTCTTGTTGCCAAAGGTCAATGGGAAATTCTTCCTGATAAATCGGAACTGGACTTTAAAATACGAAACTTATGGTTATCTAATGTTGAAGGCTCTATTCTGATTACCACGGGGATAATTACTGTTGAAGAAGAGATATTAATGTCCGGGGTTACCGTTGAAATTGATCCCTCAACCATTGCAACCGGGAATGATAAACGGGATGAACACCTTAGGTCCAGGGATTTCTTTTATGTTGATGAATATCCCTCCATAACTTTTTTGTCAACCGGATTTTCACCTTCCAAGAGGAAGGAATTCGAATACAGCACGAGAGGCACTCTAACCTTGAGGGGAGTTTCACATGAGGTACCTGTTTTCTTTAATTTTAATGGTATAAAAAATCAAGGAGACAGAAAAATGATTTTGATTAACGGGGAAGCTACCGTTAACCGTTTTGACTTTAATATAGACTGGAAAGGAATGGGAGTGGGGGAGGAAGCTACTGTTACATTCAATGTTATGGCCACGGAAATAAAAAACCAGTAACCTGTTGCCACTTGAAATTTTTTGAATAAAAACACTATTCCCGCGGTGTTAACTGGCCATAAGTTAAAACATGTTCTTCAAGTATTTTCCCAAATTGATCAATTAACCTGAATGTGGCAACTGGTTTATCTCCCGTTGTATCAAATGTAAATTCCCCAAAAGCGATCACGTCTGTTCCAAAATACCCGAAAAGCTGATTGGTAGTGTCTTCAGCCATTGCCGGGGGGCCGCGTACTCCCCCGAGTGATGCTGCCTCGAATTCATAAAAAGAAAAACCTGATGGCCTGGGAATGGTAAACCCTCGTGCACCATGTCGGTCGCCACTTATCAATAAAACACCGGGAATATTCTCTTTTTCTATCAGGTTGAATATTTCTTCCCGGCCTAACTTGTCCCACGTTCCCCATGAATCTTTACCATTCGAAACATAATCAGACCACATGGTACCGCTTGAGATGACCTTGAAGGGGGCTGTTGAATTTTTTAATGTTTCTTTTAACCAGTCTTGTTGTTCAAAACCAAGGTATGAACCATATTGTCCGCGGTTTTTGTTATCCCGGCATGAACGGGTATCAAGCATAATGATCTCCACTGGTCCGACACGGGTGTTGAAATAAATCCCTTCAGCCCTGTTTTCCGGATTATTCCAGTTCTGATGCCAGACTTCACGGAGTGCTGCCTGGTCTGATTCAGTAAACCTGGCAGGTATACCACTAAGATCATTGTTTAGATAGTCATGATCATCCCATGCTGCATAAATGGGTATATTGGAAGAGAGTTTTTGCCATGAATCAGACAAATCCCGGAGAAGATAATCCGACCTGTGCATGTTAATATTATTTTCCCTATCATCCACTGCAATATCTCCCATGAGCATCATTAGTCGCGGTTTAACTCGCAGAACCTGATTGACCAGGTTCGGGTTATGAAGACCAATTTTGTGAAGACATGATCCAAAAGCAAGTTTGAACACGCCCGGTTCATCAGGAATTGGCGGCGTTCTGAAACTACCTGCACCTATTTTATGCATTTTCGAGTAAACCTCGTAGGTGTAACTGGTGTTGGAAGACAACCCGTCCAGTTTAACCCTTTGCTCGATCCCTGGTTCAACCAAATTCTTATAATACGATTTTTCCTCACTACCCTCCTTTTTTATTACCTTTATTTCAACGGGTTCATTTCTTACAGGACGAAACCACAGGGTCACGCTGTTTTCTTTAAGGTTGCCGAGCATGGGGCCGCCAATTAACGCGATATCATGTTTTCGCGCTGCATATAGGATTGCCTTGTTGGTAAAATCAGCATTCTTGTTTTCTGAAAAGATATTTCTGGCATCTATGTAAAACTGTTTGACATTTTCAGGCTGTGGTTGATAACTTTCAAGCAGTTGCAAATCAATATCCAGGTTTCCAATATGCGCTTCGGGAAGGGTAATCTTGTAACGAGGTAAGATAGTATCAGTGATTTGCCCAAAACATTGTACTGAAAAAATATAGATAAATGATAGGAATAGAAATTGAAAAATAGTCTTGCTTGATTTTATCATTGTAATTTTTTTTTCGTGATTGCAACTACTGTCATGTCAATGAAAAAATGTCGCTTGATTTGTGACAAATGTCTTAAATAAAGGCACATCGCTTCTTCAATATCAATTATGACGCATCACTACTTGTAAAGATACAAAAACTTCACTCAACTCTTAAATAATAATTTTATTATCTTGTCAATAAAAAAGTCTGTTGATCTGTGCCACATGTCTTAAATAAAGGAACATTACTTTTTCAATATTGAATGTGACCCATCACTACAATCGTCCCCGTGCACGATTTCCTGGAATTTTGTTTTCATCAATTTCAGGATTTGTGGTTGATGAGTTTTTCCTGCTGACAAGAGGGCCAGATCATGCCTGTGTCGCTATCATCCTGTTCAGGTATATTGGCAGGCCTGTCAAATAATCAACACTCAATCACACTCGATTATTCATATCTCAGAGATACAGAAGGGTTCGATATAGCAATCTTTAATGTTTGGGTGTTAATAGTCAGTAATGTAATAAAAGTCAGAATAAATCCCGACAAGATAAATTCCAGCCAGGATATTTCTGTCCTGTACTGAAAATTTTTCAGCCACTGCTCACTAATAACATAAGCAAGTGGCCATCCTATTGAACAAGAGAGTATTATGAGTTTAATAAACATGAAAGAAAAATTCCAGGCAATAGATAAGGTGGTTGCTCCAAATGATTTTTTAATTCCAATCTCCTTTGTTTTTTGTTCGGCAAGAAAGGTTGCTAAACCGTAAAGTCCCATTGTTGCTATAAGAAGGGCAAGAATGGTAAGATAGAGGAAAATAGAACCTAATTTCTGTTCAAACTGGTAAAAACGGTCAAAAGTTTTTTCAACGAAAAAGAAATCAAAAGGAAATTCAGGATTGATGCGGTTCCATGTTTTTTTTAATTTGTCGAGGGTATTGATAGGATCCAGTTTATCAATCCTGAGTAATAAGTACTGAAAATTATCTGGTAAATATCGGATGATAAGCGGTTCTATTTCACCGTGTAATGAAATAAAGTGAAAATTTTTTGCAACACCGACGATTCTCAGGGGTGGGGCAACAGCCGTGTCGCGTGAAGGAGTAGCCGGGGAATTCCTGTAAATAATTTTGCCAACAGGCTCGGACCATCCCAAATTATGGGCAAGTTTTTCGTTGATAATGATATTGTTTTTTTCCTCCTTAAACTGTTCAGAGAAGCTCCGTCCATCGATTATTTGAATACCAACTGTTTCAATGTATTTTTCACTTGAACCAATATTATAGATGATCCAGGGATCATTGCCCTGCATTCCCTCGGGGTAATAGCCTTCACCATCTATGCCTCCACCGGGGTAGGAGGATGAACCGGCCGCTGAAATTACCTCGGGGAGGGATTTGAAAGCATCCATGATGATTTTTGCTTTATTCCTGGATTCATCGTTCCGAAGGGGGATCACGATCAGGTTTTCCTTGTTAAATCCCAGATCTTTGCTTTTAATATAGAGAAGTTGCTTGTAAATAATGAAGGTGGCAACAATCAGAATAACAGATATGCTAAACTGGAAAAGAACAAGAATATTTCGTAACCGGGTATTGGATGAAAGAGAAAATACCTTGTCTTTTAACACGGTAACAGGTTGAAACCTGCTAAGATAGAAAGCTGGGTAACTGCCGGAAACGATACCCACGAATATCCCGTTAGCCAACATGAGAAGTGGAATTTCCCAGGTTTTGAAAATATTAACCGGGAGAGATCTCCCTGATACCCGGTTAAAAACAGGCAGGGCGAGTTCTGTCAGTACCAGTGCCAGTAGCAGGGCTATCATGCTTGTCATCAGGGATTCTCCCATGAATTGCACGATCAGTTTACTTCTCCCGGAACCAAATACTTTTCGCATCCCTACCTCTTTGGCTCTTCCGGCTGATCTTGCAGTAGACAGGTTCATGTAGTTAATGGAAGCAAGGAAAAGAATGAAGAATGCTATGGCTGATAACAGGTAAATGTAGCTAATATCACTGTTGGGCTTAATTTCGGCCTGTATTTTTGAATGGAGATGTATTTTGGTAATGGGCTGAAGATAAGGATTGAATATTACACCGAACGCGCCCGGGTCTACAATGTTTTCGGTAAATCGCTGCATCATAAGTTTTTCCAGTTTTTCTTCTGTCTCTTGCACTGATACCCCGGGGTATAGTTTAATGTAGGTATAGAAAGACAGCGATCCCCAGTGATTCAGATGTTCAGCATATTCAGGTAACTTGGAAAAGGTTGAAAAAGACAGTAAAAAATCAAAGTCGAAATGAGCATTCGGGGAATAATCTTTTATTATACCGGTTATCGTGAAATCATACTGATTATTCCACTGAATAGTTTTACCAATTGGATCTTCTTTGCCAAAATACTTCTTGGCCATGCTTTCGGTCAGAACCATGGAAAAAGGGGCTTTTAGAAAATCATCCTGTTTCCCGCGGAGAGGTTCGATTTTAAATATATCCATGAAAACAGTATCAGCGAAAAGTAGATCCGATTCGTAAAATTTTTTATTACCATATGAATACAAGGCATCATCCACGAAGGAAAAGCGCGTTGCACGATCTATCTCTGGGATTTCCAACATGCTGTTAGGAGCAAGCAAACCTGGTGATACAGCGAAATTAAAGGGTTGGCCAGAGGTTTCCCCGCTTATTGCTACCCGGTATATTTGGTCAGAATCATCATGAAATTGATCAAAACTTAATTCATTGAATACATAAATAAAGAAAATGCTGCTAACGAAAATGCCAATTGTCAACCCGGACAGGTTGATAATATTTACACCTCGCTGCCTTCCTAATCCTCTAAAAAAAACGATCAGGTAATTCCTAAACATATCCTCAGATTATATTCAAGGGCAAATATAATGAGATTTCGTGGAATCGTTGAATTGATGAATGATTTCATGCTTAAATTGTTTAAAAGTGTGTTGGATTGACCTGGACGTTGAGGATATATTGGGTAACAGCCAAAAATAGAGTCCACGGGTAATTAAACCCGCATTGTTTCCCAAGTGCAAACAGGGATGTTGGAGTTTGCAAGAATAATCAAAAAAGAATGTTATTTCAATTGCTGTTTATTTCTATCTTTGCAAATAAAAAACACAATGTTACAACGTGTACAGACACTTTATCTAGTTATTGCACTGATATGCATGCTGATGTTAGTTTTTTTCCCGATTGCAGAATTTATTACAACAGGGGGACATGTATACGAGTTAAGATTTTTCAACCTGGTGCCGGTCGAAAACTACAACGAGTCTTTTCAGCCGGGCACATGGCCCTTTACGACTTTGATTTCAATCATTATCATTATACTTGTAGCTGATATTTTCTTTTTCCGGAACAGGATGCTGCAAATGCGGCTTACCATATTCAATATTGTTTTGATGTTTGGATTAACCGGGATGATTTATTATTATGTTTGGCAAATCGTCGACATGGTTAATGCAATTCAGTATACTTTTCACGTGACATGCATACTACCAGTTGTTTCGGCTGTATTGCTGATATTGGCCTTCAGGGGTATTCGCGCTGATGAGCTGTTAATAAAATCGTTAAACAGGATTCGTTAGCTGTTGTTCAATCAAATGATTTCCATGTGTTCCTGATCCGTGATCTTCTCGCAATAGTGACACCTGAGTGCAACCGGGCTTTTTGAAATCACGGTAAATTTTTGCCTGATATATTCACTATTGGTAATGCACTGTGGATTGAAACATTTGACAATTCCCATGACATTGTCGGGTATTTCAACAATTTTCTTTTCTACAACCTCGTAATCCCTGATTATATTTAATTTCGCGTGAGGAGCAACCAGCGAGATCCTATTGATATCTTCATCCGGGAAAAATACATTTGCTATTTTAATAATTGCCTTTTTGCCATATTTTTTACTTTCCAGGTTCATCCCAAAGGTAATGAGGTGATCAATCGTGTCGAGCCCGAGTATGGTGATTACTTTGAAAAGATCTTCGGCAGGTATATGGTCGATTACTGTACCATCTTTTATAGCGCTTACTTGTAATTGTTTTTTTTCTTTCATTCTATTACTTATTTTAGGCCTAAAATGGAGGAAATTATTGCCTGTCTTATAAATACACCATTCAGGGCCTGTGCAAAATAATATGCTTTTTCATTATCATCAACATCCACGTCGATTTCGTTTACCCGAGGTAGTGGATGAAGAATTCTAAGGTTAGGCCTGGTATTGGTTAACATTTCATTTTTAAGTATATAAACATTCTTCACTTTTTCATAATCGATGGGATCAGAAAAACGTTCTTTTTGAACCCTGGTCATGTAAACAATATCTGCTTCCTGAATAATATCTGTAAAATCTTTATGTTCATAAAATTTTAGTCCTACATTATTGAGATGCAGCTTGTATTCAGTAGGTAATTTCAGTTCATCGGGAGCAATGAAATGAAACGTGGTGTTGAACTTGCTCATCGCCATCAATAATGAATGAACCGTTCTGCCATACTTGAGATCACCCACCATGAAAACATTCAGGTTATCAAGTGTGCCTTGTGTTTTTTGAATTGAGTAGAGATCCAGCAAGGTTTGGGTGGGATGCTGATTGGCTCCGTCACCGGCATTAATAATCGGGACTGATGAAACCTCACTGGCATACTTGGCGCTTCCCTCCAGTGGATGTCGCATCACGATCAGGTCGCTGTAGCTGCTGACGATTTTAATGGTATCTTTCAGGGTTTCCCCCTTCGTGACGCTGGATGAACCGGAATCACTAAAACCAATTACCTTGCCGCCCAAACGGTTTATCGCGCTCTCGAAACTTAGCCGGGTTCGGGTTGATGGTTCAAAGAATAATGCTGATATCACGAATCCCCGAAGAATATCCTGTACCGGGTTGTTTTCAAATTCAGCTGCAAGGTCAAGTAGTTTCAGGTATTCGTCCTTCGAGTAATCTGTTATGGATACAAGACTTCTGTTTTTCATTTATTCCGGGGTTATTGCTTTTGGATTCAATAATTAGATTCTTTTTTTGTTAGAGTAAAGATATCAATGGTATCCGATTAAAAATCGGATTGTTTATTTTGCCCTCATGCCGGGC
>CAYRRV010000010.1:95359-107808 GCA_964426725.1 uncultured Bacteroidales bacterium | reverse complement strand
TTATATACTTATTTTGGCTTGTAAACGGGAATAAAAATAATTTTTGTTCTCATTTATATTTTTTTTATTTTTTATTTTTTTTGAAGGTTCAAAACCTTTTCTTAATGGTCCGATGCTTCCATGTCTGACAGACAGGAAACTCGCGTCTTGTTTATGGGTGTCTAACTTCATTGAACTCGATAGCTCAGTTGCGGTAGGTCTTAACAGATTCATTTCATTAATATTTTTCTAATCATCCAAAGTGTCGAATGGATTGTTAATCTTTCGCAATTCCTTCATGCTTATATGCGTGTATATCATTGTTGTTTTTGGACTATTATGCCCAAGTAGCTCTTGTATAACCCGCAAATCAGTGCCCGATTCTATTAAATGCGTGGCATAACTGTGTCGTAAATTGTGCAATCTTACCTTTTTTTTAATGCCTGCCTTGCTCAAAGCCTTGCCAAATACTTTCCTTATGCTGCTGGCCGTGTATTTTCCGCCTCCTTCTCCTTCAAATAAATATTCACCAGGCTTATATGCCTTGTAATATTCTCTTAGCAATTCCAACATCTTTTTTGATAAAGGAACGTACCTGTCCTTTTTCCCTTTCGCGTATTTTATATATATCATCATCCGGCGCGAATCAATGTCTTTTACTCTCATGTTAATTAACTCCCCAACACGCAATCCCGCTGAGTATATCAATGATAATACTACCTTGTGCTTCAAATTTTTTACAGTCCTGAATAATTTTGATAATTCTTCTTTTGAAAATACCTCAGGTAATGTCTTCTCGCGAATAGGTCGCTCCAATTCTTCCAGGCAAAAATTCATGTGAAAAGACTTGTCAAAAAATAACTTTAATGCACTTATCATCTGATTTTGATAGGTGGTCGAAAAACCATTTTTAATGATGTAACCAAAATTAAAATCTATCACGTCAGCAGATTTAATCTCTTCAGGCTTTTTTCCCCGGTGATAACCAAAAAAACACTTTAAAGAGGCACAATAACTATTAATAGTGTGCTTACTATAGCGCTTCTGCTTGAGATACTGCCCGAACGAGTCAATATGACTCATGACTTCAGGAACCGGATCCCCGATCTTTAGTTTTTCAGCAGACCTTTTTGATTTCTCATTGCCCCTGGACTCAACAACCTTTTTTACACACCTGAAATCAGCATTGATAAATTCTTCCACGGGATAAATGAATTTTATGAATCCCTCGTATAGATTGTTCAATGGTTCAAGTTGATTTTTTATACTGCCCGGAATATGCCAACAACCTAATGACCTACTCCATTTCACCCCGGGAATTCTTCGGATAGCTGAAATAACTTCATTATCATAGGGAAACATCAGTTTTACACGAGGTTCTCCATCATGGATGGTGGGACTGACAATTATCGTTTTCATTATTTATGATTTAATACATAATTGGTAGTTTCAGGCTTGATATTCGAAATCAGTAACCTGTTGATATATAATACATTAACCTACAATCTGCTTGGATTATCTCACGCTTCGCGCTCCTCAGTCCCATTTTTGCCTTTCTTACCATTTTATATACTACTACCAGCCCGGGCAAAAATTCCAAGTTCAGTCTTTTCATGAAATCAAATAATCATGAAAATTGTTAGCAATATAGAAAAAATATTGTTAAATCGAGTTTAATTGTGAAAAAAAATAATGTTTTGTTAGTAAAATAATCCTGGATTATTTATGATTACTTTTCAACATCAAAGTATAATCATTGCTAAAGTTTCTCACTTACTTGAATTACACCCATATTCTAACAATTATAAATATCCTTAAATCCCTGAATATCAGTTAATCAATTTTTTTATATTTCATATTTTCCATTTAATTTTTTACCTCTGGAAGGTATGACTCCCGACCGAAGGTAACTAGGCCTGGATGTATGACTATAGTATATCCATCGCCTTCTCCCGAGTGAACTAAAAGGTCTTTTATAAAATATATTTTGGTGCAAAACTTTAACCATTATATTATTCTGCATCGATAAATTTTTTTTTATCAAATTAAATTGCTCGGTTTGAAAATACTTCCTATATTGCACACGCCAATTTTTTACTGAAACTAATTAATAACCCGATCGGAAAATGAAGAGGAAAGAATTTGATAAGCAGGTGACTAAATTATTCAAAGAATATGAAGAACTGGCTAACCGCGAGAACAAAAAACTAAAAGACTATAACGGAATTTACGAACGCTACAAGTACCCCATCCTCACGGATGAACACGTGCCCCCGTTTTGGAAATATGACCTGAATTATGAGACCAATCCCAACCTGCTTCTGAGATTGGGTATCAACGCGGTGTTCAATGCGGGTGCAATGTTATTTGATGGAAAATACACCCTGGTTAACCGCGTGGAAGGATGGGACAGGAAATCATTTTTTGCCGTGGCCCAAAGTCCTGATGGCATCAATAACTGGCGATTTCACGATTACCCGATTACGTTACCGGAAATAAATGAACCTGATGTGAACGTTTATGATATGCGTCTCACCCAACACGAGGATGGATTTATTTATGGCCTTTTCTGTACAGAAAGAAGAGATACCACTGCAGATCCTTCCGATACCTCTGCTGCTATTGCTAAATGCGGTATTGCGCGAACCAAAGATCTTGTGAAATGGGAACGTTTTAATGATCTTGTTACAAATTCCGGACAACAGAGAAATTGTGTTCTTCATCCTGAGTTCATTGATGGAAAGTACGCGCTATATACACGTCCACAGGATGGTTTTATCGAGACTGGCTCTGGTGGCGGAATAGGATGGGGATTGACTGATAATATCGAAAAAGCGACAATTGAAAACGAGATAATAGTCGATAATAAAGAATACCATACTATAAAAGAAGTAAAAAACGGACAGGGTCCAACCCCGCTTAAGACAAAAGAAGGATGGTTGCACCTGGCTCATGGCGTTAGAAACACTGCCGCGGGACTACGTTACACGCTGTACATGTTTCTTACAGACCTGAATGAACCATGGAAAGTGATCAAGCAACCAGGAGGATATATTATAGCACCCGAGTGCGAAGAGAGGGTGGGGGATGTTTCGAACGTGGTCTTCTCAAATGGCTGGATCGCCAATGATAAGGACGAGGTTTTCATGTATTACGGCTCTTCCGATACTCGAATGCACGTGGCCACGTCAACTGTTGAAAGGTTACTTGATTACGTGATGAATACACCTTCTGATGGCTTGCGTTCAGCTGCTTGCGTGATGCAAAGAAATGAATTAATCACCAGGAACATGAAAATTAATAATAGGTGGAAAAGCTGATGTTCAAAATATTATACTATTGATAAAATTTACCCGGAATGAAGCACCCGGGTTTTTTAATTTAATTATTTTTCTATTTTTGTTTTTTAAGAATTTTATTTGAACAAGTATGAGACTACAGGGGATTGATTTCATTATTATTCTGCTTTACCTTGCCTCTACATCAGTTATCGGGCTTGTACTCAGAAAAATTGCACAACGGGATAAATCATCCTATCTTCTTGGAGGAAACCGTTTACCCTGGCCCATGTTAGGACTATCAAATGCTTCCGGGATGTTTGACATTTCCGGAACCATGTGGCTGGTTACACTTGCTTTCGTGTATGGTTTGAAAAGTATCTGGATTCCATGGCTCTGGCCTGTATTCAACCAGGTTTTTCTGATGATTTATCTTTCCAAATGGCTGCGCCGATCCAATGTTACTACAGGTGCAGAATGGATTAGTACTCGCTTTGGAACAGGTCTCGGTGGATCTCTCGCGCATGGCATTGTAGTTGTCTACGCCCTTTTAGGTTGTCTTGGATTTCTCGCCTACGGGTTTATCGGGCTTGGTAAATTTGTTGAAATTTTCATCCCCTGGGAAATCGTTCAACCTTATATGCCTTTTCATGTTGCACCCGAGTATGTTCCTCATTTATATGGCATTGTCTTTACTCTTGTAGCTACTTTTTATGCAATTCTGGGAGGAATGGTCAGTATCGTATGGGCTGATCTTTTACAATATATCATTATGACAATCTCCGCGATCGTGATTGGTGTTATTGCCATGAACGCGTTGGCAGATCACACTCTCGTTGTGCCTGACGGATGGGCAGATCCCTTCTTTGGCAAAAAGCTAAATCTCGACTGGTCGGGAATTATCCCGGAGATCAACCAAAAAATTAAAGAAGATGGATACACGTTATTTTCTGCATTATTCATGATGATGCTATTTAAAGGGATTCTTGTATCGGCTGCCGGCCCCGCGCCTAATTATGATATGCAAAAAATACTCGCGACAAAATCTCCTAAAGATGCTTCTAAAATGAGCGGTTTTGTTTCAGTAGTGCTTATGCCGGCCAGGTATTTCATGATTGCCGGTTTCGCAGTTCTGGGCTTGCTCTTCTACGAACGTCTCGATCTCATGGTAGGCAATCAGATTGACTTTGAACAAATTCTTCCTTCAGCCATTCACCAGTTCGTACCGGTTGGCCTTATGGGGCTACTTCTGGCTGGATTGCTCGCGGCGTTTAATTCAACCTTCGCGGGTACTCTTAATGCTGCCCAAGCCTATGTAACAAATGACCTGTATCTTAAATACGTGAATCCGAAAGCTTCCAATGTCCAGGTAAAATGGTCAAATTACCTCGTGGGTATTATCACGGTTATCGTCAGTATAATTCTTGGATTCTTCGCTAAAAACGTGAATCAGGTGCTACAGATTATTGTTTCTGCCTTATGGGGAAGTTACGTGGCCGCTAACATACTCAAATGGTACTGGTGGCGCTTTAACGCGGCTGGTTATTTTTGGGGTATGGTGGCCGGAATACTGGCCAGTTTAATACCATTCCTGCTTCCCGGTATTGTTGCATCCATGTTTCCCCAATTTCCACCAGATATCCGATACTTGTATTTTTTCCCGGTTATTTTGCTTTTTTCAGTCGCGGGCTGTATCGTTGGCACATACAGTAAAGGTCCCGTGGATATAGAAACATTGAAAAAATTCTATTTTAATGTCCGCCCATGGGGTTTCTGGAAACCTGTTCACGAGAAAGTTGTGACTGAGCATCCGGATTTCAGGAAGAATAAAAATTTCGGGATCGACATGTTCAACGTGGTTATCGGTATTATCGCGCAAACTACATTGGTTGCCCTTCCCATATATATTGTTCTCATGAAGAAATTACCGATAATTATTTGTATATTTATACTTCTTATTACCGGGTACCTGCTGAAAAAATTCTGGTGGGATAAACTCGAGGATTAGTGTTTGTTCGAGTTCAATAACAAAAAGGAAACGGGTAATATTTTATTGGTTTTTACCTGAGTTGAAATTATAAAATGAACACGAGTGGCACCTGCACATGAAAAACATTAAAATTCTTACATTTTTTACTATCTTGTAAGCCAATTATTAACTAAATTTTGAAAGAAATGTACAAAAAATCTTTATTTTATTGTTTTACTACTCTTGTATTGTTGTTCTGTTTTACAGTTGTTTTACACGGACAGGAAAATCAAATAACAATCCAATCACCTGATGAAAATATCGAGGTTCAGGTACGGTTGCGGGATAAAATATTTTACAGTATCCTGTATAAGAATACAAGAGTCATAGAATTTTCCCCTTTATCTATGACAATGGAAGATAACGTGGTTATTGGAAAGAACCCTGAATTACAAAAAGAAAACAGGAATTCTGTTAATAACTCCATAAAAACCGTTTGGGGAAATCATTCGGTGATCGAGGACCGCTATAATGAGTTAATTCTTGATATGAAAGATAATTACTCGATTATTTTCAGGGCCTATGATGAAGGAATCGCTTACCGTTTTGTAACAAAAATGAAAGGAGAAATTAAGATCTATGATGAACAAGCCACCTTTGCCTTCACTAATAATCATCAGGTTCTTTTTCCTGTTACCGGTGATTTCCAGACTTCATTTGAAAAAATATACGAGGATCTGAATATTCTTGATATCAATGAAACAAATTTTGCTTATACTCCCATTTTGGTTCATGCCAATAATGACATAAAAATAGCAATAACCGAAGCTGATCTTTTTGATTATCCTGGCATGTATATCGAAAGAAAAGGCTCAAACAACCGCACGGAACTCAGTGGAAAATTTGCACCCTACCCTACCAAAACTGAACAGGGAGGATGGGGTGATTTCAACATGAGAGTTATTGAAAGAGCAGATTATATAGCTAAAACTAATGGCAACAGGAATTTCCCATGGAGAGTCATGATTATTTCTGACGATGACAAAACATTCGCGTCAAATGACCTTGTTTATAAACTTTCAAGACCCCTTGCTATCGATCCGTCATGGATAAAACCCGGGAAGGTAGCCTGGGAATGGTGGAATCACTATAACCTCGAGGGAGTTGACTTCGAAACAGGCGTGAATAATAAAACTTACGAGTATTACATTGATTTTGCCGCGGAAAACAATATCGAATACGTGATCATGGACGAGGGATGGTCGTACCAGTTCGATCTTACCATGCAAAAGCCCAATGTTGATGTTCCACATCTCGTGACGTATGCAAAAGAAAGAAACGTGGACATCATTTTATGGTGTGTATGGTTTGTACTTGATAACCAGTTGGATGTAGCGCTCGATCTATTTGAAAAATGGGGAGTGGCTGGCATCAAAGTTGACTTTATTGACAGGGATGATCAACTGGCTGTTAATTATTATGAAAGAATTGCCCGGGAAGCTGCTAAAAGAAAATTACTTGTAGATTACCATGGTTGCAGTAAACCAACCGGGCTCTCGAGAATGTATCCTAATATTGTAAACTACGAGGGAGTAATTGGCAACGAGTATAATAAATTCAATAATACTGCTACTCCTGGCCATAACCTGGATATCGTGTTTACAAGAATGATCGCCGGCCCGATGGACTACACGCCAGGAGCCATGTTGAACTCAACAAAAGGAAATCACTTTACTAATAACATGAATCCCATGAGCTACGGTACCAGATGTCACCAGTTAGGAATGTATGTTGTATATGAGGCCCCGCTACAGATGTTATGTGATGCACCTACCAGGTACATGAAATATCCTGACATTTTGAACTTTCTTTCTGAAGTTCCCGTAACCTGGGACGAAACAATTGTACTTGAAGCCAAAATCAGTGAACATGTAATTATAGCGAGAAGAAAAGACAATACCTGGTATATCGGGGGATTAACCAACTGGACACCAAGAAATTTTGAATTATCGCTCGATTTCCTCGGGGATGATACTTACGAGGCTACTGTTTTTGAAGATAGCGTGAATGCTGATAAACTCGCTGAAGATTACAATACCTATAAAAAGACAGTAACATCAACAAGTAAATTACCGGTAAAAATGGCCCCTGGAGGAGGTTTTGCTATAATCATTAAAAGGCAATAAATCCAATTTTTTTTAACTTGATTTACTTATTCAAATGTCCCGCGTTTTTTGAAAATTCAACACGATTATTCTAACTTTACCGGGATAAAACAATATAAATGAAAGCATATATTAAAGAATTGCTGAAAAAAGAAGCAGATGCTATAAATAGCATCCCTGTTGAGGATAGTTTTTCGTTGGCCATTGATCTAATATTCAATCGTGTACATACTTTAAATGGTAAATTGGTTGCCAGTGGAATGGGTAAAGCTGGACAAATCGCGATTAATATTGCTACCACATTCAGTTCTACCGGTACTCCCGCCGTTTTTCTTCATCCCAGTGATGCTCAGCATGGTGATCTGGGCGTACTAAAACCCAATGATATACTTCTTCTTATATCAAACTCCGGAAAAACCCGGGAAATTACGGAATTATATCACCTGGCAAAAAATCTGCACGATAATATAGCCGTAATCCTTATCACCGGTAATCCTGATGGCTCCCTGGCCAAATTAGCTGATGTTACCATTTATACCGGTCAGCCTGAAGAAATTTGCATCCTTGGCCTCACTCCCACTACCTCGACCACCACCATGACAGTAATTGGAGATGTTTTGGTTGTATTACTTGAAAAGAAAATCGGTTTCACTCACGAGGAATACGCGAAAAGACATCATGGAGGTTACCTGGGAATGAAATCGAGAGTTGCTGCCGGAATTGAAACCAAGAAAGAATAATAATGTAATGACTGCTGAAGACTGGAAAAAGCTACAAAACGGTTCTGATATCAGGGGAGTTGCCATGGAAGGAATTCCTGACCAGCCCGTGAATCTTACACCTGAAGTAGCAAGGAATTTGGGACACGCACTGGTCCATTACCTCAAGGATTTAAAAAGAAAAAATACCCCTGACCTTAGAATTGCAGTGGGTACCGATTCAAGAATTTCCGGGCCAGTACTAAAAAATAATTTCATGGAAGGAATTGTATCCATGGGTAGTAATGCAATAGACGTTGGCCTTGCTTCCACCCCGGCCATGTTTTTCACGACGATCATGGAACCGGGTCATATTGATTGCGGGGTAATGTTAACCGCGAGTCATCTGCCTTTTAACAGAAATGGATTCAAATTTTTCACTTCAGAAGGGGGCTTTGACAAGCAAGATATCGCGAAATTAATCGAACATGCTTCAACAGTCAAATACAACGATAGCTCAAGGAAAGGAAATATTAACAACCTAAATTTCATTGATAACTATGCCCGGTTTTTGCGAGATAAAATAAAAGAAGAAATTCAGGCAGACGCGCCCGAATTGCCTCTCGGTGGTTTTAAAATTATTGTTGACGCGGGCAATGGTTGTGGTGGCTTCTTTGTTGAAAAGGTTCTAAAGCCCCTTGGAGCAGATACCAGGGGAAGCCTTTACCTGGAACCCGACGGGATGTTTCCCAATCACATTCCTAACCCGGAAGCACCAGAAGCTCTCTCGGCCTTAAAAAAAGCAGTATTGGATAATGATGCCGATTTGGGAATCATATTTGATACCGACGTGGACAGGGCTGCCGTAATAGATCACAAAGGAGAAGAAGTTAACAGGAACCGGTTGATAGCCCTCATGTCATATATTACTTTAAAAGATCATCCTGGGTCGACCATCGTTACTGATTCTATAACTTCTGAAGGATTAACGGAATTCATAGAGAATGAACTAAAGGGTAAACATCATCGTTATAAAAGAGGATATAAAAATGTAATCAATGAAGCCATCAGGCTCAACCAAACCGGTAATGATTGCTGGTTAGCTATTGAAACTTCCGGTCACGCGGCAATGCGGGAAAATTATTTTTTAGATGATGGAGCCTACATGGTAGTCAAAATTTTAATCAGCATGGTCAACATGCGGAAACAAGGTATTATGATCCCGGATTTAATCAGCAAATTAAAAGAACCCCAGGAAGATATGGAATTCAGATTAAAATTGAACACCATCGATTTCAGGAATAAAGGAACGCGAATAATTGAGGATTTGACTAACCAGGTTAAAAACATTCCCGGGTGGGAAGTGGTTCCCAATAATTATGAAGGAGTTAGAGTATCCTGCGGTGAAAATAATGGAAATGGTTGGTTTCTATTGAGACTCTCGCTTCATGACCCACTACTTGTCCTTAACATCCAAAGCGAAGAACCAGGCGGCGTTGATAAAATCAAAACCATTCTATCCGAACACCTAAACAAATTCACGGAACTGGATTCGTCTTCCCTTAAAAAATAAACAAAAACAGATTGATTATGCGGATTATCAGAGAAGAAAGCGCGGGACTCATCGTGGACATGCAGGAAAAACTGATGCCACACATGGCAGAAGAAAAAACTATCCTGGAAAATACACGAAAGCTAATCAAGGGATTACAAATTCTTGATATACCGGTTCTGGTCACGCAGCAATACACGAAAGGACTTGGAGAAACCATTCAGCCAATAGCAAGCATATTTGAAAATTTCGAGTATTTCGAGAAACTGGCCTTTAGTTGTTGTGACGATCCTTCTTTCGATATGGCATTCAGACAGTTAAATAAGAGATTCGTGATCCTTGCCGGCATCGAAAGTCATGTCTGTATACTTCAAACCTCAATTGACCTGCTTGAAAAAGGCTATGTTCCCGTTATTGTTGAAGATTGCATCACATCCAGAAAACTAAAAGACAAAGAAATTGCACTGAAAAGAACGCGGGATGAAGGAGCTATAATAACCACCAGCGAGTCAGTATTATTCGAGTTGCTTCGATATAGTAAAATAGAAGAATTTAAAAAGATATCAAAATTGGTTAAATAGTCGAATGCGAAAAATATATGCCATAGGTGAAACTGTACTTGATATCATTATCAGGGATAATAAACCTGAAGCGATCAGACCGGGAGGTTCAATGTTGAATACCTGTATTTCACTTGGCAGGCTGGGTTTACCCGTGTTCTTCATGGGAGAATATTCAACGGGTAATACCGGGAAGCTAATTGATAATTTCCTGAAAAAAAACGGTGTGGACAATCATTACGTTCATCATTTTAGTGATGCAAAGACCACGATTGCTCTTGCGTTTCTTGATAAAAATAATAATGCCGAATATAGTTTTTATCGTGAATCACCTGCCAGGCGGTTGCAAATACCAGAAGTGAATGTACAAAGAGATGACATCGTTTTGTTCGGGTCTATTTTTGCGTTAAGCCGGGAAATAAGAGAAACCCTGGTTAAATTTATTTCCTCGGCCAAGAAAGCGGGAGCACTCATCATGTATGATCCAAATTTCAGAATGGCCCATATAAATGAACTTTCAGATTTAAAGCCACTTATTACAGAGAATCTTAACCTTGCTGACATTGTAAGGGGATCTGATGAGGATTTTTTTAATATCTTCAATATCCAAAATTCTGCCACTGCCTACGGGACTATTAGGGAAAAAGTAAAAACACTGGTTTACACGGCCAGCAGGAAAGGTGTTTTCCTTCATTCTGCCGGAAAAAAGGAAGTATTCCCGGTAAAAGATATTTCCCCGATCAGCACGGTAGGCGCGGGAGACTCTTTTAATGCAGGATTAGTATACGGTCTGTACAAGTACAATATTACAACTGAAAATCTGGTAAAAACGGATAAAAAAATATGGCGAAAAATAATTTCAGCAGCCGTGGAATTTGCATCTGACGTGTGCATGACTTATGATAATTATATTTCACCTGACATTGCCGGATTATATAAATTCAATCCCAAAGTATAACCTGATAAACACTTGTTTTCTATGACATATCAACCATCTGATAACAGGTACGATACAATGCAATATCGAAGAACGGGTAACAGCGGTCTGTTACTGCCGGCAATTTCCCTCGGGTTATGGCATAATTTCGGTCATGTTGATGATTTTGAAAATGCAAGAAAGATAATTCACGAGGCCTTTGATTCGGGAATCACTCATTTTGATTTAGCCAATAATTACGGTCCACCGCCGGGAGCTGCTGAGGAAAATTTTGCAAAAATTCTACGGGATGATTTCAAGGGATACAGGAATGAAATGATTATCTCCTCGAAGGCTGGTTACTACATGTGGCCCGGACCATATGGTGAATGGGGCTCCAGGAAATACATCATCGCGAGTTGTGATCAGAGTCTCAGGCGTTTAGGGCTTGATCATGTAGATATATTTTACAGTCACAGGTTTGATCCGCTTACCCCCCTTGAAGAAACCATGGGAGCTCTTGACACCCTGGTGAAGCATGGGAAAGCTTTATACGTGGGAATATCCAATTACCCGGCTGAACATGCCATTCATGCAATCAATATTCTTGAAAACATGGGCACACCATGCTTGATTCATCAACCCAGGTACTCCATGCTGGAGAGAACCCCTGAAAGCGGATTATTCGATGCCCTGGAACGCTTCGGTGTAGGTTGCATTGCTTTTTCCCCGCTTGCCCAGGGATTGCTAACCGACAAATACATGAATAACATTCCTGCTAATTCAAGGGCAAGCAAGGACCATGGTTTCCTGAAAAAAGAGCATATCACTCCCTTGATCCTCGAAAAAGTTAAATTATTGAATGAAATCGCTGCTAAAAGAGGACAATCGCTCGCGCAAATGGCTCTCGCTTGGATACTGAAAGAGAAAAGAGTAACATCCGTGCTTGTAGGAGCCAGTTCAGCAGAACAACTGAATGAAAATATCAAGTCACTTGATAATATATCCTTTACTTCTGAAGAACTGGATAAAATTGAATTTATCCTGGCAATGAATAAAATTTAATTTAGGGAATTAACCCATAGTAAAGCGCTACTTCATTTCGTTCTTACGTTCAAACACGGGTTTTACCTTTTCAATAATACTTCCTTCTCGTATTGTTGGATTACAGGAATATAATCTTCTCCGGCAGGCACGTCGGATTTCAAGCAATAGTAATCCCACACGGCTCCCCAGGGTTTCGATTTTAATTCTTCCAGCATGGCAAGGCGTTCAAAGTATTGCTGATTTTTTTCCAATTCACGCAATATATGGATAGGCTCCAGCATAGCG
>CAYRRV010000010.1:89739-95259 GCA_964426725.1 uncultured Bacteroidales bacterium | reverse complement strand
GCGGGCCCAATCAACCCAACTGGTAAAATGTTTGGGTTCAATTTCATCACGGTCCACGAACTCACCAGAAAAGTCTCCATAAATCGCGTGCATGTTAAAAGGATGGTTACCGGGAACAAGAGAATAGACTTTTTCCATGTCTTGCCTCACTTCATCAATATTTCGTGCTTTCCCGGGATAATTTCCCGTGGCCTGTATCCCTCCTCCAGAAAGAGCAGCATCTGGCTTTTCAAATCCACTCACGTCATCGGTTTGCCAGCAATGCAATGAAATGGATATCTTGTCCAGTTCCTCTATTACCTTACCAGTATCAACGCCCAGCTCAGCATATTCTTCCTTAGCAATGGCATAAGCTTTCTCGATAGTTTCAGGTTTCTTTGTCATGTAGTATTTGGTTTTTATCAGGCAAAATAATTAATAATCAAGTCCTGCTCATCAGATTTTTAAATTTCTCGTATTCATTAACCCAAATGCCGGTATTTTGGGGCTCATAGGTGTTGGAATCAAACGAATTTCTCACCACGGCGCGCAGGTTCGCGAGATTCTTCACATCGCCCATGGCCATTGCCTGTACCAACAGGTTTCCAAGTGCAGTACCCTCGGCAGGTCCCGTTATAACAGGAATGCCACAAGCATTAGCCGTGAACTGGCATAGTAATTCATTCTGAACCCCGCCTCCAATAATATATAGTTTCTCGATTGGTTCGGGTGCAACTTCATTGAGTTGATCAAGGGTGTAACGATATTTCATGGCCAGGCTTTCAAATATCACCCGTGCGATTTCAGCATGACCTGAAGGGATTTGCTGACCCGTCTTTTTACAATAATTTCTGATTGCCGAAGGCATGTCTTCCGGATTCAAAAAATCATTATCATCCGTATCAAGCATGGCTGAAAATGGCTTCGCTTCCCGGGCCATTTTCACTAAACCCGGGTAAGAATAATTTTCGGAAGACCATGCTGCTTTGCATTGCTGAATGAGCCACAAACCCATGATATTTTTCAGCACCCTGAAGGTATTCTCTACCCCACCCTCGTTGGTAAGATTTAAATTACAGGATTTTTCATTAATGATTGGCCTTGTACTTTCAATTCCCATTAACGACCAGGTGCCGGAGCTGATGTATGCCCAGTTTTTTCCTTCAGCCGGAATAGCCGCAATTGCCGATCCTGTATCGTGTGAGGCAACAGCCACGAAAGGTATCTCATTTGCCCCGGTACTTTGAGCAATATCTTTGGAAAGATTACCAATGACAGTCCCTGGAGAAACTACATCCTGCATCATGTCCATTGTAAGGTCCATCGCCTTAAATAGTTTTTCCTCCCAGTTCATTTTAACGGGATTGAATAGTTGGGATGTAGTAGCATAAGTAAAATCAGTCGCTTTCCTTCCCGTGAAAAGGTAATTGAAAATATCAGGCATAAAGAGAAGATCCCTCGCTATTTTCAGAAGGGGGGAATTATAATATTTCATCGCGAACAATTGAAATATTGTGTTCAACTGCATGAATTGTATCCCTGTCAGATTGTAGACTTCTTCAGAAGGTACCAGTTTAAAAAACTCTTCCATCATTCCATCAGTCCGGCTGTCACGATAACCATATGGAAGGCCGAGAATAGAACCATCCTCTGCAAGCAGTCCAAAATCAACTCCCCACGTGTCAATCCCAACAGAAACGGGATTACCTTTAAATTCATTAATGCAAATTCTCAAGCTTACCTGCATTTCTTCAAAAAATCTGAAAATATTCCAGTGCAGATGATCCCGGACTTTTACCATCGTGGTAGGGAAACGATGTACTTGTTCAAGGGTAATTTTCTCATCTTTAAGACTCCCGAGAATAGCTCTTCCACTTTCGGCGCCGAAATCGAAAGCCATGTATTGCTGAACTGCCATATTTTAAAAAGTTAGTTTGATATAAAAATATTTAAGCAATTATGACAAATAATTATGGAAAATCAAAATTATGTATGATGTAAAATGATTTTAACTTCCCATTACCGCGATTTGATTTTGGCAGTGGCTGCATTTTCCATTGTTTTCCAGTCCAATTGGATTGGCAGAATAAAATGAACGGTCAATAACTTTTTTACCGCAATGACTGCAATACGTATCATTATCTGCATGCATGTTACCGATATAAACATAATCGAGGTATTCTTTCGCGATATTATAGAATTTTTTAATTAATTCCCCTGGAGTTGATTCAACATTAAGACGATACCTCGGGAAATATCGTGAAAGATGTAGAACCGTTCCCTTATCAACATTTTCAGCAATCCATCTGACCATTTCAGCAAATACCTCTTCATCACTATTTAACCCGGGAATCACAAGATTTGTAATTTCCAGGTGTTTTCCTGCTTTTTCTATTTCCACGAGGGTTTGTTTTACAGGTTCAAGTTTCGATTTCGTGAAATCCCTGTAAAATTTATCGGTAAATGCCTTTAGATCAATATTGAAAGCATCCATGTAATGCATCAGTTCATGTAATGGTTCCTTGTTTATGAATCCATTTGATACCATCACGTTTTTCATTCCCCGTTTAGCAACAATCATCGCGGTATCGAGCATCATCTCGTAATAAATTGTTGGTTCATTATAGGTGTAAGCAATTCCAATATTATCATTTCTTTCATTCGCGAGATTTGCTATTTCTGTTGGGGTGTATTCCTGCAGGTAAGGAAAATTCTCAACAGCAACCTGAGATATTTCACAATTCTGGCAGAACGAGCATTTCATATTGCATCCAACACTACCAATGGAAAAAATGAGGGAACCAGGATAGAAATGATACAAGGGTTTTTTTTCAATGGGATCGAAAGCTGCCGAGGATATTTTTCCATAATTAACGGAATATAATTCTCCGTCACGGTTAATTCGAACACCGCAAATTCCTGTCTTACCATTTTCAATCTGACAATTATGAGGACACAAATAACAGTCTACCCGCTTATTTTCAAGTTTTTTAAAGTAAAGAGCTTCTTTCATGATCCTGAAATTAATACATTCCAGGGATAAAGAGAAAAGATTGTGCCAAAAAAAGTAATTACTTCAAGGGGTATATAACTTTAGTAAGCCACTTGGTTGTATCGGGTTCCGAAATGGGATCGGTCTTATAAACTTCCATAACCGGTCCTCCATGTTCCCTGTGATTACTGGCTAACCACTCATCCATGGTTTCATGAGCTATACCAATTTTATCGTAAGCGCCGTAATAATCAATAACAGCCGCTTCCATTTCATGTAATTCCCCCACGTGGTAACTTTCTTCCGCGTTGACTTTTTTATTGACAGGTATAGCAGGTTCCATAACAACTGCAGTATCTGACCAGGAATGATACATCACAAAGGATGCACCAGCCATTTGTAATTCATTTCGCTCGATATAATTAACCAGTTTTCCGAATGCCTGACCAATGCTGTTCCCTATTTCATCCATTGTTGTTGTATAAGGCAGCCCGATAAATGTATATGGTCCTATTTCTTCCAGGTTCACCTGGAAGGCACCTTTCATTTTTTCAGCTTCTTTTTTACTCACTTCTGCAAGATTTTCGAGACCTTGTTCGAAGTCAGACCCTACCATTTTATCCATGAATAAACCAAAAAACTTTCCCATGGGATTCCATCCCACTTCGGTAATCATTCCCCAGGTTACCATTACACTATCATCTATTTCCTCGAAACGGTAATATCCATTAGCAATACCTTGTTCTCCAAAGTTCATTTCTGTTTCGATATATTCATAGGGAATACTTTCAAGAATTTTCAATGCACCATCGCCTACTCTACCATGATCACTTTGCCATGAATAAGATGCACCTTCGCCTTCCTCCTTTTCATACGTTATTTGCATACCAGGGTCGATTTTGTGCCAGGGCGACCAATCTTCCCAATTTTTAAGATTATTTACCTGATTAAAAATTGTAGTAACCGGAGCGTCCATTTTCTTTGAGCGCTCGACGACCACTTCTGTAGGAGCAACGAGATAAATAATTAAAAGAATTCCAAGGATGATCCCAAGACTGATAAGGATAATTTTTAGTGCTTTCATATTGAAGGGTTTTTGGTTTTGAAAAAGCAAGTTACAAAATTATCCGGATCGAGGGAATTAATTATGTCTAAATAAAATGTAAATAAACTAGTGACGCGTCACACTTGATATGGCAGAAAAGATGTCCATCATGTAGGACTTGTGGCATAGATAAACCGTCATTTTTCCATTGACATGACACTAGTAACGAGAAAATCCTACTCAAATTTTCTCGGCATTCTCAAGTAAATATTTTTCTGCCTCACCAGACCAAATGCCATTGTTGGCAGATACTAATTCGTGTAATTCGGCAAAAAGTGTATTGGACTTACCTTTTTCTTCGAATTCTTCAATCGCTACCAATGGCATTTTTATGTTAGTGTATATAAGTTTTTTACCACCCGGGATCTCGGGTAATCTTTTTGTTGTATCTATAACCGCATCCAGTCCGCCCACGTGCGTGATCATGGCCGCCGGGTTTATTTTACCTTCCGACATCATGTCCAGTGCTTCTTTCATGTCGTTCGTGTTTCCACCGCTGGTACCTACAATATGCGTGAATGCATAATGCACATTATAGAAATTGAACCCGGCAGTGAAATCAGGATTGGATGGACCGGCGAAGAAATTGAGGCAACCATCAAATCCAAGAATTTTATCCCCTTGTTCAATTACTTGTTTCACGGGAGCAAACACGAACACGTCATCAAATCCTTTTCCACCGGTCAATGCTTTTAGATTTTCAACAGGATCGCTCACTTTCGAGGTATTCACGTAAATGAGTGTTATGCCTTGTTTTTTTGCTTCTTCAACAGTGTGAATGGATGCTGCTCGTTCCAATCTTGCTTCATCAATATCTGTCACTACCAACAATGAAGGTTTCCTGTCGCAATGCAAGGCATAATCTATGGCCCCCAGTCCCATGGGGCCTACTCCTGCCAGAATAGCCATCATACCTCCTTCTTTTATCCCCATGTAATGCTCGTAAACGCCATATTTTGTATGGTAGTTGGCATGAAAAGCACCAATGATACACGACATGGGTTCAGAAAGTGAAGCCTGGAAAAAACTATCCCCATTATAAGGCAACAAACAATCCATTTCCATAACATCTTTCGGGATAATAACATGGGTTGCGTCACCTCCCACGTACCGATATGAATAGCCCGGTGCATCAAGACTTCCCTTGTAATTGAGCGCGGGTTGGATCGAAAACTTCTGCCCCGGTTTAAATTGGTGTTGCCATTTCTTTCCTACTTCAAGGATTATACCACTAAACTCGTGTCCAATCATTGTTGGATTCACGTGCACGTCATCCGGTACACGTTTGTGATCTGCTCCTTGTTTGGTAGCCTTGTATGACGACATGCAAATACTGTCTGAAATAACCTGTGCCAGTATTTCATCATCTTTCATCTCAGGAAGTTCAAACTCCTCCAGTCTTAAATCGTCTTTCCCGTATATTCTTACCGCTTTTGTTTTCATC
>CAYRRV010000010.1:0-89639 GCA_964426725.1 uncultured Bacteroidales bacterium | reverse complement strand
TTTCATCTAATTATTCTTGATTATCCTGTTTAATTTCAATTTGTACTATTTCATATCCTTTAATCACTTCTATTACAGCAAATAACACCCCGAAAAAAACGGAAATCATACCAGCCAGAAAAAGTATCAGGGCAAATGCTGCACCACCTTTATCTTCCAAAGAGAACCGGAGCCCGATAGCCAGGCATGTCATGATAAAAAAGCCAACAGCTAGCGAGTATGATATTACCGCGTTTCGCACCATTTTAATCCGGTACCCGAACTTAATAAGCTGCAATTGGATGCTATTGAACCGGTTTTCTTCCACTATTGATTTCGTGTATGTTCCCTTGAGCTTTCGCTTTTCATCATCGAGTAACCTGATTCGATTAACAACCAGTGAATATTTATTGTTCATACCGAGTAATAGCAACCCGCAGGCAGATATCATGATTCCCGGGGCCAGCATAGCCTGAATTAAATCTACTATAGTCATGGCAATTAAATATTTAATTCATGTATTTCCACGATCAATGCAACATGTTTTGTCCCCCGGTAACCGGGATAGCCTGTCCTGTTTCATACTCCTGCCCTATCGCGTATAAAATAGCTTTTACCACGTCAGGTACCGTACAACCTCTTTTCGCTGGAACTTGCTCCTCGTAGTGTTTTTTTACATCTTCGATAGATCTGGCACCTGGCACTTTACCTGCATGTAAATATTGAACAAATAACCCGTTTTTAGGATCAGACCACAACGGACCGTCAAAGAAATTACCAGGGCAAATGGAATTCACCTTGATATTGTAAGGCATAAGTTCCAGTGCAAAAGACTGGGTAAGACCAATTCCTCCAAATTTACCACCCGCGTATGCAAAATTCTTATTACTGCCTTTTAATCCGGATTTTGAATTCACCTGGATAATATCCATGAAATACCCGGGTTTGTATTCATGTTGCAACTTCATGACAGCCGAAGCATACTTTGCACAGACAAAATAGGCCTCGTAATTGACCTTCGTCATCAAAGAGAAGGTTTTCTCATCCATTTCATCCAAGCCCCCGGCTCTTAATATACCAGCGTTTGATATAAATACATCTAATCCACCGAATTCTTCCACCGCTCTTAACACCAATTCTTTAACGGACAAGGGGTCGGCAACATCAGTTTTAAAACAAACCGCCCTGTTTTTATTGCCCGGTTTACCATTCAATTTTTCAGCCAGTTCAAGGCCCAATTCTTCATTTAAATCAGCAATAATCACGTTGGCTCCCCTGTTAAATAGTTGCTCCGCGATACCGGCACCGAATCCCTGGGCTGCCCCTGTGATCACTATAATTTTATTTGCTATACCCGTGTCAACATCTTTTCCTGCAGCCACTTTGCGGCGATAGTTTTCAACCTCCCAGGATTCGATGAAACTGATTTGATCCAATGACATGAACCGGGGTCCACCAAAAAATTCGGAGTAATAACTAATTTTCAACAAGTCGTGGTAAACATCGAGGGTTGTTTCAGCTCCCTCGTGAGTATCATCGAATGCAAACAGCCCGTATCCTTTGATCATGATTAGCTTAGGTAAAAAGCCATATTCCGATTTAAACCTTTCTAACTGGTATTTAACACTTTGAATGATTTCAGCCGGGGTATTGGATTTCTCAACATAGAGATACTTCGATTTGCAATAAACGATTGTATCCGGTGTAAAAGGTAAAGCTACTTTCCTGAACCGGCTATCTGTTTCGTAAAAAGAAGCAATTAACGTATCATGCCGCGATTTTACAACCTTAATTCTTGCTTCTGATAATAACATGCGTAGGACCGGCAAAAAATCTTGCACATTCTCATCAACAGGTAAAATCGTTTGATCAGGTTCGGGGCCGGTTATTGCCTCAATTTTCTCGAAAATGTTATCATATATACCGCGAATTGATTCTGCAGTTTCTCCACCCACGAAAACCCCATGATTTTCCAGGAAAATGACTCGGGGTTCTTTACCATGTTTCTTCCTGTAGATTTCAACCTCTTCTTCAACTTTCTTAAACAAAACATATCCCGGATCGGTATAAGAAATATAAAGTGCATCATCGCCAAATAGTTCGGACGTTTTAGATTTAGAATTCCGGCTGCAGAGCAGACCGTTGACGAGTGTAGGATGAAGATGCACGACAAAAGGAAAATCAATTAAATTATGCAGTGACGTTTTAACCGAAGGCCGGAGATTTTTGTCTGGTTCAACACTGGCAAGGAAAAGATCGTTTTTTACCTGTTGTTCTCTTTCATTTGGCTCATCACTGTAATCACGGGAAGCAATAATTTTGACTTTTTCCCTATCAAGCTGGGTAAAACCACTCTCATCAATGTTTTCCAGGCTTGTTCCACTTGCCTTAATCCAAATATACTTGTCGTTCTTGAAAGAAGTATTACCTCCCCCGGCAATTACAAATTTTTTATTCTGCCCGTAAAACCGGGATATTTCAATGAGTTCTTTTATATCTTTATGCATTTGTTATAAAAATTCGATGTTTTACATGTTAATAAATCGTTCGATCACGGCTTTACCCAATTCAACAAATTCATTTTTGCTATCCCTGGCTGCAGTTCCACAGGGATGTATATAACCTTTTTCTCCCCTTGCTCTCAGGTATTGATGGGCAGCTAATACACATGCACCCTCGTAGTTTACCTTTTTTAGATAGGGCGATAAAGGATGTCCACCACGGGTAGTGATTGATAGAGGGATCAAGTCGGGGGTATTGTGTTCGGTCCCCAGGAGAATAATAAACTTTTGATCGTCAAAGAACTTCACGAAATCTTCAAGGATATCAGCATCATTACGACCGGGAATCAACTCAATGCAATATACACCGTATTCTACCAGTTTTTCAAGGAGCTGTTCTTTATCAGCTTCAAATTCAGTAATATTACCATCTTTATCGTCCAGTAATACAGGATAGCAAGGAATACCGCCAGCATTAAGAATAATTGATTTGATCTTGTCGATTTCCAGGAATGATCTTTCATCTTCCGCCACGAAAGCTTTTCCTCCTGCTTTTAACAAATTTCCGCGAATTTCATTTTCGGTAGCCGCGTGATCATTCACGGGTGATTTTGGAGTTTTATCATAAAGTTTTTCAAGAAAATCTTTCCTGGCTATATCATCCAAGTATTTATCATAAATAACTTCCCTGATTGCCTTCGCGATATGCCGCTCACGAACCAGTTTTTTCGCGTATTTTTTTTTCATCGTATCGAAATCAAGGACAATATCACTATCGAGGGCTTGTAATAAAGCAGCAGCTTTTCTTGTCATTTCTTTAACCTGCACCTGCGTTTCTTCACGCAACTCTTCCAGCCTTTTTGCAAATTTCCCGGGCAGGTTAAAGGGATAATCGAGGCCTTTCCCGCTGAAATAAGTTCTCCCCGGGTTATTTGGATCATTGATTCTCATCCCTTTCTTCATTTCTTCTTTTAACAGCCCGATGAATTCAATGTTAAAGAGTGGAAATTTATTGTTCTTGAGACAATTACTGTAAAATTCATCGTAACCATCGGCCACGAAAAAATCGTTAATTCCGAGTACCTCTACATTTTCCTTGTTCGCCAGTTCGAAAACCTCTTCAATATTTTTAAAAGCGCTGAAGGAAAAAGGCGTGTGAAAATGGGCGTTAACCTCCCTGACAACATTATTCCCTGTTTTTTTGTACCAGTTTAACAATTCATCTTTTGCAGGAAATTCTTTAAATACGGTCATGTTCGTTTAATCTTAAAGTTTAGTAATCTTACTTTTTATTTCTTTCAATTACCAGGTTGTTTAATAAATCATTAATTGTTTCCACTTCATCCCCTGAAAGTTTGAAAGAAAGTGCTTTCACGTTATCTTTAACTTGCATTTCATTCCGGGCCCCTGCCAAAACACAAGTAATACCGGGCCGGTAAAGAGTCCAGTTCAAAACCAACTGCGCTAACGTTGCATCATGTGCTTCGGCAACGGGTTTAATTTGATCAAGGAAGTTATTAATCCTGGACAGGTTAGGTTCTTTGTATTCCGGGGCATTGGTTCTGGAATCGCCCTCGTTAAATTCATGGCCTGGTTTAAACTTACCGGTCAACACGCCCCTTTGAAGTGGGCTGTAGGCAAGGATTCCAATATTATTTTCCAGGCAATAAGGCACCAGGTCATTTTCAATATCTCTTTTTACCATGCTATATGGTACCTGATTTGAAACCAGTTCTACGTTTTTCATTGCCTCTTTGAGCAAATCAACATGGAAATTGCAAACACCCGCTGCCCTTATTTTCCCCTGTTGTAATAAAATCTGAAATGCTTCCATGGTTTCCTCGACTGGTGTTGTGGGATCGGGCCAGTGAATTTGCAGCAAGTCAATATAATCCGTATTTAATCGTTTTAAACTATCCTCGCATTCTTTAATCACGCGATCTTTCGCCGCGTATTTATATATATCAACAGGTTTCCCCCTGTTATCTGTTGATTCAAAATAAAATTCTCCTTTTTTTAGTTCCCATGTCAAACCAAACTTTGTTAAAATCTTAACATCATTCCTATGTCCCTTGATGGCTTCACCGACGATGGTTTCACTTTTTCCCATACCATAAACAGGGGCAGTATCGATAGTAGTAATGCCTTCATCCATGGCTGTGTGAATTGCTTTTATGGCATCTTTTTTATCGGCACCTCCCCACATCCATCCTCCAATGGCCCATGCACCAAATGCCAACGCGGAAATTTCAATGTCTGTTTTTGGTAGTTTCCTGTATTCCATAATTTAATCAATTATTGGTAAAAAAATTCATGATCACCAATTTAGAACATCTTCAGGTATATGCTCCAGGCTATCCGTTATCCAGTCTGCTTCAGATAATTCTTTTTTCGAAAAACTGGTTGTAACTGCCAAACATTTTGATCCTGCAGCCTTGGCAGCTTTTACACCATTAATTGCATCTTCCACGACCAGGCATTCTTTCGGGTCAAGACCGAGTTCCGATGCTGCTTTCAGGTAAATTTCCGGATCAGGTTTTTTCTTTTCTACGTCCAATCCATTGATCAGTACATCAAACATGTCCTTGTTTAAGCCTGTTTCTTTCAGGTTGATTAGCATTTTTACTTTATCGGCACTGGTTGCCACTGCCATTTTCAAATCTTTTTCCCTGCATTTTTTAATAAAATCCTCTACGCCGGCCATGGGTTTGAGTTTTCCAGCCACTAATTCACCATAAATCTCGTAAGCTCTTTTCTTTATTTGTTCCAGCACGTAAGGGAAATTGTATTTTTCGGCTACTCCTCCAAGGTAGCGGTCTTCACCAGCTCCAACAAAAGGTATAAAATCTTCTTTTTTTACATCCAGCCCCATTTCACGGAACATTTGAATGGCCGCCTCAGCAATATACTTTTCAGAATCCAGCAACACGCCATCCATGTCAAATAAAACACCTTTAATCATATACAATTTATCAATTGAATTCAGCAATTCATTTTTCAATCAAATCGGCCACACCATTGAGCACGTACTTGGGTTTATAGGGAAAATCATCAATCGTTACTTTAGTAGTGATTCCGCTCAATACCAAAAGGTTATCGATTTCAGATTCAATTCCAGCGATTATATCGGTGTCCATCCGATCACCAATTATTATACTTTCCTCCCGGTTACAATTCAATTTACGTAACGCGATTCGCATCATCAGCGGATTAGGTTTTCCCACGTAATATGCTTTTTTGCCCGCGGCAATTTCAATAGGTGAGATGAGTGCTTTCGTGGCTGGCGCGATCCCGTTTTCAATTGGACCACTGATATCAGGATTTGTTCCGATCAGCTTGGCACCTTTGATTACCAGGTTCACGGCGTGTTCAATCCTTTCATAGGAATAAGCCCGTGTTTCACCCACCACCACGTAATCCGGGTCCACGCTGTTCATGGTATAACCCACGTTATACAGCGCGTTAATTAACCCTGCTTCTCCAATGATATATGCACTTCCCCTGGGATGCTGACTATTCAAAAAAGCAGCGGTTGCCAGCGCGCTCGTGTAAAATACATTTTTATCCACTTCAATGCCCAGCCTTTTCAGTTTTTCATATAGTTCCCTGGGAGTTCTTTCAGATGAATTGGTTAGAAAAAGGAATTTCTTTTTTTCTTCCCTCAGCCATTTCACGAATTCCACAACGCCGGGAAGCAATTTATTTCCATGATAGATTACACCGTCCATATCGCAAATAAAACCTGATTTTGAACGAATCCGGGCTATCATCTCTTTCTTTGTCACTGTTTTAAATTTTAGGCTGTTAATACAATGGGTTTTAAACAATCAGGTAATTTTCATTTCCCTGAGCCGAAGCATGGAATCGATATTTTTTTGAAACAAGAGTGCCTGCCTGAAAACGTCCTGATGTTCTGCCGGCGAGAACCCTGCAACCTTGATTAGTATTTTTTCCAAGTCTGTACCGTATTCATGGAAAAACTGGACATCGGGGCGAAAAACATCTCCATTTTCATCTCTTCCCCTGAAATAGATACCGCAAACCAGGGCATATAACATTTGATCATAAGGTAAATCATGTTCAATGGCCAGTTTAATTGCCCCTGCCAGCCTGTCGTCACCACTTAACTTTCTTTGCAGATCATATCCAACACGGTAAATTGTATCTTTCAGGTGAACATTCGAGAAACGTGCCAATAAATCATCTACATGTCTTATAAGTTCTTTCAAGGTAAATTCCCTGGGATAATGCTTTTGCACTGCTGTTGCAGATTGTATCATTGTATCTCTCACAATTTCTTTCAAGTCAGGTTCTTTCAATACCTCGTAAATAAACTTAAACTCCGGATTGTTAATGTATCCCACGTACGCTGTAACGGCATGTCCCAGGTTATGCAGGAAAGACTTCCTATCGACCCAGGCCTTTATATTTGACTTATAATCAAGTCCCTTTACCTTAGGTAGAGGGTTTTTAAAGCTTTTCTTGTCAAGAATAAGGGTATTGTATGGCTCGGCAAAAAGAAGCAATGGATCTTTTTTTAAATCCTCTTCAGTCATGGTCGGTACCATTTTGCCAATGCTGGTTTCAATAATTCCAATGTATGCTTTAAAAGGAAATTCAGCAGGCAAATGCTCCATTAAAGATTCATACACGTAATCGGCAGAATTTCGGAGATTCTCAGCCACGATAATATCAACCGGATTTTGAGGTTTTATCTCGTAGCGCTTGCTTAATCCCCCTGCAATAACCGGCAATAAATCGGGCAGGTATATGAAACCTACAGAAATTGCCCATAGGTCAGTATCTACCATTTCGTCAAATACTTTTTGATGGTCAGATAATATAACCCCTCGAATATTGTCAACCAGAATATCATCTTCTTTTTTTCCCTTGATGATAATTTTGTAGGATTTCTCGCGGTTCAGGTCATTGATTAATTTTTCATTTTTATCGATAAAAACTACCTCGTATCCAGACATGTTAAATAGCTGGCCGATAAAAGATCTTCCAATTTTCCCTGCACCGAATATGATAATTTTCTTCATTAATTCACTTGATTTTCATTTCAAATTAACCCTGAAAAAAGGTGTATATTTCATTAATCCCGGGCACCGTAAAGTTAATAAAAAATAGTATCAGTTTAAAGATTCGAACCGGAAGCAATTTGCTATTTAAAAAAAGGAGGAGATTAAATCCCCTCCTTGTTAAGCCTGATTTGTTCATTATATGTATAGTTACCCGATACCGCGTGCCCCTTCAGGGGAATAATTTTCTCGTGAATCGCGTCTAATATCCAGCTTTCCTGGGGGAAATAATAATCTTCCATCTCGTGCGCGGGTACAATCCAGTTACGTGCGCCCACTACCACGGGAGGTGCATCCAGGTAATCGAAAGCCAATTCAGTAATCGTTTGAGCCATTTCCTTGAGGAATGATCCACGGCTGTTTGCATCACTTGTCAGAACAATTCGGCCTGTTTTCCTGACGGATTCAATCACCGGTTCGTAATTGAAAGGAACCAGGGTTCTTGCATCAATAATCTCGGCTGACATGCCATATTTTTCTTTTAAAATATCAGCAGCGGCAATAGCCTTGTAAAGTGTTGCACCAATGGATAGAATTGTAATATCTTCACCTTGTTTTTTCACATCAGGTTCACCAAGCGGGATCTCGTAATATTCTTCCGGAACTCCTCCCTCGTGGAACATCTCACCGATATCATAAATTCTCTGGCTTTCAAAGAAAATAACCGGGTCGGTACCTTGTAAAGCGGCATTCATTAATCCCTTGGCATCGTATGGTGTTACCGGGAATACTACTTTTAATCCCGGGATATGAGAAACCAAGGCCGACCAGTCCTGCGAGTGCTGGGCACCATATTTTGAACCAACTGATACCCTAATAACCACGGGCATTTTAATAAGATTACCACTCATGGCCTGCCATTTGGGAAGCTGGTTAAAAACCTCGTCACCCGATCGGCCCAGGAAATCACAGTACATGATCTCCGCGATAACACGTCCACCGCACATGCCGTAACCAATAGCTGTTCCCACGATAGCACCTTCTGAAATAGGAGAATTAAAAAGGCGATGGTAAGGTAAAGCTTCTGTTAAGCCCCGGTAAACGGCAAATGCACCACCCCAGTCGCGGTTTTCTTCCCCGTAGGCAACGAGGGTTGGATCCTTGTAATACCTGTCTACTATAGCCTCGAAAATACCATCGCGCAACTGATATGTTTTAATTTTTGAAAATGGTTTTCCATCCTTATCAAAAGCAAATCGTTCTTTTTTCTGAATTTGTTTCACCCGGGGATTCTCCTCTAATGGCATCAGCACGTCAGGTTCCCTGTCTTCCATTTTATCGAATGATCCATTGGAAAACATCATTTTCCCGATACCATTGGGATCCCTTTCCAGGTTCATCCGTGGTGAAATCTCATCATTCACGGCGAGTTTCATGATTTCGGTAATCATGTTTCTGGTTTTTTCCTGGATTTCCTCTATTTTTTCAGGGAAAACTACCTTGTTATCGACTAATTCTTTCCCGAAAGAAAGGAGAGAGTCTACCTTTTGCCACTCGTCAATTTCTTCTTTTTCCCTGTAAGAAGAAGCATCGGAAGGTGAATGGCCACTGAACCTGTAGGTAAGGGTGTCGAGCAAAACAGGTCCTTTTTTGTCTTCCAGGATTTTCTTTTTCCTTTTAAAAGCATCGATCACGGCAAGAGGATTATAACCATCCACTCGCTCGGCATGCATCATCTCGGGATTTACCCCTGCACCTACCCTGGCCAGCATATCGTACCCCATGGTTTCGCCCTGGGTTTGACCGCCCATGCCATACTGGTTATTCATGAAATTGAAGATAATTGGCAGACCACCTTTCATATCTCCATTCCACAACTTCTTAAACTGATCCATGGCGGCAAACATCATTCCTTCCCAAACCGGACCACACCCCATTGAGGCATCACCGATATTGGCCACAACGATTCCCGGTTTGCGATTTACTTTTTTGAACAGCGCCGCACCCACTGAGATATCGCCAGAACCACCAACAATAGCATTGTTCGGGTAAACACCAAACGGGGTAAAGAAAGCATGCATCGAACCACCCAGCCCCTTGTTAAAACCGTTCTCGCGGGCAAATATCTCTGCCAAAGTACCATACAGGAGGAATCGGATACCCAGTTCTTTAACGGATCCCTTGAAATCTTTCTCAACCACACCCAGGGTATTCCCGTTAAAATAAGATTTCATGATTTGCATCAACTCATCTTCTTCTAAAAATGAAATTGAAGACAATCCCTTTGCAAGTATTTCACCATGACTCCTGTGGGAACCGAAGATATAATCCTCTTGAGTGAGATTATAAGCCATTCCTACAGCAGAAGCTTCCTGACCGATGGAAAGGTGAGCAGGACCAGGATGATTATATGGAATCCCGTTATATTCACCTTGTATTTTAATCTGGTTTAGCATGGTTTCGAACTCGCGAATCACGAACATGTCGTGATAAATCCGGGTAAGATCTTCATCCGAATAGTTGGCTCGTTCATCTTTCAGTGTTTTGTTGTACTTGTTTACCGGTATTGTACCAAACTTGATCTCGCCAGGCTGGCGGGAAATTTTCGGGTCAATGAACTGACATTTAGGCATTTTTGTATGATTTTATGTTTAATTTCACGTAATTATTAAAAAGCAAAAGCTGTTTCTTTAAATATTTCGGAGACGGTTGGATGGGGGAACACCACTTCTTCAATATCCCTTATTCTCATTTGCATCTCTATTGCCATGGCAGCACCATATATGATTTCTGAAGAAGGATTGCCAATCATGTGAACCCCGAGTAATTGGTCATGTTCACCGGTAATAATTTTGCATAATCCATTTTTTCCCTCGTTCTCCGCGACGAATCTTCCAGCGTAAGCCATTGGCAATGATTTAACCTTGTGATTAATCTTCCTTTTTATAGCTTCCTGCTCGGTTAAACCCACGGAAGAAATTTCCGGGTTCGTGTACACGACAGCAGGAATAGCCATGTAACGCATGATATCTCTTCTTCCGGAAAGGTTATTCACAACAACCTCACCTTCACGGCTTGCAGTATGGGCCAGGAGAGAAAAACCTGTAACATCACCTGCCGCGAAAACGTTGGGTAGATTGGTTCTGCAGCGACTGTCAATTTTAACAGCGCCGTTTACCAACTCAACTCCCAGTTTTTCGAGGCCTATCCCACCGGTTACAGGCTTTCTTCCCACGCTAACCAGAATTTTTGCACCGGTTACTTTTGATTCGGTTCCGTTTTTAACAAAAGTAACCATGTTTTCGCTAACCTTGGTTACCCGGGCCCCGAGATGGAACACAATACCTTTCTTTTCCATCTCCTCACGCAACATGGAACTAAATCCGGTATCGATACCCGGCAGAATTTCCGGCAACATCTCGATAACGGTAACTTTAGTACCCATGGAACTGAAAAAACCGGCGAACTCGGTTCCCACCACGCCGCCACCGATCACGATCAGTTCTTCCGGTAAATCTTTAATTTCCAATATTTCCTTGTTGGTATAAATTTTTTCACGATCAAGACCAGGTATTGGAGGAACATAAGCTTCACTTCCGGTAGCTACCAGTAAATTTTTACAAGAGTGCAGATCATCGTTTGCTTCAATTTTAATTTCACCGGATTTCTGTTCTTTTATTCTTGCCTCGCCATAAACCACATCAACACCATGGTTTTTCATTTTTGCACCCACGCCGCCAACGAGTTTTTTAACTACCTTATCTTTCCTTTTCATGATTTTAGCAAAATCGAATCCAACGTTATCCACCAGGATCCCATATTTTGCGCCTTCTTTAGCACTCTCGTATAGTTTAGCTGTATACAAGAGTGTTTTTGTAGGTATGCAGCCCTCGTTCAAACATACACCACCCAATTTATTTTTATCGAAAAGAATGGTTTTTAATCCTTTTTTGGCAGCTCTTTCTGCTGCAACGTAACCGGCAGGTCCTGCACCAATAATTGCCAGATCGTATATCATAATTCCAGTATTTTAAATATCGAATTCGAGATTTTCAATTTCTTCCTTCACTTCCTTCAGGAAAGCAGAGGCTGGTGCACCATCAACCGAACGGTGATCGTAAGTTAATGACAAACCAATATATGGTACAAATCCAATCACACCCCCACCCAATTCTGCAGGTCGTTGAGTGATAGCACATACACCCAGAATACCTGATTGGGGGAGATTAAGTACCGGCGTGAACATTTCAACACCGTATGCCCCCAGGTTAGATATCGTGAAAGATGCAGCCTGACTGGATAGCAGTTCAGGATCAACCGCACCTTTCCGGCATTTTTCAGCCAGTTCTTTTATATTACGGGATAATCCCTGGATATTTAAATCATCAGCATTTCTGAGAGAAGGCACCATCAATCCCCGTTCTGTATCCACGGCAAACCCGAGGTGCACATTGTTAAAAGAGCGGATGGAATCGTCCAGGAAATGAGAATTCATGTCAGGATGCCTTTTCAACGCCTTTATTACGGCAAAGCAAACCATGTCATTAATAGTAATGTTCTCTGAATTACCCCCTGCATGAGCAGCTTTGAATTTTTTCCTGTAATCAAGTAATTTCCTGGCATCAGCACTCATGTGATGAGTAAGTTGCGCGGAGTTAGCCAGGGAGGCCTGCATGTTTCCAGCGATAATCTTCCGGATATTTGAAAGTTTTTTCAAGGTACTGTCTTCACCAGCTGAAACCGGGGCTTTTTTCAGATCTTCATCAGTAATTCTACCACCAATACCTGTACCGGTTTTCATACCGGCAACTTCTTTTTTCGAGGCCATCTCGCCTGCCAACACGGTGTAAGATGAAGATTTCTTAGCCGCTTCATCAATATCTTTTTCAATAATTCTTCCGCCAGGACCAGTTCCCTTTATATTCCGATACTCCAGGCCGTGTGATCCTGCCTTGTGTTTTGCTCTTGGTGAAATAGCAACCCTACCGGTAGTTTCCGTCACCGGTTCTCCTGATATTTCAGGTGCTACCTCCTCTTTATGTTCCGCCCTTTTCACGGCAGCTCCTTCCTGCTGGACCTCTTCCTTAACTTGTTCAGTTTCACTGGCAGGTTCATCCTTATTATCACCCGCGCGGAAAGATTCAACATCTTCACCCTCCTCACCAATCACGGCCATGTTTTGTAACACGGGTACTTCGTCACCTTCTTCGTAAAACACGGCGAGAAGGGTTCCGCTGGTTTTGGCTTCTTCCTCGAAAGAAGCCTTGTCCGTTTCGTATCCAAAAAGGATATCTCCTTCATTTACCTTATCACCCGGTTTCTTAAACCACTGGGTAATCACACAGGTTTCAACTGATTGGCCCTGCTTGGGCATGATAACAGGAATTGCCATAATTAAATATTTAAATACTTGTATTTACATGTAATGGAGACTAACAATCCATTTTGACAATAAATCTTTAATAATAACGATTGCAAATATACAATTAACTACTTGTATTTACAAGTAAAATTAATTATATTTACAAATATTTATACTTTAATTCATAAATTATTTATATTTGCATCAAAATCAACAGAATGGATTTTGGTAAAAACATTCCGCAACACAGGAAATTATATGAAATCCTGAGAAAGCACATTATGGAGGGGGTTTACAAGCAAGGAGACCTGCTCCCCTCGGAAAATGATCTTTGTGCCACCTATCATCTTACCAGGCCAACAGTGCGGCAGGCTTTATCATCTCTCGTCAACGAGGGTTATATCATAAAACACCAGGGGAAAGGCAGTATTGTAAAGGGCCCGTCAAGAGAAATTGGCATATTATCAATTTCAGGAACTACTAGTGCGCTGGGGAGTTCAAATCTTAAAACAAGGGTAATTAAAGGACCCGTGATACAACCCTGGGAAGAGGATTTTATGTTTCCGCTTGAACCCGGATTGCTGGAATCCGGTTGCATATACCTCGAGCGCTTAAGGTTATTTAGCGGCAAACCCATTTTTTATGACATTAACTACCTTCCCAACATCAATTTGCCACGTTTTACTTCAAGGAGCCTGGACGATAAATCACTTTTTGATGTTTTAAGAAAATTCTATCACGTTGAAATCAAAGGAGGTGAACAAAGACTGAAAGCCATTCCTGCCAATAAAAATATCAGTAATCATTTAAAAATTAAGAAGAACCATCCTGTTCTTCACCTGGAAAGGAAGATGGAAACCAACCGGCCAGGATTTTATATCTTTTCATCAATATTTTGCAACACGGAAGAATATAGTATTTACGGGACGTTTTAAAACGATGGCACTTCCCTTCCGGTGGTGATTAGGTGGTGATTAAGTAGTGATTGAGTGGTGATTAATCCAATAACAGGATTGTTCCCTTTTTAAAAACCTCGTAATCGTGAATGGTTAGGGCCCTAATCATGTATGTATAGGTATCAGTCGGTAAACGTTTACCTTTTAAGGTACCATCCCATCCCTCGTTTAGATCAGTGGTTTCAAAAACAAGGTTCCCCCACCGGTTGAATACTTTAAAATCGATAAGCTTATTTATTTTTTTTCCTTGCACGTGCACGACATCATTTACGCCATCGCCATTGGGAGTAAATGCATCCGGCATTTCAAGGGTAAAATCAATCAACACGAAAACTGTAATCGAATCGGAAACTGCAAAGCACTGGTTTTCTGAAGTTACAACGTATGATGTAGTTTTAAATGGTCTTACTTCCGGGTTATTACAATCGGTGCAGCTAATCATGTAATCAGGTTGCCAGGTAACACCATCATTAGTATTGGTAAAGGCCGATAATGTTATTCGCTGTCCGATGGAAATCACGGTATCACGCGTTGGCCGGGTATGCAATGCAGGATGATTTATTATGTTAATACTCATCACGTCACTGGTAATACAGCCTGCCGGGTTAGTAGCTGTAACAGTATAACTTACTGGCACTTCCGGTGAAGACCGAGGGAAAGGCGAATGTGAATCACTCAGGTAATTAGCAGGAAACCATGATATTATGTTACCTTCTTCACTCAAAGCGTACAACATAATTTCCTCTCCCTGGCAAACAGTGGTATCATCCATTAATTCAAGTTCCGGGAGTGCATGAACGGTAAATGGCCGGGTTGATGTATCCCGGCACTGAACCGGATCTTCTCCTACCAGGGTAAGATTATATTGCCCTGGTTTGTTGGCAAATAACGTGTATCCACGTGCATTGTTAACCAAAACACTGTCATCTAAAAATAACGTTGAATGAACAGAACCGAAAATATTGTTTTGAATATAAAGAGTATCACCAACGCACAAATTTTCCTTATTCAGGTATATGGATGTATTTAAATTTGAAATTTCAACACTGTCCTTTTTTATTAAAATCTGACATCCCTGAGCATCTCTCAACTGAAGAGCAGGCACAAAAGTGCCTCCCTGGTTATAAGCGTGTACCTGCACTGTATCGGTACCTGTCTTACCATCCCCGAAAAACCAGGTAAAAGATTCAACATTCGATAAAGATTGAGTGGTAAAAGTTAATAGTTCTCCCTGACAGGCAGCAACCTTTGACATAAAAAAATCACCCTCGGGGCCACTCACTTCTATTGTTTCAGTATGTTTGTCGGTGCAACCATTAAGAGTTCTTATCTCTAATGAAGGTTGAAAAATACCCGGTTTATTATATGAATACACCATAGAATCCCTGTACGTCTGAGAAGTTTGCCCGGGTGCAAATTCCCATTGCCCGGAAATTACAGAACTGTTTGTATCAACATGCATGAATGTCAGTTTTGCAGGATAACATGTAAATGTATTATTATCGACGGTGAATTTCGCGTTGGCGGTTTCCACGTTTATATAATCTACTCGTGTTTTGGAAGTAAAGCATCCATCTTTTTCAATCGAGTAGGTTACATCAAACATACCATCTGCAATGTATGTATGATATGAAGATACAAGTGACGAATCACCGTCTCCAAAAATCCACTTGTAACTATCAGGAATATCACCGGTTGGAATAAAACGAACCGATTCCCCATTGCAAATCAATCGCTCGATAGTGTAAAAACCGGCATCGGGTTTGTTAACCTGTACCGGCTTGTAAAGATATGATTTACACCCTGAAAAGTCCTTGACTTCTAATCCCGTGTAGATGATTTCCCGTTGATTGATATAGTATGTATGCTGAACCTGAGTCTGATTCCCTGAAATAATACTACCATCACCCGGAAACCAGCTATAGGAATGTATGGTATTATCGCTGTCATCAGCCTGGAAATTTATATTGAAATCCGGGGCACATACTGTATCTTTATCGATCGTGTAGGATGCCAGGGGCTTGAAAACGGTTATCGGATGATTCACGGTGTCCGTGCACCCATTACCGGCAGTAACCACGAGTTGCACGTTATAATTACCTTTTTCACTAAATACATGATACTTTTCAACAAGATAAGTTCTACGTGGTGGTGTTAAATCGCCAAAATCCCATAAAAAACCCTCCATGTAACATTCGGTAATATAATCTTCTGATGTTCCCGCGTTAAAAGAAACAGGTTCGTCCGCACATGCTATAGCAGGAGCTAAAAAAGCCGCGTTCACTTTTCGGACAGTCACTTCCATGCTTTTTTGCCATGTGCATCCTGAAGTGTCATTTTCAGCGGTCAGGGAAATATCATAATCACCCGAAGATGGGAAAACATACCGGACCGTGTCGTTTTTATTATTCAAAACTGAATCTTCCACCTGCCAGGTTAAACTGGAACCCTGTTCAACACGTGAAATAAAATGATAATCGAAAGGATTTTCACATGTAAAAGAATCCCTGAAACTTCCTGCCGGTCCCTTTAGATAAAGATAATCTTCCAGTACTGTATCAGAAATGCAACCATTGTATTCCATACTTGCGTAAACTGGTGCAAAACCAGGTTTTTCAGGGTAAACCGGCGTAGATATTTCAGCACTTAAAGCGGGGTTCCCGGTAAAAACACCGGGTGAAAAAAAATGCCAGTAATCAACTGAATCCTCAATTGCTGAAGTAGCTGCAATTGTAATTGAATCACCAAAACAAGCCGATAATGGGGAAGTAAAAATTTCAATAGGTGCCGTTTTACCTGTCTTGATAAAAACAGAATAGGATGTATCAATACAACCGGCTGAATTTTCAGAAACCAGGAATACCTCATGAACTCCTTCCTCTAAAAATGAAAATTTAAAACCTGAAACATTTTCCCCGATGAGATTCTTATTGATAAACCAACGATTGTTCAACAAGGGAATTTCGGACCGGCTTGAATCCGCGAAACTTACTTCTAAAGGTATACATCCGGAAGTAGTATCAGGCACGAACCTGGATAATGGTAAGGTTACTTTAATATTTTTCAGGGCTTCATCCTTGCACCCATTTTGGTTATATGCCTGAAGAATGATGCCATAATCCTTAACAAAGGGTATATGATCATAAGGATCAATATTTTCCGGCAAAAACAAAGTGTCAAACGGTTCATTTTTTTCAGATTCTTTCCCGGAAGGCAAAATCCAATTTATTTGGGTTTGATTGATGGATTGGCTCACGGGAGAAAGAATCACCGGGAACTGGCAAAACACGGAATCATTCAATAAAAAGTCTGCTTCCAGGTAATCAACAAAAAAGCGGTTTGATTGTGTATCGGGACAGGCACTCGTGTACCCTGCAACCAGTGTTAATTCATGATGACCGCTGTCTGAAAAGGTTATCGTAAAATTATTGGTCTTCACTGGATCGTGATTATCCAGTATCCAGATATTGTCATCTCCTTCACTTCCCGTGATACGAAAATCCAAAGTTCCCGGGCAAAAAGTATCTGTTTCAAAAGGAAAAATAGCGGAATCATGAGTCACCGAAATCTGAGGTGAAATTTTTCCCACTTTGATATAATCCTTTTTTGTTTCTTTTGCAGAACAGCCACCTGGTCCTGTTGCTTCCAATGAAACATCATACATTCCCCCTGTTGTATAAACAGATGTCGGAAACTGCTCTGAACTTACATTTCCATTTCCAAAATTCCAGTGAAACTCGATTCCCTCCCCTACCGTGTTATTGATGAAAGTGACAGTAAGAGGAGCGTTACACGCGCTGTTTTTAACTGCCGTGAAAGCAGGTTCAGGAATAGGATGAACTGTTATGTTATCCGCGGTTTCCACGTGATCGCTGCAACCATTTACATCTGTAACTCTTAATAACACGCCATATTTACCGGGAATTTCATAGGAATACATGAATGAAGAGTCAGAAAACTCTTCACCCGTTCTCACGTCCCATGTTCTTTTTATGATTTTGGCATCCCCTGGTTCTGAAATATCAGAAAATCTGGTTACAAGAGGCATGCATCCTTCAGTACTTGAAATACTAAAAGCTGCCCTTGGTGAAGCATTTAAGGTGAATTCTTTTTGAACGGAATTGGTATCTATCCCGTTTGTTTTGTAGAGAGTAACAGTATACGTACCTGGTTCTGAATACACCTCACTTAAACTTGATTCCTGATTATCAATAAGTTGATTATTGCCTAAATCCCAAAGGAAATAATATCCGGATTGTAAAACTGACAAGTTATGAAAGTGTACCACGGCAGGAGCACAATGATCAGGTCGGTCTATTTTGAAATCGGGTTGAGTATAGGCATTGTTATGTAATACAAGATGCATGAAAGCAATCAGAAAAACAAACCTTGAAATGAAATACCGGAACAACATCTGTTTGCTTATTTACCAATTTATGATAAAAATACAATTTATTTTGGTTCATGTTATGCCGGTGCAAAAAAAATCCTCAATTTCTTTAACCATTCATTCCTAATTTGTATTTTTATTTCATCATAATGAAATTTTAATTGTCATTGGTATGATTGAACCCACATGTTGCTAATTTTATTACTATCGTATTTAACTTCGTTGAGCTCGCGTGCTCTGATGTGTTTGAAAAACATGTGGGTTTCATCGTATATTTACATTGAAACCTATTGAAGGCTATAGTCTCTTATTTTGTAATACTTTTGACATTTTCCGGTATACTACGCGGGCAGGATGTTCATTTTTCACAATCAGATTTTTCTCCCCTGCTCTTGAATCCTTCCTACACGGGAAGATTCCACGGGGATTTTCGATTGATCAACAATTACCGATCACAATGGAAAACTATCAATAAGGCTTATTCAACAATGGATCTTACCCTTGATAAACCCTTTTCGATTCTCGGGCAGCAGTTTGGTGGCGGGTTTATCTATTTAAATGATGTTTCCGGTAACGGATCCCTCACGACCAACAGGTTTCACTGTTCATTTTCTTATCACGAATTTTGGAAAAACAACCAGTTTTCGGTCGGGATACAACCCGGATTTGTATTCCGCGGATTTAACCATGGTAACACCACGTTTCCATCGCAATATAATCCGTCTTCAGGTATTTATGAACCAGGGTTGCCCGATGGTGAGGGTTTGCTGGATGAAAACATCGCGTATTTTAACCTAAATGGAGGAATTGCCTGGCGCAAAAAAATCAGGAATTTATTACCAGGCGCGGGATTATCCATGAATCATATCAACCGGCCTGTTGAATCATTTAATAGGGAAGACGAGTGGCCCCGTGTCCCTTTAAAATATACTTTCTCGGGTAATGTTTTGATTGAATTTTCCAGGAATATTTCCTTCAACCCAAGAATCCTGGTTGTATCGCAGGGAGGTGCCCGTGAGTTTATCGCGGGGGGGCTGACCTATTTACAACTTCAAACACCTAATTTCTCGAGAGCCTCTGTTTTTGGAGGTTCGTACATGCGAACCAATTTTGTCAGAAACTTCGATGCACTGATTCTCATGGGCGGCATCCAACTCAATAATTTTAGTTTCGCCCTGAATTATGATATTAACATGTCGGCCTTACGCAAGGCAAGTAATTTTTATGGAGCTTTTGAGTTTTCCATTATTTATATTTATGACAGGGCTAAACCCGAAAATTTCAGGGAACCATGTATACTTTTTTAAATAAAAAGAACGGGTTAGGAATCATCCTGATTTTCCTGTCGATGGTTGTCGCGGGACAAGATACAAAGGACAACTATCTAAAAATGGGAAAGCAGGCTTTTCATAATGGAGACATTTACGGGGCTATTGACTATCTCACTGTTTACTGTGAAAAAAATAAAGAGGATTTTAAGGCATGTTTTCAACTGGCAGAGGCATCCCGGCTGGCCAGGGATTACGAAAAGGCATTTTATTATTACGGGTTAGCCTATTCAAAAAAGGAAAAACTGCATCTTGCACTCTTTCACATGGGTAAATTAAGCATGAACCAGGGAAGATATGATAGCGCTATGGTATTTTTTCATCAATTCAGAAGAAACACCCGCTTTAAGAAAAAATTCAGGAATTACCGCAGGCTAGTCTATGATCTTGTTGAAGGATGTAAAATTGCCAGGGACGATACCATCCTGTCAGCCGATTACGAGATCAAGCATACCGGACGAGGGGTGAACAGGAAACACCTGGAATATGCTCCTTACCCCATCAACGATACCCTGTTACTTTATATCACGATGGAAGAAAACGTACCCCAAAACCAAAGAAAAGCAAAAATTGCTCAAATAGAAGAGGGTAAATGGACCGCGAGAGGTGAATGGGATCCTCCCTTCGCTAATCATTTGAAAAATATCAACCAGGGGGCCTTTTCAGATGACAGGAAACGGTATTATTTTACCCGGCAAGAAATAAACTGGCAGGAAAAAGAGATTTGCCATATTCATGTAACTGAGTTCAAGGACAGTTCCTGGCAGGATCCGGTAAAACTCGGGTATAACGTAAATCATCCCGACTATTCCTCGATGATGGTATCTGTTACAACAGATTTAAGAACAGGAAACGATTTGTTGTACTTCTCCTCCGACAGGGAAGGCGGAAAAGGCGGAATGGACATTTGGTACACCTTCTGGAATAGTCGTGAAAACGAGTTCCGTGAACCCAGGAACGCTGGACGCGTTATAAATACAGCGGGCAACGAAATCACTCCCTGGTATGATAGTAACTCGAGAAGCCTTTGGTTTAGCTCCGATGGCCACCCGGGATATGGGGGTTATGACATTTACCGAACCTCGGGTTTCATGGGAAAATGGATAGATGTCGAACACTTTCCCCTTCCTTTTAATTCCCGTTTCGATGATTACTATGCCGCGGTAATGAACCAGGGACAGGAAGGATATTTCACCTCCAATCGTGATGGTGCCCTTAGTCTGGAAAATGGGCACTGTTGTGACGATATATTCTATTTCAGGCGTCTTGGTTGTTTTTATATTCCGCTATCCGGCAGCGTTTTCAACATACCTGGCGAGGATCTGTATGAATTCCTCTCATCAAGGTTCAAGGGTGATTTTTTAACCTTACTCGACACTGGCTACTTGAGCAATGTTCCAGTTCAATTATACCTGGACAGTGAGGACGAAGAAATATTATTGAAAACAGATTACACGGATGATAAAGGGAATTTCAGGTTTTCACTGGAAAAAGGCAAAGATTATTTCGTGCTCATTAAAAATTACGGGTATTTTGATAAAAGAATACCCATCAGAACCCAGGAGCTTGATTGTGGTGATACCCTTTCACTGCGTTCAACCGGGATAAGTTATATCCCGGAACTGACCATGCGCTTTAATATCTATTATGAATTTGACAGGGCCAGGTTAACCAGTGAGGCACGATTAAAAATTGATACCACCCTATTAGGATTATTCGGTTTGTTCCCAAATGCTATTATTGAGATTGGTTCTCATACAGATAACCTGGGTAGTGAAAATTACAACCAAAAACTATCTCAACGCAGATCCGAGGGTGTTGTCAGGTATCTCATTGAAAGGGGAATTTCAGTAGAAAGGCTAATTGCCAAAGGATACGGGGAATCTGTTCCCGTGGCACCCAACAGCAACCCGGATGGAACCGACAACCCGGGAGGCAGACAACTCAATCGACGAACAGAAATTAAAATAGTTGGACAAATCAATGCATTTTATGATGAATTTTAAGCTTGTTATATCAAAATTAGCTTTGATTTCCTGGTTTGTCACCGGGATGGTTACCGCCCAGCAGTTACCTGATTTAACCCGGGTAACACCAAAATACTTGAATATTCTGATGAACAATATGGACGAAGAATCAACACACACTGTTTATTCTAAAGCGGAGATTGGTATCAGAATCCATACATTCCGCGATTTTAACGACACTTCAGCAACAGATACCTCTGCAGTGTTTAAAACAATAACTGAAGCTGCTGAATATTTTAAACAATCGGGTCTTTCTTTTTATGGAGCTGGTTTTCATGTTCACCCTCATACTGGATTTTTCGAAATTAAAGATACGATAGCTATTCAGCAAATGGAAGATTTATTCACCGTGAACAACCAGATTAATGTTTTCCTGGTGGAGAAACTCACCTTGGATTCTATTGAAGGATGCGGTTTGACTTTTTACCCTGACAAACCGGGAAAAAACACCATTATTCTTAGAAATAGCTATTACACGCCTACTGATTTAGCAAGAATGCTGGGTCATTTTCTCGGACTTCTAACCACGTGTAATACCTTTGGGGGTATCGAAATGGTTGCAGGTGATAATTGCGATAAATCAGGTGATTTTCTATGCGATACTTATGCTGATGGTGGCATGTTAAACCTGGTTAATGATAAATGTGAATACATGGGTCAAAGCACTGACCCAAGGGGGAAAATACATGTACCTTCCGTTGCCAATATCATGTCGGAAGCGCCGAATAGGTGCCGCTGCGTTTTTTCACGGGAACAAATCAGAAGAATGCAGTTTTATTACAGTAAATATCGTTATTATTTGAGGTAAAGATGATACGATGTTCATATAATAGTCATACTATAGTATAATTTATTGTTATTTATCGTGGGTGTGGGTGAACATGTAATGAATTAGTAACAAAACACACCATAAAATGGTGCGGGTTATTCTTACCACATCACGTAAATAAATCCTTTATGGATTTCTTCTGTTTCGGGAAATTCGAGGGTATACCAGTAGGTTCCGCCCTGTACTTTATTTCCGTTTTGATCACGTGCATGCCAATTATTTTTGTAGTTGTTCTCTTGAAAAATGAGTTTTCCATCCCTGCTAATGATGGTCATTTTGCAACCGGGAGCCAGACCCGGGATACAAAAGATATCATTTTTCCCGTCATTATTGGGAGTAATCACGTTGGGAATGCTAATTTCAACATTAATTCTGAATTCTTCACGGTAGCTACAATCATAAATATCGCTGATGCTGGTATAATAAACCGATGAATATTTTGGTGTTGCAAAGGTTTCCCTGCAATTATCACAACTCAAATCTGCCGGCTTATTCCAGGCATATTCTGTAGTACTGCCTGAAGCGGAAAGCAAAACAGACTCACCGACCTGGATAATTGTATCTAATCGCGCTACCACGGCATTTTCTATTATCGTATCGCAATTTGCTACACGCAATATAAATTCCTCGGTATATCCACATCCTTGCTTATCAACAACTTTTGCATAGAAACTCCCTCCCATTGATTCAAGAATTCTTGTAGTTTGGCAATCAATACAGTCAACTAAAGAAACGGGCGACCAGGCATATGTTGGACTTTCAGAAGCAGTTAGTTCAACCTGATGCTTTCTGCCCACAATAGTATCTAATACAAGAAGATTATAATTAATATACGCGGAATCGCAGGTATAATGAATATTAAATTTTTCATAACTCACGCACCCGTATTCATCAGTAATTTTAACAAAATACACTTTCTCAAGGTAATCAGTTACCACGGGATTTTCACAATCATCACAACTTAATCCACCTGAAGGATACCATTCAAATTCAACGCCTGTTGTAGGCCTTAAAGCATGGGGATTCAATATAACATCCTTGTATCTTTTGAAATAATAATTATATTCGGCCTGGGGGTATGTTGTATCAGCAGATGCCAGTTCAATATTCACATTATCAAGCAACATCACACCATTATATGTAAATGCAGTATCTTCAACATTCCAGTTAGGAGCAAGCGTAATAAATGCATAGTCACGTGTGGGAACCACCTGTAAATGATATGTTTTCCAATTGTAATTATCAACGAGCGGTGAGCGGGCTAACAATTCTGTCTGTCCGCAGCTATCGGTACCACCCCATATTTCCAGCATTGCAGGATACGCGATATTATAATCCGTGGCAGAGTTCATCAATAACTCTTCTTCAAAACTCAAATCGATATGCAGAACATAACAATTTCCTGCCTCTAATGGTTCCAGTAAGCGTGAACTCACTTGCTCCCTGGTGTTGGGTAACCCAATGTAATCTGGTCCCCTGAGTTTCAATAGAACATAGGTTTGACCATGTGAGGGACTATGATCTACAAGGTGTATTAACTGGCTTATCCCGGGCAGCATGCCATTCATGCCATGAACATCCGGTGTGCTTTGTTCCTCGCAGGAATACCAACCCGGTGGTGGCCTATGCACGCCAGGTTCTGCTTCAAAAGAAGGATTATTGACGTACTGCCCAGTCGCGATAGAAAACATGCCTGGTAATATTGCCAATAAAATAAATATTTTTTCTCGTACCTGCATGGTCTACCTGACTACTTTTCTGATTCCGGCAACCTTGTTGAGGCCAAAGTTCAAACCGATAATAAACTCATTCGCGTTCATGTAATAATTGGCTAGCTTATTCAGGTTTTGCTCGTAACGATACCCGATGGTAATCATTTGATATTTTATGGCCAGTGAAACAAGAAGCGAGTTAGTAGATCGATATCCTATTTCAATCCAGTTAAAATTCTGATAATATAACTTCGCCCGTGCATCGAAACCAGGATCCCTGTCATCTATTATATGGATAAAAACTGATGGTTCCAGTTCAAAATACTTTAAAAAAAACTTGTACCCCCCGGAAATAAAAAAATCGCGCTCATTATGGAAGGGCGAGTTTTTACCCAACCGGTTGTTGGATTCAAACAGGTCGCCAATAGCAATCCCTGCATAAAACTGATCAAGGCCATAATAAACCCCGAAATCTGAATCAAATGTAAGAAGCTTATTTTCAAACTCAAGCAAATACATGTCAACTTCATCCATGGGTTTAAACATAGATTTGTCAACCAGGTAAAAAAGAACTTTCGCTGATAACCCGAAAGAAAGTTCACCGTGGCCCAGTGGAATAAAATACGCGTGAGTAGCAATTAAAGAATTGGTTTGCAGGGGTCCGTCTTTATCATGAAACAAGTAACCACCAAAACCCAGGCGTTCCTTTGATTCAAATTTCGATTTATTCAGCATCATTTTTGGAGTATAAAAATTATAACTCCCCAACCTGAAATTTGCTCCCGCGAATGAGGTGGCTGGTGTATTATCAATACCAGCCCATTGTTTCCTGATCCCGGCATTCACCACGGGATAGTAGTTCCTGCCTGTGAAAGCAGGATTTAGAATAAACTCGTTATCGAAATAGTGATTATAAACAGGAGAATACTGGCAAAATATATTGTAAGGCAGGAAAACAGTAAATATTACGATAATCAATAATCTCCTGTTCATTCTATAGCAACTTTTCAGAAAACATGTTTTGGATTAATCTATTTAGCCAGAGTAAAAATACAAAATTATCCTCTCGATAATTAATTAAGGATCATTTTTTTCTATTCTCCGGCAAATATTCCGGAAAGATTTTACCTGCTGAACGAAAAATATTTTTCACAGCCAAAGGATGAATTTGTTCCATCTCTTTAATCAAGTCCTTCATTGCTTTTCTTTTTGTTATATCAGCGAAAGGACAATCTTTTAAACTCCCCGGGAATTCAGATTCAAGAGCATAATCATTTATTTGACTTTCTGTTAGCTCCAACAAGGGACGAATTAAGTGAATTCTCCCCCCAAACATCGAGAGTTTATGAGGAAGCGAACTGATTGAACCATGGTACATCATGTTCATCAACAGTGTTTCTACCGCATCATTCATGTGATGTCCCATCGCGAGCTTATTGCACTTCAGTTCCCGGGTCATATCAAAAAGTTTCTTACGTCTGTTCCAGCTACATAAAAAACACGTGGATTTTTCACCTGAATTATCCGGTGAAAATGAAATTTGTTCCTTGATAAATTCTACATCCAATTCATTACACAACCGTGCTATAAAATCCACATCCATTTTATACAAATCCAAATCAGTTTCAACATGTATTGCTTTCAGCGTGAATTGAAATGGAAACAAGACCTTTTTTCTTCCAAGAATATCCAACAACACCATGGAATCCTTTCCACCAGAAACCCCTATTAATACAACATCATATTTTTCAATCAATTGCAAACGGGCTATCGTTTTGATAACCTTCTTTTGTATATTGGCGATGTATTTTTTCTTCATACAATCATGTTAAACAGACATACCCGTGTTATAATGCACGGGTATTTTCAACGAAATATCCTTTACCCTTCACAGGTTTAATGATACCCCTCGTTCGCAATTCACGATAAGCTTTCTCTACTGTATCCTTTGCAATCAGGTACTCCTCGCTGGTCTCATTAATAGAGGGTATCTTTTCTCCCTGCCTGTATATACCCGATTCAATATCTGATATAATTAATTGCAATACCTGCATGTACTTGGGGGTGCTGGATTTATCGTTTATGAGTTCATCTGGGTGCATTTCGACAATTTGTTTGCACAAAAATAGCAAACTTTTGTTGTAACAACAGGACACCACAGGATGGTATTATTGATTTGATATTATATTTTTGCATTAATTATTAACTTTTTCGATATGAAAGCAATGATGTTAACCGGGATCAGGAAGATGGAAATGAAAGAAATCCCGGAACCAATGGTAGTACATGATAATGATGTTAAAATTAAGCTCTCCACGATTGGTGTCTGCGGGTCGGACGTGCATTATTACACTACCGGGAAAATAGGAAGTCAGATCGTGCAATATCCATTCCCTGTTGGACACGAAGCAGCAGGAATAGTCGCGGAAACAGGCGCGTCCGTTACAAATGTGAAGCCCGGAGACCGGATCGCGATAGACCCCGCCATGCCATGTTGGGAGTGCGACCAGTGCCTCGCCGGAAGACCACATACCTGCAGGAACCTCAGGTTCTTAGGATGCCCTGCTCAGGCCGAGGGATGTTTAAAAGAATACATTGTAATGCCCGATACAAGTTGTTTTCCTATTGATGACAGGTTAACACTGGATGATGCAGCCATTTCCGAACCTCTTTCAATCGGGGTGTATGCTGTAAATCAATCTGTATCCATGAAAGATGCAAAAATAGGAATACTTGGTTTCGGACCGATTGGCATGAGTGTTCTCTTACCAGCGTTGGCCAGGGGAGCATCCAGAATATACGTGACCGATAAAATCGAGGACCGTTTGGCACTTGCAAAAAAAACCGGGGCCACTTGGACTGGTAATCCGGATAAACAGGATATTGTAAAAGACATTACCGGTATCGAACCCGGAATGCTCGATGTAGTTTTTGAAGCATGCGGGCAACAGGATGCCGTTGATCAGGCTGTTGATTTACTGAAACCAGGTGGTAAATTAATGATTATTGGTATTCCAGAGTTTGACCGGTGGTCGTTTAGTGTCGACAAGCTGCGCCATAAAGAAATTACCATTACAAACGTGAGAAGACAAAATGAATCGGTAGATGAAGCATTGGAAATGATTGCCAGTGGGGAGGTCGACATCAAGCCTATGATTACCCACCGCTTTTCTTTTGAACAGACAAAAGAAGCTTTCGATTTGGTTAGCAACTACCAGGATGGGGTAATGAAAGCAATGATCGACTTTGATTAAAATTACATAACATGACCTTACTGGATAAATATCGAAAAGAGACTAAATCATTTCTAAAGGTTTGTCACCATTTAGCAGACAAGATGTACGTAACAGGCTACGGGGGAAACCTTGCCTGGAAGTTGGAAAAAGATGTGATTCTCATCACCCCGACCATGATGAACAAGGGTGAAATAAGGGAATATTAGTAGTGAATGAAGCAGAAGTATCCTGAGGCTCTTCCTTAACACAAGCACTGAGCATAAAGGCAAGGATTCACCGAATTTTCAGCATCGATTCCCCATTCTATTTCATCAAAATTGATATCACATTCCGGATCAAAGCTCCAACGCACCAGGTCAAATCAACGTGAAAACTCATATGCCAGCTCAATATCTCTCTCGTGCTTAATCGCCTCAACAGAAAGCGCATCAATCGTGGGCATATCAACTCTTAACCTAACTTCGTTAAGGGCATCGAGTCCTGGTCCGGTAGTATTACCCAGAAGGAATTCAACTTCAGCATACAACAACAATACATTTAGTGTTTCTCTCTTTTTGAATTAAAGTAGTTAATAATTCGATGATTACTTTTTACAATTATTTTTTAAATTCCCCGTTAAACCTTTTTAGTTTCCATTAGTTTATATATAGTTATGTGTTTGACAAAAAAACATAAAGTGAAATAGATTGAGGATAGATTGAAATAGATTGAACATGAAGAAGTTATTAATTTTTTGCGGGATCATTACCATTTTTCATATTATTCATGGGCAGGAATCAAATAACCAGGATAAAAGAACACCGGCCATGGCAAAAGGCAAGGTAGAGGGAACTGTAATTGACAGCGAAACTGGTCAACCTGTAGAATACGCGAATGTTGCCATCTACAGGAAAGCAGATTCATCACTTGTAACGGGAACGATAACCGGCCCCGATGGAAGTTTTGCCATTAATAAGATTAGACCCGGGAGATATTACATGACCATCAATTTTATTGGTTACGATAAAATCTACAAGAATCTAAATGTTTCTTCTCAAAATCCCAACATACAACTTGGACAAATGAAACTCAACCAGGCTGCTACCAACATTGAAGGTGTTGAAGTCGTGGCAGACCAGGCCCGGATAGAATACAAGATCGACCGGAAAGTTGTGAACGTGGGACAGGAATTGACGGCCGCCGGGGGTTCTGCAATAGATGTGCTCGAGAATACACCATCTGTTAATGTAGATATAGAAGGAAATGTGACCCTGCGGGGAAGTGGCAATTTCACGGTTTTAATTGACGGTAAGCCCACCGTGCTGGAAGGAAGCGATGCATTGCAACAAATTCCGGCAAGTACCATTAAAAATATCGAAATTATTACCAATCCTTCCGCTAAATACGACCCGGATGGCATGGCCGGTATTATCAATATCGTGCTGAAAAAAAACAGGGGCGGTGGAATCAGCGGTATCGTGAATGCAACGGCAGGGGTACGCGACAAGTACTCGGGAGATTTCCTGCTGAACTACAAGACTAGTAAATTCAATGCATACGTGGGTGCCGATATCAATGAAATGAATTATCACGGGAACATGGAAGGCACCCGGCAAATTTTTAATAATGACACCACCACTTTTGTTCAAACCGAAATGGAACGAGTTTTCACCCGGCAGGGAAAAGTATTGAAAGGAGGTTTCGATTATTATATTAATGATATGATTACATTAACCCTTTCGGGTGACGTGGGACAATATAAAGGTGGCCGGGCAAGTTCAGGCAATATGCACGAGTTCACCACTCCTTCAACAACTAATTTATACTTTTTTACAGAAGACCAATCACTGCGTTCCAGAGATTATTATAGTTTGAACATGAATTACAATCAGAAGTTCAATGAAGAAGGCCATGAAATCACGGGCTTACTCTATTATAATACCAATAATGGAGGTGACGAAGAGCAGGAATGGGAATATTTAACCGATGAACAGTGGAATAAAATCGATGAGTTGCCTATAACACAAATACGTACTAACGAAGTCGGGGATGGTTACCAGGTAAGAATAAAAGCAGACTATACACGTCCCTTTGATAATGGCAAACTGGAAGCAGGATATCAATCCAGGATTGACTCGGATAACGAGGGGTTTCTTTTCGAGGAATTTGACCCGGAAACGCGAGAGTACATCAATAACGAGAACTATTCCAGTTCCATGAAATTCAACAGGAATATACAGGCGGGATATTTTACCTTTTCCCAGTCCATGTCGTTTTTTGATTACCAGTTGGGATTGAGAACAGAATACACGGACCGGCGACTTTCAGATACCCGCTCTGCTAAAGAATTCGTGATCAATCGCCTGGACTATTTCCCGACCATCCATTTGTCAAAAAAATTCCAAAATGATCATCAGGTACTGGCAAGTTATTCAAGAAGAATCGAAAGGCCCCGGGGATATTACCTGGAACCTTTCACCACTTACATGAACCGGTATAACATCAGGGAAGGAAACCCTGATTTAGAACCGGAATATATAGACTCCTATGAATTGGGTTATCACAAGAAATCAGGGATGAATTTCATCTCTTTTGAAACGTATTACCGTCTTACCAATAACAAGATAACCAGGATTCTCGAGCAAGTGCCCGATACCAATATTACCATTCACAAGTATGAAAATCTTGACCGTGATCATGCTCTTGGCAGCGAGTTAATGTTAAATATCGAACCCCTGAAATGGCTTCGCGTGAACTTAACAGGAAATGGCTATTACTACAAGCTGGAAGGTGCGGTTACCGATCAGGAAACGGTGAAAGAAAGCTTCAATTGGGACATGCGGTTAAATACCACGGCAAGGTTAAGCCCAACAACGAGATTCCAGGTAAACGGTTTCTATTTCGGCCCTACTGTAACTGCCCAGGGCGAGAGGGATGGTTTCTGGGGAATGAATGCTGCTTTCCGCCAGGACTTTCTTAAACGGACTCTCTCGGCAACCCTGCAGGTACGCAATATTTTTGGATCCATGCGTTATTCATTCAACACTTCAGGACCCGGTTTCCGAAATGACATTATTTTTACCCGTGAATCACAAATCGTTATGCTCACGCTTAGCTATAAGATAAACAATTACAAAAACCGGGAAAAAGGCACGAATGGCGAAGGGGGTGGAGGAATGAACATGGAAGACGCGGATTTTTAATATCCCGCGTTGCACAGCATGGTGTAAACATATGGCATTTCAGAAAAAAATGCATAGCTTAGCTATAAAAATCAAATGCCATGAAGAGAGGAAAAAATATAAAACGTAGAAATTTCTTAAAACTAAATACGGCAGGTTTTGCAGGATTGGCTGCCACACCTGTTTTATTGAATAATGAGGCCCGGTCTTACCTTCCATCCTTTATGAAACCAGACAAGATTATTTATCGCGCCCTTGGAAAAACAGGATTAAAACTCCCTGTAGTAAGCATGGGGGTGATGCGAGCGGATATGTTTAAAATTTATATACCTGTATTAATGATTATGCTCTTCTCATGTAACCGTCATATTTCACCCCCGGAAACAGTAAACCAGGTGAACATCGAAAAATACGCGGGAAAATGGTATGAAATTGCCACTATACCTGCCAGGTTCCAGAAAAATTGCAAATGTACTTCCGCTGAATATACACTCACGGGTAAAGATTACATAAAAGTATATAACAGATGTGTAAGCACGAAAGATGGAAAAGTGAAAGATATAACCGGAAAGGCTTTTCCAGTGAAAAATAGCAATAATTCAAAACTCAAGGTCCAGTTTTTCTGGCCTTTCAGGGGAAATTACTGGATTGTTGATCTTGCCAGTGACTATTCATGGGCTGTTGTATCAGACCCATCAAGAAAATACCTGTGGATTTTATCCAGGAATAAACAAATGGAAAATGAAAAGTATAAAAAAATAACAAGCACCCTTCAAGAAAGAGGGTTTGACCTTACTAATTTGAAAAAAACAAAGCAAGACTGCCCCGTGTTATCTCAATGATTAAATAGCAGTTGATTTCCGCCACGTACCCCAAGTAAAAGACAATATTTCTGCAAAATGACGCTTCACCACATATTTGCTTATTAAAAATTAAAAGCCGTGTAAAATCAACACGGCTTTTTTATTGTTTTTATCTTTTTTTAATATACCCCCCTATAATTATTATCTATTAATTACTTTTTTATATTTTTTTTCATTTTTACCCCTGTTTTTTTAGGGTTATTAAAATTTATTTATATATTTGTGGCGTGAATGTAATAATTATTAGTAACCCTAAATCAATTTATCATGAAAAAAACGCTTGCAATCTTAATTTTAACTACCCTGATGGGAGTTAATAGTGTGGTTTTTGCTCAGGAAGCAGAAGAAGTATCCTCGCCATTCAGTGTTGGTGCAGATGTATACAGTAATTATGTTTGGAGAGGTACAAAATTCGGTGTTGGTCCGGCGATTCAGCCATTTGTTGAATTCAGTGCCGGCAATTTCACGCTGGGTTCATGGGGATCATTTTGTTTTACTTCATCCGAGGGTGCTGAAGCCGATCTTTACGCGTCTTACAGTTTCGATTTTGGATTGAGCATCGGGATTACCGATTACTATTATCCCGGCCTCATGTATTTCGACTATTCAAAAGAAACCGGTGCACATGCATTGGAATTAAACCTGGGCTATGAAATCTCAGGCCTCTCGCTGGCTGGTAACTACGTGCTGAACGAGGCAGGAGGTGCCGCATCTGCCGGGGGTGACATGTATTTCGAGCTCGGTTACAGTTTCACGAATATTGATTTATTTGTAGGCGGTGGAGACGGATGGCACACATCTGATGGCGAATTCAACTTGTGTAACGTGGGTATAGGTACAAGCAAAGAAATAAAGGTATCAGACAGCTTTTCACTCCCTGTTAGCGGGGCTGTAATACTCAATCCGGACAAGGAACAATTTTACGTGGTAGTAGGGTTCTCTCTTTAACATAAAAAGTATTTATTATTTAAAATACATGTATCATGGGAATGAAAAAAATTGAAGCAATCATCCGCAAGTCAAAGTTCGATGAGGTGCAGGAAGCACTTCACGAGGCGGGTATCGAGTTCTTTTCTTTCTGGGAAGTTCGCGGTGTTGGTCAGGCGCGTGAAGGAAGAGCCTACCGTGGAATCGTTTACGATACCAGTACAATAGAAAGGATACTTATCTCAATGTATTGCCGGGACAAATTTGTTGAACCGGCGGTAAACGCTATTCTCACTTCAGCAAAAACCGGGGAAATCGGGGATGGAAAAATCTTTATTTCCGAAATTCAGGATGCATTCAGGATAAGAACAGGTGAACAGGGAGATAAATCCTTATACCTGCCGGGTCAGGAGTAAATAATTTAACAGGAACACTAAAAAAGTAAAAAATCATGGAAGAAGCTTTAACAACTGTACCTGAAGTGGCTGAAGCCACCGTGGGACTCGATATCTCCATCAATAACATATGGCTGTTGCTGGCCACCTTCATGGTGATGTTCATGCAGCCTGGATTTGCTCTCGTGGAAGCAGGTTTCACCCGTCAGAAAAACACGGCGAATATCCTCATGAAAAACCTGATGGACTTCTCAATAGGTGGTCTTACCTACTGGCTCATTGGCTATTCAATCATGTATGGAAGCGCGTGGCTGGGTGGGTTCATGGGAAATCCGCTGGACAACTTTGCTTTTAATGATGAAGGATTTGGTGATTATGCCAATTACACGGACCTGATGTTCCAGACAGTTTTCGCGGCTACTGCTGCCACTATCGTCTCGGGAGCCATGGCCGAGAGAACCAAATTTAACGCGTATATTGTATTTAGCATTGTAATCACTGTAATTATTTATCCCATTTCAGGATTCTGGCACTGGGGCGGTGGTTGGTTATCCACGCTCGGCACTCTTTATAATGAAGCGGGTGAGGCCATTGAAGAATGGGGATTCATTGATTTTGCCGGTTCAACTATCGTCCATTCGGTAGGAGGATGGGTTGGTCTGGCAGGTTCTGCCACACTTGGCGCCCGCTTAGGCAAATATGGCCCCAACGGAACGGTGAAAGCAGTGCTGGGTCATAACTTAGCCCTGGGTGCACTGGGCGTGTTTATACTTTGGTTCGGATGGTTTGGCTTTAACCCGGGTTCGGAGCTTGCAGCGACCGGAACCAGTACCATTGCTATTGGTAAAATTGCACTTACCACGAACCTTGCCGCGGGTGCCGGTGCTGTAACGGCCATGCTCGTGTCATGGGCAAGATACAAGCGTCCTTCTCTTTCCATTTCACTTAACGGCGCCCTTGCCGGATTGGTGGCAATTACAGCCGGTTGTGCTGCTGTAAGTCCTGCTGGTGCTGTAGCAATAGGAATTATGGCAGGATTCATCCTACCCTTTAGCGTTGAATTTATAGATAAAATATTGAAAGTAGACGATCCCGTGGGTGCTATCTCGGTACATGGTGTCTGTGGAGCGCTCGGAACCTTACTGGTAGGATTATTCGCGACTGAAACCGGTCTGTTTTATGGTGGAGGTTTAAAACAGCTCGGTATACAGGCAGTTGGTGTAGTATCTATTGGTGCATGGGCACTCATTACCGGATTCATTCTTTTCAAAATACTGAAAGCCACGAATGGCTTAAGAGTGAGCAGGAGAATTGAAGAAGAAGGATTGGATGTATACGAACATGGAGAAAGCGCGTATAACTAAGTTTCCCTAACCCTAAACACCTATAGTCAGGTCGCTCCCGTCCCGGGGAGCGGCTTTTTATAAGCAAAAAATAACCGGTTCGTAACATTGAACCGGTTATTTTTTTTGAAATGAAAATACTCAAATGATTTTTTCCAGTTGGGCAAGACTTTTTTTAATGTCTTCCTCTGAAATCGCGTGATTTTCCAATGCCCCTGAAAAGTATTGATCATAAGCAGCCATATCAACCAGACCATGACCGGAGAAGTTAAAGAGAATGGTCTTCGACTTACCTTCTTCTTTGGCTTTTTTTGCTTCCCTGATAACAGAAGCAATCGCGTGACTGGTTTCCGGGGCGGGAATAATTCCTTCAGTTCTGGCAAAGGTAACTCCTGCTTCAAATGATTCGAGCTGCAAGATTGACTGTGCTTCGATAATTTTGTCTTTCAGCAATTGAGATACTATCGCCCCGGCACCATGATAACGCAACCCCCCTGCATGAATTTTCGCGGGAACGAAATTATGACCAAGCGTGTACATGGCAATTAACGGGGTTAAACCAACCGTGTCGCCGAAATCATACTGGAATTCTCCGCGCGTTAATTTAGGACAAGAGGCAGGTTCTACAGCAATAACTTTCATATCTTTACCATTCGTCAGTTTATGCCTTAAAAAGGGGAAACTGATACCGGAAAAATTAGACCCTCCTCCAAAGCAACCTATGACTATATCGGGAAAATCACCTGTCATCTCTAGTTGTTTCAAGGCCTCTTCCCCGATAATGGTTTGATGCAATAATACATGATTGAGCACGCTTCCCAGGGAGTATTTCGTATCCTCGTTTTTCGCGGCCATTTCCACGGCTTCAGATATGGCAATACCCAAGCTTCCGGGAGAATCCGGATTTTCCGCGAGAATTTTGCGCCCGGAATCCGTTAGTTCGCTGGGTGATGGAACAACAGTGGCATTCCAGGTATTCATCATCGACTTGCGGTAAGGTTTCTGGTAGTAACTTACTTTTACCATAAACACCTGCAGTTCTATACCAAAATGTTGCGTGGCCATGCTTAATGCACTTCCCCACTGACCTGCACCTGTTTCAGTAGTAATTTTCTTTACACCTTCTTTCGCGTTATAATAAGCCTGTGGTACTGCAGTATTGGGTTTATGAGACCCGGCTGGACTCACTCCTTCATTTTTGTAGTAAATTTTAGCGGGTGTATCCAGGAATTTTTCAAGGTTATATGCCCTTATCAAAGGGGATGGTCGCCATATTTTATAAAAATCCATTACTTCTTCCGGAATTTCAATGAATTTTTCAGTTGCCACTTCCTGCTTGATTAATGCCATGGGGAAAAGTGGCGCTAAATCTTCAGGTCCTACAGGCTTTTTGGTTCCAGGATGTAAAGGAGGTAATGGCTTATTGGGCATATCTGCCACGATATTGTACCAGTTCGTTGGCATCTCCTTCTCGTTCAGAAAAATTTTACGGGTCTTACTCATAATTTATAAAATGTTAAGGGTTAAACAAAAGGGGCAGGTCGTAAACAACCTGCCCCTGCATTTTAATTTTATATTCCTGCTATCAAGCGAATCAAGCTGTTTACAACCGGTAGTTCTTTTCGTGCCACCACCACCATGAACAGTTGACTCTATTGATAGTATTTAATGCCATTCTTATTTGTTTTGCAACAAATATAAAAAAAAAATCTTTACTTCCAATTTCGAATACTGTAATTTTTATTCGGATGGTTCCCTCGCCGGCCTACGTAAAGGTGAAAAAATCTTGTCCCAGGTTTTCCACCGGTACACTAATTGCAAAACAGTGATAAAAATTATAACCGACACGAAAAACTCAGCCATATCTCTCAGTGCATTTAACTCATTAATTTCGAATAGAGCATTGGTCTGAAGAGCCGCACTTTTATGCGTCACGAAAAGTGAAAGAAAGATGTTATTCGCGGCATGAGTACCAATAGCGATTTCCAATCCATCGTCCAGAATAACGATAATCCCGAGAAAAAAACCCCACCCTATATACTGGGGCATGGTAATCCAGAAACCGAATTCATTTACCTCCGGGTTCAGAAAATGCAAGGAGCCAAAAAAAAGGGAGGTCAATACCACGGGCAACCACCTGTTTCTTGTAGCAACACCAATTCCCTGCATCAGGTAACCCCGGAAAAATATTTCCTCATACGTTGTCTGAAAAGGTAAAAACATGAACGCTACCAAAAAAAGGTAGAAAAATTGAGCGCTGTCAAATGAAAACGTGTAATTTTCGGGTTCAGTTATTAGATGAAAGGTGTGAAAAATGGCAAGTAACAACATCCAGGTGAAACCGGCAAAAAACATTCTCCCAAATCGGAATCGCGGGGTGGCTGTCAGTAAATCCTTCATTTTCTTTTTATGAATATATTTAACCCCGATGTAAAGCCCAATTAATCCTGTCATAAATGGAACTACAACCAAAATGAGGCCAATCGTTGAAGAGATTCCCAGTGCTTCAAAATCGGTTACATTTTCGAATGCCTCGGCATTACCGGTTCTGGTAATAGCACGCCCGATCACGTATATGTAAGGGATTGCACCAAGAGCCTGACCGGCCAAAAATGAGAGAAATACCGTGAGAACGTATCTCCAGATATCATTTTTCCCCCTGAAAGCGTTTTTAAAAAACATGTTTTTTTATTGTTTAACTGTTGAACCGATTATTTGTTTAACCAACCTGGCCTTTATAAATCTTATTTCGTCAAAATTTACATTTCCTGGTTTCTTCATTCAAAATATTTAGTAACGATCGGGTCACCACTCCCGGCCTGCCTGTACCGATAATATTTCCATCTATTTTAACCACCGGGGTTATTTCAGTTGCCGTTCCGGTGAGAAATACTTCATCGGCATCCAATAATTCATCGACCATAATATTTCTTTCCCGGGCAAGATAGTTACTTTTTTTGCAAAATTCAAGTACCAGCCCTCGCGTAATCCCGGCCAGTATTTTGTTCGAGCGTGGTGGTGTGCTTATCATTCCATTTTTAATAGCAAAAATATTAGTGTGTGTACCCTCTGTAATTAATTTACCATCATGAAAAACAGCCTCGTATGCACCTGATTTCTTAGCTTTCTGCATGACCATCGTATTGGGGAGCAGTGCAGTGGTTTTGATATCACATCTTTGCCAGCGGATATCCTCGTGCAAAATAGCTTCTGCACCATTGTTCAATAGCCGGACAAAAGGCTTAAAGGGTGAAATATCCATGAAAAGAGTAGGCTTAACTGGGGGATCCGGATAATGATGCGTACGCCGGGCGACACCACGCGTAATTTGTATATAGAGCCTGGCCTCTCTTCCCTGCATTTTATTCATCCGAGCAAGTTTCGATGCTATTTCCTTTAACAAGCCAACATGAGGAATTTTTAAACCGATGGCTTCAGCGCTTATCTTCATTCGGGCAAAATGCTCATTTGCCTTGAAAAAATCTTCCCCGTACCACCGGATCACCTCATAAATGCCATCCCCGAAAATCATTCCCCTGTCGTAAACAGGAATCAGGGCTTGTTCAACAGAAATGAACTTATCATTTAGATATCCAATTCCCTCCATAACAATTTGCATATTAAACGATTGTAACCATAAAAAACCAATCGATATTTATAAATAGCGCGTTTTCTTATCAGCACTTAATATCAAAATTAAAATATTATTCGGTTAAAAAACGTTTAAAGAATACTTGTTTTTCGGGAACCATGTAAATAGTTTTGACGTAAGAATAGGATAAACATACAATAACAGGGGATTTAAACAGAATGTTCGCACGTGTCCATATAATATGTATAATACTTATTTTTTTATTGTTAGCCGGAAAAACGCGTGGGCAATCAACAAAGGATACGGATCTAAAGGCTGTTTATCTTTACAACTTCTCGAAAAATATATACTGGTCGAATGAAGATGAATTTAACACGTTTTCAATTTGTATAGTCGGTCATGATACAGCATTGGTAAAAAGGATGCAATTTATTGCCAATAGTATGGCACACCAGGGCAAACCCATAAATGTACTCCACACTAACAGTCCCGAGGAAATTCCTCCCTGCCAAATGATTTTTGTTGATGAAAAGTTCAATTTTTACATGGAACGCATCAGCGAGAGAATCAAGGGAAAGGTCACGTTGCTTGTCACCCAAAACATGAAAGCGCCGCACCTTACCATGATAAATCTTATTACTCCCAATAAAACGAATGCCAAATTATCATTCGAGATCAATAAAGCACGTATTAACTCGGAAGGTTTAACCATCTCTTCCAAATTGTTGCTTCTTGGTGGAAACATCATGGATATTCAACAACTATACCGTAAAGCCGAGGAACAACTCATCGAATCTCATCAAATAGTTTTGGAGTTAAGGGATGAAATCCGTGACCATGAGAGAAAAATTGGTGAACTCAATCAATCTATCACTAAAAGAAAAGCGGAGATTGCCAATCAAAAGTTGCTTATCGGGAAACAAAATGATATTATCGCCAGGCAAATCAGGGAACTTGACCAACAAGAAGCTTTCCTTGATTCACAAATAGTAAAAATAGACGCGCAGGAGGATAAAATCCAACTGTTGGATCAAAATATCCGGTTAAAGGATTACCTGCTCCAATCAAAAATATCGGAGTTGGATAAAAAAGAAGCCCTGATAGATAATTATGACAGTCTCATCTTTTCAAGAGAAAATCAGCTTTTCTCGCATGAGAAAAAGATCAATGAACAGGAAGCTATTCTTGAAGAACAAATGACCCAGATTAATAAACAAAAAGCAATTCTTTACCTTTCCCTGGGTATAGCAGGTCTTTTTCTCATTGTTATCTTTTTTATTTACAGTTTGTTTAATGTGAAAAGAAAAGCCAATATTGAACTGGAGCATAAAAACGAGGCCATTGAAGAACAAAAAGAAAAAATCAATCATCAGAAAGAAGAGATCAAGAAGAAACATGATCAGGTTCAGGCACAGAATATAGAAATAGCTACCAAGAACAGGCAATTGGAAGATATCAAAGACAATTTGGAATTACTTGTAAAAGAACGAACCGCCGATTTAGAAAAAGCAAAATTAAAAGCAGAAGAATCCAGTCGACTTAAATCCTCTTTCCTGGCCAACATGTCACACGAGATACGTACCCCGATGAATGCCATCATTGGATTTTCATCCCTGATTACTTCAGATGAAATACCGAATAATAAAAAGAAACAGTATTACAAGCATATTACAAACGGAACAAGCACGTTATTGCATCTCATTGATGATATCCTGGATATATCTCTCATCGAATCGGGTCAAATCAATCTCATGAAATCTGAATTAGCCGTGAAAGAACTTACCGGTGAATTAAACCTGCATTACAGGAGTCAACTGATATCTTTGAATAAAAATAATATTAAACTCATCTACAAACCCACCCAGGCTCAAGATCCTTACCTGCATACTGATCCGGCCAGATTGAAGCAAATCATTACAAACCTGATGGATAACGCGGTAAAATACACGGATGAGGGAAGCATTACTCTCGGGTATGAATTATTGGAAAATAATACAATCCGTTTTTATGTAGAAGATACAGGACCTGGTATTGATGATAAAAACAAGGAGTACATATTCAACAGGTTTACTAAAATTGAAGAAGACAAGACCAAACTGAAAAGAGGTGTTGGACTTGGACTGAGCATAAGTAAAAACCTGTCGCAACTAATGGGGGGAAATCTATGGTACAAGAGTACGCCTGGCAAGGGCTCAGTTTTTTATCTTGAAATACCCGGTTATTATTTTAAAAATGAAGAGATAGAAGCTGATGAAGAAAAAAAACTTCCCGGGATATATCCTAATTTCAGTAAGTTTCATTTGTTGATTGCCGAGGATGAAGACACCAATTATTTTCTGCTTCTTGAATTACTAAAAAAAACCGGAATAAAAACAGACCGTGCAATTGATGGAAATGAAGCCGTGGAAAAAGCATTGAAAAACGGGTATGATATAATTCTCATGGATATAAAATTGCCGGGAATCAGTGGAATCGAGGCAACGAGAAAAATAAAAAAATCAAAAAGCATCCCGGTAATCGCTCAAACAGCTTATGCGATGAGTAGTGAAAAGAAAGAAATCCTGGCCGCGGGTTGCGACGCGTACCTTTCAAAACCGATTGAATTCGATAAATTAATGGATCAATTAGGCAGGTTCCTGCTTCCTTAATAGAAGCCGATCCATAAATCAGGTACACCGGGAAACAGATTTTAACAGATGCACGGGTAACAACCTTATAATAATTTAGTCATTAATCCTGTAACCAACCCGGAGCATTAGCCACCTGCCCTTTTGCAGGTATGGAATCGTGGTTGTTCCACCCTGGTAATAGGTCGTGTTAAGAATGTTACGAATCTGCCCGTCGAAAGAGAATCCCTGTAATTCTCCCAGCCTGATCCCGGCATTAAATAGAACTGTAGCCCCGACCTCATGATCAGGTGAAATATATAATAATCCTCCCTTGTATGAATCAATCGGTGATAGCTGTGCCCCGGTATAACTGGAAGACAAATTCACATTCAGGAGCTTATTCCTCTTATAAAAAGGCTTGATATCCACTACAAGATTGGCGGTTAAAGAAGGAACATCAAATATTCTTCCATCCCTTACTCCATAACCAGAGGCATCAATAGCATACTGCCAGGTTAAATTTGAATAAATTCTGCCCCAATCCTGAAAGTATGACAATTCATTTTCGATTCCCACGGACTCCAATCTTCCGGCATTGATATAATGACGGTTTGTATTTTCATTATTCTGAACCCTGTAAATAACATCTATCAGGTTATTATAAAAACAATTCAGCGTATAACTGAAACTAAATTTCTCTGGCGCTAGGTAAGAGGTAACCTGAAATGAATGTAAATACTCTGGTTCCAGGTCTTCGGAACCCCGAAAATCTTCCAGGTTGTTATACCGGTAAAAATAAGGAGCATCCACGAATGATTTGGAATATGACAATTTCAGGTTATACCAATCTTCGGGATGATAAATAAAGGCAAACCTGGGACTTAAATCCATAACCGCCTTTCCCTTGATCCTGGTTTTGTAATCATAACGCGAACCTATATTTAAAATGATTTTTTTTGTTAAATTATATTTAAATTGCCCAAACAAGGAATAACTTTGTTCCGAACCTTTATCCAGAAAAGGTTCTTCCCTTGAATCGGTAGTATATTCCAGTTCACCACTATCGCCTTCAACTGTATAGCTATCATATACCCGCATTAGTTCTACCTGGGTACCAACGATAATCGCGGCAGGCTTGGTAAACAGATTCAAATTCTTGGAAGTATAAAACTGAAATCCACCGGCGATGTCTTTTTCATCAAGTATAAAGCACTTTTTTACTGAAGGTGCAGGATTCACTACATGATTACTGATAAGCACGTCATTATCAAAATATATATTAACAATACTTTCAAAATCTTGTATCACGGGCAGCTTTCTTTTTATATCAATATGTGAGGACTGAATGGTTGTACCCGGTCCCAGCCCGTCATATGTACGGTAATCCTGATAATTATAAATTTCACCTCCTAAACCCGTGCTCGAGTATGGCAGCAGGGTGCTTGAAGCACGATAATTACCCAGGATGGATAGTTTACCCGAATTAAACTGCATGCCCACGTCAAAGGCGGGTATGTCCGTAACAGCTCCAACAATTACATTTCCGTCCTTTGGAACAGGAGAATAATCATTTTCAGCCTTCACGCTGAATTTTTCTCCTCCAGCCTTGTAAAAATTGTACCACATGGCGATATCCTGGGTTTCAGAAAATTTTTTCCCGTAAAGCAGTGAGAGATTATACTGCTGGTGGGAACCGATTCCTCCTCTCACTTCCATGCCATTTACATCACTCCCGTTTTTCGTGATAATGTTTATTACGCCGGTTAAAGCAACATTCCCGTATAATGAAGAAGCCGGACCTCTTAAAACCTCAATTCTTTTTATTTTATCCAATGAATTACTCCACTCCGGGAAACATGAGTTAACAATCCGGATATTCATCCGGTGCCCGTTAATTAACATGAGAATTTTGGACTGGTTCGAGCCATACACGCCCCGCATGGCAATATTGGGATCATCAGCATCTTCAACATTGGTGAGCCCGGGAACATAAGTGATTAATATATCTTTAAGATTAAGAGAGCCACAGGCCTTAATCATTTCTTCTGTTATAATGGTGACCGGTACAGGAACCTCAGTGACAGGTTCTTCCTGCCGGGAGGCTGAAATAACTTTCAAATCCATTAATTCTTCAATTGAAAGCCCCATTAATTGTTCCAGGTGAAGCGTATCTTCCTGACAATATATTATTTGCATCTGCCCGTAAAAAATAAACACCAATAACAAAAATTTCCTCATCTTTTTAGCTTTTAACCTGGCTTAATGCAATATAATAAATATTCTCCAAATCTCATAAAAATAATTGCAACCCTAAAGTTATTTTTAGCGTTTTTAAATATTGTGAAATGAATGAATTCTCATATACTCGCATCGAGCAAAACACAGTAAAAAAATGATGAACATTATTCCCCCTTCTCGTTCCCGTCAAAGAAAATGGAAAGATAACAGATTTAAAAATTATCTATCCAGGTAATTACATGGAACAAATGTTATTTTATTCTGAAAATTAATCATTATTGACTGTTTTCAATTAAAAAATAGATTTTCAACTTCCCAAAAATTGAGAAATTCCGCTTAAAATTAGGCTTCAATTGCCAGAATGGTTGAAAAGTTTTTTTGCAGTGGGCGAATATATAATTTGATATTTATATATTTGTAGAATAAAATCAAATATTTGAATGATTTTATTAATTTTATAAAAAATCGGGTAATGAGCAGGAAAGTATTCAGAACATTGATAACCCTATTGCTGTCGCTCCTTCTCTTCATGCCATCGTTAATGGCTCAAAAGGAAGTTTTTATCAGGAAAATAGATTTTGAGCTTACCAGCATCAGTTCCAATGATTACGAGAACGAGTTTTTTCTGACACTGCAGTTCAACAAGGGAACCATATACAAGTACAAAATAATGAATGCGATTGGAGGGGCCAGGGGAAAAGCGGTAGTAGAAATATATGATGGTTCAAAACTCGTGGGAACCAACAGCCTAGGTGATAAATATTTTGATCAATTCGCCTTTCAATGTAATAAAACCGGGTTTTACGATATAATCCTAAAGTTTAAGGATAATCAGCTTGGTAATTCCGCGGTCAATATTTACATGGTACAATAATTCAGTACGCGTGCCCGAGATTATTAAAAGTCTGCAAAATAACCGCGTTAAATATCTTGTAGGTTTAAAGAAAGACTCCAGGAGAAAGAAAGAAGAAATTATAATTGTCGAGGGAATAAAAGAAAACCAGCACGCCCTGGAAAACCAATTTAAATCAATTGAATATTATATTTGTCCTGGTATTTTTGAACATCAACCAGGGAATCAATTACTTTCCAGGCTAATCCGGAGATTCCCGGTACACCAAGTAAGCATTCCTGTTTATAACAAGCTTGCATACAGGGGAAGCACGGAGGGAATAATAGGAATTTACCGGGAAAAGAAACAGGAATTGGATCACATTGAACTAAGCCAGAATCCTTTTATCCTGGTTGCTGAATCCATTGAAAAACCTGGTAATCTTGGAGCACTTGTCCGCACGGCTGACGCGGCCGATATGGATGCAGTGATTATTAGCAACCCGCGTGCAGATGTTTATAACCCCAACGTGATTCGGGCAAGCCTTGGCTGTGTTTTCACGAGGCATGTAATCACCTGTAATTCATCAGAGGCCGTTTCATGGCTAAAGAAAAATCAAATTCAAATTGTTTCTACTCATCTCGAGGGTACCCGACCATATCACAAAGTAAATTATAATATCCCCACGGCTATAGTAATGGGAACAGAAGCAACCGGTTTGTCAGAAACATGGAAAGCAAACTCTGACCAACTGGTGATTATCCCCATGAAAGGAAAAAATGATTCTTTAAATGTATCTGTATCAGCAGCGATAGTAATATTTGAAGGAATACGGCAAAGAGAGACTTCATCCTGAATATGGAACAAACACTTTTGTTTATGGACAGACACTAATTATCAGCTTCCACGTTTCCCCAGTTTTGGCCAGTTTTGATCCTGTGCAATTGCATCAATGAAATCCCGAATTGCCGGGCAAGAATCTTGAGTTTTGTTTTCCTGTTGGGATCGAATAATTTTCTTTTTATGAGCTTTACCTGCGACTCGGTAAGTTTTGAATTGGTTACCATTCCACGAGGAATATAAAAATTTGGTCCTTTAATTTGATGTAGTTCTTTTTCTCTCCTGGTGGCCCATTGCAAATTCGCGACGAAATTATTTTTCTTGTTATAATCGAGATGAATAACAAATGTTTTGAGCGGATCGTAATTCGGGATAAAATGTTCGGCCACTATCTTGTGAATGTAGAAAGTTTTCGATTTTCTTTCCACGTCGCGAAATACCATGGAAGCATACCCCCTCACGTAGCAATTTTTCAGAATTTTACCCTTGACTTTCCCCGCGGCGAAACTTTTAATCCTGCCATAATTGGAAATTTGATACCGGCTGGTAATCTTAAAATAATACCTGGAAAAGTCAATGTCGACCCATTCTTCATTCCAGTATCCTCGTGTCATATGTATATAGTTTAGGAATTAGCCCACTTACCTTGATACCGTCAAATATAAGTAAAAAAAACATACCTAAAAGGTTTTTTAACGTAAAATTAACATTAAAATACCCTGAAAACGTTACCGTTTTCGCTACAAGTATTTTTCCTATTTACTTGTATTACTGATTTTTTAACATATCTCAGGCTCTTTCGTTGCTAAAAGGAAAAACTAAATTAAAACGACATTTGTTATGCTCAGATGCCATCGTGTTACCATCGCCAGCGTTTAGTCTGAGAATATTTGCATAAATATACATTATTTGTGAATAATCCGTTTGCATTTTCTACAAATGTAAAGAATTTAAAATCTTAATCAATACATTCCATTAATTGTTTTAATAGATAGTAGATCAGAAAAATAAGCATGCAGTCTATTTCGCGATTTTTAATAAATGAAATAATCAAATTGATAAATATTACTTATTGTCATCTGATCTGTTTATATTCGCGATGATTTTTTTAATTTTATAATAAAATTCATTTTGATGAAAGATTTCAATAAACTACCTCAAAAAATATTAAACCTGTTGAACGAGGAAATTCTTGATGTCCTGTCGAATGCAAAAAGCTGCACTATTTTTTGCGATCACGAAGAATTGGCCTATGCCTCAACGGGTGGAGAGGGAAAAGAATATTTTGAAGTATCATATGATATACCAGGTAAAGGACCCTACACTGAAGTCATAGTTCACAAGGTAACCAATGGCATATCTGCCAATTATACTGAACCTTACATGCGCAGGAGGGATCCTAACACCATGGTAATCGCGGATAACCTGCCCACTGATAAAGAAAAATTCAAAGACAGATTTGGGTACGAGTTCAGGGAGCTCAAAACGGAAACGTTAGATTGGATGAAACAACAGGATTTGGCCTGTTTCTTCTATTTTGCCGGACGAGATAATATTGGCTCCGGTGGTATTGCCATCGCACCCGCTAATGCCGCGTTTTTTGCCATGGGATTATCCATGTTACAATCTATACAGGATGTTGATAAATTACCTGATGATTTCCTTATACAGTCCGTGATTTATGTTGCACCTCCTTTCCGTCATACGCATTTTGACGGGAAACAAATTGTTGTGCACTACAGAACAGACGAGGTTCACGAAATGTACTCCTATAACCTCTACCCGGGTCCGAGTGCGAAAAAAGGTTTATACGGGGTATTGCTTTCACAGGGAGAAAATGAAGGGTGGGTCACCACGCATTGTTCAACCGTTCAGGTAATAAGCCCGTATGACAACATGACAACCTACATGCACGAGGGTGCCAGTGGGGGTGGAAAAAGCGAGATGTTGCAACATATAGTCAGGGAACCAGAGGGAATGGTTCTTATTGGTGAAAACCTGAGTGATGGTGAGAAAAGAACAATTTCATTGCCCATGTTCTGCAAGTTTAACCCGGTTACCGACGACATGGCCCTATGTCATCCGTCACTGCAAAAAAGCAACGGGAAACTCACCATTCTTGATGCTGAAAATGCCTGGTTTATCAGGGTAGATGGAATAAAAGATTACGGGGATGACCCGTTTTTGGAAAAAATGACCATCAAACCAGAAAAATCACTTCTTTTCCTGAATATTGAAAGCAAGCCGGGCTGTACAGCACTTGTATGGGATCATATTGAAGATGAGCCCGGGAAAAAATGTCCTAACCCAAGAGTAATTGTACCAAGAGATATTGTTCCGGGTGTATTGAACAATCCCGTTACCGTTGATGTGAGAAGTTTTGGCGTGAGAACCCCGCCCTGCACGAGGGAAAACCCAACTTACGGCATTATTGGACTGTTTCATATATTACCACCCGCCCTGGCATGGTTGTGGCGATTGGTATCCCCCAGGGGACACGCGAATCCGAGTATTGTAAGTTCGGGAGGTATGCAAAGCGAGGGCGTGGGATCATACTGGCCATTTGCCACCGGAAAGGAAATTAACCATGCCAACCTCCTGCTCGAACAAATCGTCAACACGCCCAGGGTAAGATACACTCTTGTTCCCAATCAGCATATTGGTAATTGGAAGGTCGGCTTTAAACCACAGCTTCTCATGAGAGAATACCTCACGAGACGCGGTAGCGCCAAGCTAAAAAAAGACCAGTACCAACCCGCTCGCTGTCCGCTGCTTGGTTACGAACTCAATTACCTGACAATCGAGGGTTCAAAAATACCTTCCCGGTTCCTGAGAGTTTACAGGCAGGTTGACGTTGGTGAAGATGGGTATGACGCCGGCGCTGATATTTTACAGGAATTTTTCAGAAAAGAACTGCAAAAATTCAGAAAACCCTCTTTATCAATGGTAGGTCAAAGAATCATTGATGCATGCCTCGATAATGCAAAAGTTGAAGAATACACGGAATTTATTCCCATCGATTACCAGTACTCTTTTATTAATATCAACCTGAACGAGTAAATAAATTACAATTAGATAAAATTAAACATCTAATTTGTAAACCCTTGATAATCTTTCACGTAGACATCAATAAAATTGATACGGTAAACTTGTTGTTTATCATGATCGTTTAAGTTAAACCTGATTGGAATCAGTAACGTGAAAACAAGGTTACATATATTTTCTTTTCTGGGAATAATTTTCACAGTAATGCCAATAATGGTTCATGGCCAGTGCAACCTGATTGGCGACAACGGAAGTGACCAGGCAACAGACAGGCCATGTGCACCGGTTACACTGACAATGGATGTTAATTACTCCTTCCTTTACCCGGTTTCTCCCGACAGCACCGTGGAGATACTGTATGTTTGGAATGATGGAACCGGTGCAACCACGACGGTTCCGGCAATACCAAACGGAACCGGAAAAATTTTCACGGCAAGTGAATCACATATTTATCCACCAGGGAATACATGCTCCTATACCGCTGAATCCTTCCTTGTTTTTAACGGGAAGGTATGTTCAAGCAGCCGTCAGGAACAAACTTTCATCTCGTGGGCTCGCGACAATGAAAATGGCGGGCAAATCAGTACCGATCCTGATATAGCCTATTTTTGTGAAGGAGACTCTGTTCATGTTCTTTTCAGGGATGATTCGGAGTTCAATTGTAATCCAAATGTTGAACCCGACAGGCCCAACGTATATCACCGGTGGGTACAGTTTATATACGGCACTCAAACGACTCCCGGTACAAGGATTCCCAATGTTCAGGTTTACGATGACATTTCTCATGCCACGATTGATATGACTGACGGTGACGGCAATGCACTTACCACATACGAGGGTCCCGTACAACGACTTAAAATGCCCGTAAATGGTCCAATTAGCGTTGCATTTCCCATTTTTGCACCACCCGGCGGTGTTAATGGTGACATTTTTGAAATTACCCTGCGAAACTGGAATATTTGTAATCCTTACGATACCAACGTGGTGGATGGTATTCCTCCTTCCGATCCTGTAGACGGGGATTTCCCACCGATAAGTACCGTGGGTCTTATCAAAATTGATGAAACACCAACACCGGTTATTGTATCTCCCGGGGAATTTTGCACGGGCGATCCACTTACTCTTTCTGCTACCGGACAGAATGTAAAATGGTACGGTGATTCTCTCCTTACAAACCTTTTATATGAAGGAACCAATTTTGATCTTACTTCTCCTCCTTCAAATATAAATAATAGTGTAAGCGGCAAATATTCTTTCTGGCTCACCGATTCATCCGGGCGGTGTGTAAGTGATATCAGTAAAACCGGTGCCACAGTTCACGATCAACCGGATCCGGCAGATGCAGGAAAAGACACGAGCATTTGTACTTCATCGATAAACCTTTATGCCAACTCTCCCGTGATTGGATCAGGATACTGGACTACCACGGGTACTGCTACCATTGCCGATACCGCGAATCCCAATACACTTGTCACCAATCTCGACGCTGGTGCAAATATATTCACCTGGAACACGGTGAACGGACCGTGTATTTCTTCAGATGATGTAATTGTTTACCGCGATATTCAACCCGATCCTGCATTTGCCGGGTTTGATTTAACTGTATGCCAGACAGGTATTGCCACCTTAAATGCAACAGCACCTAACCATAACGGTAAAGGAACATGGACAATCATCCAGGGAAGTGGTATTATTTCCTCACCCGGTGATCCGGTGTCCGTTGTAACCGGACTTGCGCAAGGTAATAACAGGTTTGCATGGACAGTTTCAAGCGAACATGGAGGATGCCCTGAAACTACGGACACGATTGCCATAATTCGCGATTTACAGCCATCTCCGGCAAACGCGGGACCCGATCGGGAGGTTTGTGATACTTCAGAGATAGTTCTCTCGGCACAATCACCCGATCATAATGGTTCAGGATCATGGAGTGTTACCAGCGGGAATGGTACTTTTAACGACACCACTGATCCGGGAACTACCATTAAAAATATCGACTGGGGAGAAACACAAATTACATGGACGGTGACCAGTCAGTTAGGCATTTGCCCTTCAACCACGGATACAGTTACCATTTCAAGATATCAATCACCAGGAATTATCAATGCCGGAACAGACCAGGCATTGTGCAACACGTTGCAATCGTTGCCCATGGATGCATCCATTCCTGCTCGCGGGAATGCTCACTGGGAAATCGTGAGTCAGCCGACGGAAAATCCTCCAACTTTTACACCCTCTGCACTGGATGAAAATGCTGTTTTATCCGTTAGCAACGGAAACGAGGGGCAGTATATACTGGCATGGGTAGCCGTGAACGGTACCTGTACCAGCCAGGACACTGTTATAATTGACCTGGGTAAAGACCCGCCACCTGCCGATGCAGGACCTGGCAGTGATATATGCGGTCTTTCTGCTTCCTTGTCTGCAGAACTTCCCTCCTATGCAAAAGGTTCCTGGCAAAAGTTAACAGGACCAGGCACCTTGTATTTTTCCCCTACTGCTCAGGATCCATCTGCCTCAGTCAGTATTAACCAGGGTGACGAGGGTATTTATCTTCTCAAATGGACGATAGAAAGCGGCTCATGCAGCAATCAACCACAACATACCGACACTGTTGAAATCAATTTCAGGGTGCAACCCGAACAACCCCTGGCTCACGACACCTCACTATGTGGAACCAGTGACATAACATTACAAGCCGACATGGGAAAGGGTGGAACAATCAATCGCTGGTACACTTCCATGACATCAGCAACACCTGTACACGAGGGAATTACATACCCTGTTACCGGCATTTCATCTTCAACTACATACTATGTCTCGTCATACAATGATACCAGCACATGTGAAAGTCCGAGAGTACCCCTGAATATTACAATAAATCCTATACCCGGTCTTCCTCTTTCTAACGATAAAACAAGTTGCGGGAGCGAAACCTTCCAGTTCACTTCACAAGCAGGCGCTCATGGAACTACCACCAGGTGGTATTCCAGTCCAACCGCGCTCACTCCTATACACACCGGGGATACCCTTAACTCTCCTGTTATAAGCACGACAACGAGTTATTACTATTCATCATACAATGAATTTACCCAATGCGAGAGTAACCGGAATGAAGTAAGAGCCATCGTTTACCCCGTACCCGATCCTCCCGCTATAACAACCGGTGAGAGGTGCGGTCTGGGAAACATAACCCTGTCGTCAACGCCTGGTAATAACGCTACAACTACAAGGTGGTATGATTATACAGGAATTAACATCCTGGCCACGTCAAACGTTTATACAACCCCGGTCATTGATACAACCACTCATTACAAGGCGTCATCTTTCAACGATACAACCGGATGCGAAAGTAGTGTAAACGATATATCGGCTGTTATTCACCCTGTCCCTGAAAAACCAGTTGTTCCCGATGCTGACAGATGCGGGGAAGGGAATGTTTTAGTTGATGCTTCACTGCCCACACATGCCACGACAAATCGCTGGTATCATCAGGTTACCGGGGGTACTCATTTTGCAAACATGGAAGATCTGGATCATTTCTTTGGTACAACAACTTACCTCTATGTTGGGGGGTATAATGATTCCACGGGTTGTGAAGGAGAACGAACCCAAACCCTTGTTACCATTAAGGATTTACCGTCTACTTCTCCTATCACGGGGCCTGAAATAGCAGGAAAAGGGCAAACCAACCTGGTTTACTCGGTCGATTCACATTCAGGTTCAACTTACACGTGGAATATTCCTGATTCAGTAAATACCATATTAACTTCCAAAAACATTGCCATACTGGAATTTCCCTACACCGGTTATTATACTATTGCTGTACAGGAAACTGCTGCTAATGGTTGCCCGGGAATTGAACAAACCAAAAATATTTTGGTAAAAGAAGACATCATTGATATTGATTTGAATACCGGTGAATATAAGACCTGCAGGTATGAACCACTCAGACTGACAGCCACCCCGTCGGGTGGAACACCGGCTTATACATTCCACTGGACCGGGGATACATTTTATTTATCGAGCACGAAAATTTCCAATCCCGATTTCGACACGCGTATGCCAGGTAATTATAGCCTGTTCGTGAAGATAACAGATATCAATGGTTACTCGGTTATAGATACAATACAAGTGGAAGTGTATCCGAACCCATCAGCAAAAATTCTGACAGACGACACGGTTCTTTGCGGCGGTACACTATTTTCCATCCCAACGATGGTTTCAGGAGGTTCAGGCGATTACCCTTTACATTACTGGACCGGTAACACGAGACCACTTTCAGATGTCACCTCCCGGAGTCCTGTTTTTCAGGCACATGACAAGGAGATATTCCCCCTGAATTATCATGTCGTGGATAGCAGGGGCTGTACCAACATGGATTCAGTGACTATCAAAACAAGCAGCCCTAAAGCCCGTTTCACGACCGACGCGGAACCATCGTGCAGTCCGGTCAAAGCATCTTTCACGAATAACTCGGAAGATGCACTGCATTATAGCTGGAATTTTAATGACGGAACCTCGAGTGAAGAAGAAAATCCTGTACATGATTTTAATAATACCGGAACCTCTATCCGCTATTTCGAGGTAAAACTACAGGTTACAGACACCTTTGGCTGTGTTGACGAAACAGTTGGTTATGTAACTGTATACCCGAACCCCAATACAGATATTTCATTATACCCTGAAGAAGCATGCGATCCCGCCTGGGTAACATTGAGCGCTACCCCCGGTGGTTTATATTACGACTGGGATTTTGGTGACGGCGAGCGGGTGACCACAGGTTTTAATTCTTTGCACCAGTATACTAACACGACAGAAGAGGATACAATCTACAGGGTTAAGTTGATTACGACCACGGCTTTTAACTGCAGAGACACCAGTTATGCTGATATGTTGATACATCCTTCTCCCACCGCTGGTTTCGAGGCAAATCCCAGGGAGCAAATGTACCCGGAAACCACGATTAATATCACCAACACGACAGAACCAGGCAAATGGGATTACAAGTGGGATTTGGGTGACGGAACTATTATTAATGACGCTCATCCCGGCGCTCATTCATACGATGACCTCGGCAATTACACGATCCGGTTGTACGTGTCCAACGAGAACTGCACGGACAGCGTGATCAAATCGGTAAGTATTGTACCCCACCCGCCGGTTGCTGTTTTCGATAGCGTGGGACCGGGATGCATGCCGCTCACTGTCAATTTTGAAAATAAATCGTTGTACTCCACATCTTGTCTGTGGGAATTTGGTGACGGTAGTGTTTCCAATAAGCCGAACCCTACCTATACCTATTATGAATCGGGCAAGTACAAGATAAAACTCACGGTATTCGGACCGGGTGGTGCGGATTCCAAAAGCCAGGTTAACGAGGTATACGTGTTGCCCAACGCCTTTTTCGACATCGCGCCAAAGATTGTCTACCTTAACGATGAGAAAGTGCATTTCTTTAACCTGTCGGATAATGGAGATATTTACTTGTGGGATTTCGGGGATGGAAACACCTCAACGGAAATGTCGCCCAAACACGAGTACAAGGAAGAGGGCGTTTATTCTGTTACCCTGCAGGTATGGACAAACAAAGGATGTTTTGATTTATACGAGATGGAAAATGCCGTGGCAGTGAAACCCAGCGGTAAAATCGCCTTCCCGAACGTTTTCAGTCCGGTTTCTGGGATCGAGGAAAACCGGGTATTTTACCCCGGGTTACTGGATAATGTAATGGAATACCACCTGATGATTTTTAACCGGTGGGGAGATTTATTATTCGAAAGTTTTGATCCTGATGAAGGATGGGATGGAACCTATAATGGCCAACCCGCCAAGCAGGACGTGTATGTTTGGAAGGTAATAGGTAAATATACCGATGGGCACCAGTTCGTGAAAACGGGTGATGTTACATTGTTGTATTAGTTTGGAAACAGGTAATGATTGGGTGGTTATTAGGTAGTATTTAAGTTGTGAATAAGTTGTGAATAGATGAATATTTGAATGATAAGGAAAAGTTTCATATTAATTGTTTTTGGTATGCTGATAATTCCTGTCAGGGTAACAGGACAGGATCCGCAGTTCTCGCAGTTTTTTTCCAATCCCCTGTACCTGGCGCCTTCTTTTGCCGGACTGGTGGAAGATACGCGGGTAGGCATGAATTACCGCAAGCAATGGCCGGAGATCCCGGGAGCATTTGACACCTATTCCTTCTCGTTTGACCACTATTTTGAAGCTTTTAACAGTGGTCTTGGATTTTTTGCTTTAAAAGATGAGGCCGGTAGTGGAAATCTGGCACTTACCAACCTGGGTTTACAATACTCCTTCGATTTTAAAATTTCTGATTACTGGCATATCAGGCCCGGGATTCATGCTTTTTACAGTGAGCGTTCCATCGATCAGGAAAAACTCCTTTGGCACGACCAAATATCAGTAATTGGGAATTCCCCCTACTCGGCAGAATTTATTCCGCTGGAAAGCCGGAAAAGTGTTGATTTTTCATCATCCGTGATGGGGTATTCAGATAAGTTCTGGGTTGGATTCGCCGTTGATCACCTGATGACACCAAGCCAGTCACTTTACAATGTAGAAACAAAACGACAGGAACACGGGTACGTTCCCATCAAGTACTCTTTTTTCGGGGGCACTAAAATTATCCGGAAAGGAAGACTATACCGGCCATACGACGCGAGCCTGCAAATTGCCTTCATGTACAAGCAACAGGGTGAATACAACCAATTCGACCTGGGCACTTATCTTTACAAGAAACCCCTCGTGTTGGGTGTCTGGTACAGGGGAATCCCTCTTGTTAAGCCCAAGTTTAATCAGGATGCCATTGTATTATTAGCCGGTTACAAGATTGAAAACATGAGTATCGGGTATTCATATGATCTGACCATATCCAGGCTAACCGGGTCTACCGGCGGGGCTCATGAATTGTCCTTTACTTACAGTTTTAAACTGAAGGTAAAAAGAAAACCGCGAATCGTTCCCTGCCCGGATTTTTAGAAAATATTCATTTTTACTTCTAATATTTATATCTTGCAGGAATTTTATTGCAAGATGTTATTAATAGCATTGCCGGTTCCCACGTACCGGAAAACAGAACTATTAACGGGAACGATATCTCTGCATTTATCACCGGGAAAGCAGAATCTTCACCCACGAGTACCCTGTATTATTACCTCGGCACAAACCTTCAAGCCCTCAGGGAAAAAGGAATCGACCACTCGCCCAATGGTTGATTATGGTCTTTGGTATTATTTCCATTCATGTTTCAATATAGACATTATCCACATGGAACGTCTCTTGTTACCTTGTTTCACTTTTTCTCTCAGTAACCCTTCCCTGACAAAACCTTCTGACTCGTATATCGAGATGGCCCGGTGATTATCCTCGAACACGTCGAGCCATATCCTGTGTGCTCCAAAAGCCTGAAATCCTATTTCCTTTACCAGTTTCACCGCGTCGCGGCCTAATCCTTTTCCTTTCCTGATGATGGTAAGTCTTCTGAATTCAATCGTTTGGTTTGGCTCCATAAGTCCGGCGAAAATAAGATGCCCTACCAGTTTATTATCAGATTTATCAAAAATAGAAAAATGAACTTCATTTTCATCGTGAATAACCTGCAGATGACGCTCGTGGCTATACCGGCCCACGAATTCAGAATTCTTCTCCTCGAATTGCATAATAGTGGGAATATCTTCAATGAGCGTGGGTTTTATGATGATTTTACCGGTTTCGTACATGGCTATCTTTATAATTAAATTATTTTAAAGATAAGAAAAATGATATAAAATACCTTTTTACTTACCGAAAAGACCTAACTGGTTTTCAGCAAGTACCTGACAGGTAGAAAAATCAGTCACGTCTAAAACCGCGTAACTTTCTTTCTCACCGTGTATTCTACCGATATTAATTCAAGGATATACATTCCACTTTGCTCGGGAGCGGTAATTTGATTTGATTTTCCTGCAAGTCCCGGGAATTCAGATATTTTCATCCCGGTACTATTGTAAACAACAATATCATATTCACTATTCCCGGGAGATATGATATTGATTACATTTCCGGTAACCGGGTTAGGAAAGACATTCCAGTTTTTTTGCTGGTTTACTGTTGTAACCTGGTTCGCGGATACTGCTTTTATTTCAATAATCCGGTCATCTTCAGGCCCGGGATCTCCTCTCCCATCGCGAGTGCTGGTGGCGATAAATACCCTGCCGTCGGGTGAAATACATAAATCCCGCAATCGGCCATATTCACCGTTAAACCAAATATCTTCCCCGGTTATAGAACGACCATTATTGCCGAGGGTAAACGAGCGCAGATCGCTTTCTTTTAAAGTGACTAATAAAAGTTTTCCCTGCCATTCCGGGATAGCATCATGGGTATAAAAGTCGAGTCCTGCAGTTGCAATGGTGGGTGTCCAGGCAAACAGTGGCTCAACAACATTGGAGTCAGCACAAAAGTCCTTTTCATTCTGCATATCGCAAAATCCTTTCACAGTGGGCCATCCATAATTTTTTCCTTTTTCAATAAGGTTGATTTCATCGTCTGTAGATGGTCCGTGTTCAGAACTGTAAAGGTAGCCATTGGGTGAGAGCACGAGTCCCTGCGGGTTGCGGTGTCCCGACGTCCAGACGTAACTATCCCTGAAAGGATTATCTTCCGGTACCGTACCATCCAGGTTTAGCCGTAGGATTTTTCCATTCAGGGAACTTAAATCCTGAGGCAAATCCTGGTTCGTGGCATCCCCTGTAGTCATGTAAAGGGTGTTATCAGCCGGGTCGATTACCAGTCTTGATCCATTATGATTGGCAGCGCCTTCAATATTATCAATAAGGATTTCAGGTGAAACAAGCGCTGTACCATCGTACGTGTAACGTACCAATCTTTCTTCAATACCTCCACCATCTGACTGGTAGGAGTATACCAGGAAAACTTGAGGATTGCTATCAAAACCGGGATGCAGTGCCATTCCAAGCAAACCACCCTCGCTAAAATTATGTGCTGCTGAAATATCAAGCAACTGAAAAAGATCACCTGTTTCCGGATTTACTCTTGACACCTTCCCCGTTCTTTCCGTGAACCAGATATAATTATCCGGCCCCCACATAATTTCCCAGGGAACAGTGAGATTGGTAACCACGTTTCGGGTTTCAACTTCTGTATCACCAATAAAGGTTTGTGCCTGTATAGACGAAAACAGAAAGGAAGCAAAAATGAAGGTATATAATGTTTTCATAACGCGCGTGTTTTAGGTTCTATATTATATAACAGGGAGATGGCCGAAAAGTTGGCCTTGGCCTGGCACTCCCTGAGGCGCGAAGAAGCACGAAAATCGTCCGCGCTGAGATACAGAGTAGCGCGTGTTGCTGGGTGCTGGCAAAGAAGTCGGAAAAATAACTACAAATAACAATAAATCACTCCCGACCGGGGTCACGAGGTCGGGCCAATAACTGTCGGTGCCGACCTACCTCACTAATCATAGGGTATTGCTTCTTTTACCACTGCTCTTGGCAGCACATTGATACGATCTGCCCAGATTGAAATACAATTGTTCCAGTTCCGCTTTTATTCCGGGAGATTCATCTGCCAGGTTCATTGTTTCTCCCCTGTCGGTTTTGAGGTCATATAGTTCCCAGGGTTGTTCCTTGTAGCTTACCAGTTTCCAGTTACCGAGAATCACGCCCCGGTTCCCGAGGCGCTCGAAAAAAGTCCACATAACCAACTGTATTGACAGACATTAACTAATGCCGCGCGTAAACATGCACGGTAGCTCTTCGTCTTGATCTGGCTTTGGTATCGTACCAGAAGGTGATATCCCGGATCACTCTTTTGCGACCTTCCAAATCGATAATCCGGGAGTTACTGGCTCTTGTAAAATTATGGCGCAAGGGAATCTCGTCCTTTGATCCATCCCCGTATTGCACTACCATTTTATGCATGTTGATCGCGCCACCAGTGACAACAATTTTTAGCTTTTTAAAGCCTCCTTCTTTCAGCCCTACATGAATCACATCCCTGTCGAGGGCAAAATTCACCTTGCGGGAACCGATTCTTTCCCATTTACCAGGTTGCATGTAATTCAAATCGTTTCTTGTCGTGAATGATGATACCATTCCCCAAACCAGCAGAACAGATACCATCGCGAAAATTTTTCTACTCATCTTTTGTCTTTTTTTGTTTTTTCTTTTTGACCTGATTATAGTATAATGGTTTAATACGAAATTTAAAAAAAAATGTTGACTGTTGCTATTGATTGAATAAATATCAAATGATTATCCTTAATAACCCGGGCCAGCCTGCCAAACACTGGCAGGTTTTTGCCGGCATTATGCAGCGGACAGCCATCATCTCAGGCCCTCATCCTCTTACGCCGGGGTTGCCATAATTATCATCAAGTATTAAAATACCCTAAACTACTTTCAAAAAAGTATTCTATTTAAAATAAAAAACATATTTTTTTCTATTTAATCGAATAATTAGTTCCTGGTCCAGCACCGAATTTTTCTATCAAGTTTTTCTCAATTAATTCTTTTAAAATCCTTTTGACGGTTGGATTCGGAATCCCTAATCTCTTTGCAATATCACCTGATTTACATCCAGCATTGTTTTCTATAAAAGTCAAAATAGACTTTTCTCGTGGAGATAATCTTGTTTCTACTCCTTTACTTGCTAGTTTTATCATTAACTGTTTTTGAATATTTCCCAATGCATTAAAGAAAAAGCGAATCCATTCCGTAATATCTTCATTTGGTCTTTGTGCTTGACAACTTCTTAAAACCCGGTAGTATTCAGTCTTTCTGCTTTCAATTTCATGTTCAAAACTCACGTACTGAATCCACTTGTAACCATGTTTTAACAATAGTAAAGTCGAAAGTAGTCTGCTCAATCGTCCGTTTCCATCCTGAAATGGATGAATGCTAATAAATTCGTAAGCAAATAATGCACATTTCACTAGTGGATGTGTTTCATTGTCATTTATGTACCAATCTATCAATGCTCTCATTGAGTCCTCAGTCGGAAATCCTGCTTCAGTTGTTTGAAATATTATCTGTCGTGTTCCATCAGGCATTTTGGCTTCTACCGCATTGCTGTGTTGTTTGTAATTTCCTTTATGCCACTCGTCTTTTTTGCTGTATTTAAGTAAAATATTATGTAAGTTTTTTAAACTGCTTTCTGAAATTGCAATATCCTTATACGATTCTGAAATTAAATCCAAAGTCTCAAAGTAACCAACAACTTCTTGAGAATCTCTGTCTACAATTTTGGTAATGTCAATTTCTTTCAATAATATTTCGACTTCCTCATCAGACATTTTTGAGCCTTCAATCCTTGTTGAAGCACCAACACTACGAACTGTTGCAATAGATTTTAGTTGCTTCAAACTCTGGCTTTCTTTATTCTCAATTGTAGTCCATGAAGCATCAAAACGGTCTATTTGACTAATTAATCGGATTAATTCCCAGTCAATATTAAGTGTGAATGTATATACTTTATTTTCCATTCTGCAAATATATCATTAAAATTTCAAAATGATACGATATGAGTCGTTATTATTCGATAAATATCCAAAAAACTCGATACGATATGAGCTTATTTAATACGATAATGGTTTGGTAAAATGCCCTACAACTCTTTAATATTTATCCGCCTCAAAATGAAACCTGCCGTCCATAAATTTTTTAATTAACCAACTAAACAGGAATGCTTTATACACGATGTTGTGCAAAGCTATTCTTTTCCAATCCAATCGTATTCATTTCGGGACCCATGACAACCAAAAACGCTATCAGTCAAATCACCATCAATAATCATTTTTTTTCCCGAACCTACAACCGTACCTTACCACCACCGAGCCATCATTATTCCGCGTATTTTTTGATTTTTTTCGAAATGCCAGTGCCGGGGTAATGGTTAGCTGGTGAGTTTTTTTAAAGTTGAGGGAAGCGGCGCCACGCAGTACGGTAATGGAGCTGATTTGGCGAATGGGTTCACCCGGGCGGGCGGGAATATTTTGCTGAAGTGATTGGTGATGACTACCGGAAAGATTAACCGAGAGCAGCCCGCTGAACAGTTGCTGCCGCAGGGAAAGGCCCGGGCCATACAAGGTAGTGTTCAGGACGGCTGATTCGTTACAAGACAAAGAAAAGGTAGCGGAGAGAGATAGTTTTTGCTTTGTAAACGAGAGGTTGTAGGCCCCCATAAGGTTAAAGATTTCAGTCCCCTCGCTTTTGGTATTACCCTGCTGCCCGGTAGCGGTTTTTTGCAGTGTGGTATTAAGGGAGAGGAACTGTGTGGCATTTTCTTTTTGCTCGATATTCCATGAAAGACCAGCCGAGGCGGACTCGGATACTTGAGTAAAAGTCAATGTATCTTCCTCTATCCAGGGCACTACCCGCCCCACCTCCTCCAACGGATCAGCAATATGGGTGTAATCATTGAAAGCAGAATAGTTGAATTGGAGATTTAGAGGTTTTACAGGAACAATTGCAAGTGAAATAGCGCCTACCTTTCGCCGGTTACCTGTTGAAAGTGTGTTGGAAAGATTATCTTCCTGCAAACCACCTGTAAAAGACAGATTGATCTTGTTTTGCAAGAATGCCGCGGCATACCCCAAGGTGTAATTCACGAAATCATTCACGAAATAGTAAGCCCCAAGCGTTTTATAACCGGGGTCTACATGTTCCATGGATGCAGAAAAAGCTCCCAACAACGACTGGTAGGTGAAATTAATTTTGTATGCATGATGAGCAGCAGAACTTTGATTTCTTTGCATGAATCGAAACCGGTTACCTGATTTTTCCTGGTAAATATTACTCGTAAGCAGCGAAATACCATATTCACCCTTTAAAGTCAGGTTTTTGAATAATGTGGTTTGTAACCGGAAACTTGATGCCAGGTTTTCCATTGGATTAACAAGCGAACTATCTACAACATTAATTTCAGATCCACCATTATCCTTCGCGTAAAAAAATGATGCCCCGAGGTTTACACTTTTATAATTAAAATCACCGCTAATCCCGTAACCCCAACGGGCAAACGCGTTTTCCGTTTGATGCACCGTATCTGCTTCCATGGCTTTTTTTAATCGTCCGGCCATGGCACTCATTGTAAATTTCCCAGGTGGTGATAATTCTATACCACCCCCCGTGAAAGAATGTCCACTCAGGGTATAGGGAGAAAAAGTCATACTGGTATGCCCGACCCGGGTTTTTATCCACTTGAAGGAAGGACTCAAAGACAATCGGTTAAAAGGATGTGAATAATTAAATTCCCGATTTGAATATATTCCTGAAACAGGAATACTCCACCCCAGCACCTTGCAGTTCAGGTTAACTGAATAAATACTGGTATAAGGATTTTCAATGCTATAGTCGTTTCCATAACGAAGCGTTTGTGTCATATTTACATTACCGGCAATTACAAATGGGTTTGCAGTGTTAATGTCTGATAAGTCTTGTGCCATGGAATTCACAATAAACTGTAATACAAACAAAAGGAAAAATAAGCCCCTGGGTATAAAATAAAATTTAACAATCATCTAACTTAAAAATTTCATCATGGATGCTTTAATATTTTCTCGAAGAATCGTTCATCTCCAATTTCGAAATAAAAAAGGTAGTATCCTTTCATCATGTCTTGCAGGTTCATATCAAAACTATAATGGTTACTTCCTTTAAATTCTATTCTTCGAACTTCTCTACCTGTTTGCATGTGTACTAACCGTAAATGCAAACTTCTCGTTTCCGAAAGCAGAACATCAACATTAATATAATCTGAAACAGGATTTGGATAGAGGTTTATCTTTTTCACCAGGTTCATTATGGTTGACTTCTTTTTATTTTCATCCAGTATTTCTTTTACAAGGATCTTTTTTGCCGTGCTGGCTCCACATCCATCCAACCAGGCCGTGAGTCCAACAAATAATTCGCCTGTATCACGAGGAATTACCATTTTTGAATAAGCGTTGAAATCGGTCTGGTAAGTTTCTGCCCGAAAATTCCAAGAAACAGAATCGGGAAACGGAATAGATGTTTCAATTAACAGTAAAGTATCACCCAGGTTGATAACACTCGCGGCTAAAAATTCTGGTGAAATATCAATATCTACAATCTTTATTTCGAAGGAATCAAGAGCCTCACAATTCATTTCATCTGTAACTTCCAGGTAGTATTTACCCTGGTTACTTACCGGGAGAATGTCTTCCTCTCCCAATTTCCTGAAATCTTCATCATACCAGGTATAAGTTGAATAGTCACCAGCTTCCACTAGCAAATCATGTCCCTCGCATAACTTAAAAGTATCTTTTAACGAAACAGGTAATGAATGCTGGTAATCTAAAAAAATCTCCCGGGTAGATTCACAATCATGATTATCAATTACTTTAATCAGGTATTTTCCTTTTGGAAGGGAACTTATTTCCCTGCCCCGTATTCCTGTATTCCAGTAATAATTGTAAGGTGGGGTACCCCCTGTCACATCCAGCTTAATTTTTCCATTCTCAATACCCAAACAATACGGTTCAACTATTTCCGGAGTTATTTGCAATTTGGCCGGACCGCCAATATTGATATTCTCAAATAGTTGACAACCAGCCGAATCAACAACCATGCAAGTGTAATCTCCCTCGGGTATTCCACTTAATGAAGTTGTGCTTTGTTTATCATCAAAATAAAACTTGTAAGGAGGGTATCCACCTGACAATTTTATCTCTGCCGCGCCATCCCTTTTACCATGACATGTTACATTATCAAGCCATTCTACCTCCAAAGTAATATCAGAAATATCTGAAACATTAAAATCACGGGATAAATAACAACCCTTTCCATCCCTTACCACTGCTTTATAACGTCCTGCCGAGATATTATCAACCCGTGCTTCCCGGCTTATATTGATATTTTTTCCATACCAGTTATACATGTAACCGGGAGTTCCCCCGCTTACCTCTATGGCAATGGCTCCATTGGCTTTGCCGCAAGCAGATTTAATAATGACACTATCTGTTATCAATAACGGGGGTGGCTGGGTAATATAAAATGAATCCGTGCTTGTAAAACACTCGTGCATGTCCTTAACATGTAATTTATTATTACCAGCCCTGATATCATTAATAGAATCTCCCTGAATCCAGTTTATTGAATCATGTGAAATATAATAATCCGGGGTACCCCCTGAAATAATAAGTTTGGCAAAACCATCGGAATATCCATGACAATTAGGTTCAGAAAGTTCATCTATGATAACAGTCAATGAGTCAGGCTCAGGAAGTTCGATTAATTGACTTCCATGCACACCGGAAGTATCCAGCACATGGAATGTATACTTACCTGCTTTTAAGTTTTTAAAGTCAGAATTAGCTGAATAAATGGTCGAATCTATGCTAAATAAATAGGAATCTCCCCAGCCTCCACTGCCTTTTAGCTGGATCATTCCATCATCGTATCCTTTACAGGTTGGTTGAAAAATTCTTTCTGCCCGAACTTTTAACGCTTCTTCCGGTTCATGAATAGAAACAAGCTCGGTCGTCCATTCCTTTCCATTATAGATGCAGCCATTTTCATCTTTCACCTTTACTAAATAAATTCCGGCAGTAAGTTGGTCCATAAAGAAAAGTGAGTCTGAATAGCCACTGTAAAGGGTATCTTCAGGTGCATTTGCTTTCAGAAACTCCAGGATGTAATTAGGGTTTCCATTTTTTATATTCACGGTAACGCTGCCATCATTACCGCCCTTTTCAGGAATAAAGCCGTGTGTAACATCAATGCCAACCGGTGAGGGTTCACTAATGGAAAAATGATCTGATACACCGCATTGTACCGAGTCTTCAATTAACAGGTAATAATTCCCGCCTTTCAGATTATCAAGTTTAAAACTATCAGGTACAAACCTGCTTAAAATTTCTCTTTTTTTATGGTTGAAAATTCTAAGATTAAAGCCTCTCGTTGAAGGTAATCCATTCAGGGTTTTTACCTGCAGTATACCGGTTGAGTCTCCCGGGCATTTCGTTGGTATAGTATTTAAAGACTTGATTCGTAAAAAATTTCTGTCGACCGGAATTTTAAAAGCCTGGGATGACTCATGGCAACCCATGGAATCGATAATTTTAATTTGATAAATATCCTCGCAATTTAATCCTTTAAAGTTGCCAGAATTGCTGGTCAGGCTATCATAATCAGAAAGTATGTACAGGTAACCTTCTTTGAATGGATACCCGCCGGAACCAATTATCGAAACCTCACCGTTTTCCGAAGTCATGCAAGTAGAAGGTTTAATTTCAGGAGTTGAAAGCTTGACCTGATTTTCATTCATGGATAAATTTATATCAATGTGGCCCTTACAGCCATGGTACTCTTCAACTATTATCCTGTAATAACCAGAATTTAAATCTCTAAAGGTATACAGGCTATCATTACTTGAATATACCACAGAATCGGTTCCATGGATTAATGTATAAGTCAAACCTTTGTAGAAATCGACATGATTGGTTTTAACCTGAAAATGTCCCTTATTAATCCCGGGGCAGGGCTGCGGGAACATATCAATCAAACTAGTTTGAGGCTTAATGTGCAAATTATCAACAGTTATAACAAATGTATCCCGACAATTAAAGGTGTCCATGGCAACTATCGTGTACTCTCCCGCTTTTAAATATTCAAAACTGGCGGTATCATTATTGATTACAATGTTGCTATTTAGATTCAGGATAGATAATTCACTATCATTATTCAATACAGCGGCATTTACTGAAATACGGCCATTTTGAATTTCATCACAGGCCTGATGTTCTACAGGACCAAATTGTTGTATGGATACTGGGGAACTATTTTCATTGATCTCAAATGAGTCAGTTGCCTGGCAACCATCAGCATCTTCAAAGGTCACCGAGTAATGACCTGAACCCAGCATATGGTAATTGAAGGAATAACCATAATTTGCCAGCGTTGTATCAACTCCACTACCTGTCAAGGCAATCTGGTATCCATCAGAATAAGGTATGCCATCTGAACCGGTAACACTAACAACTCCTGTTAAAGAACCAGTACAACGGGCGGGAAGCACCTTGTCTACCTGAGCCTGAACGGGATTCGGGATTACGTCTACTTTCACGGGCAGGGATGAATTGCAACCATCCTTATCTGTTACAGATATCTCGTAATTGTCATCGCCTAAATCATGAAAAGTTTCGGAAACATTATTTACAGTCCTTTCCATACCTTGAATTCCAATCGAGAATGTATAGGGTGGATTTGGGATTTCACATTCTTTTATTTTAACCCGTATCTTACCATTATTTACTTCAGCACAAGAAACATTTTTGACCCATACCGAATCTTCCAAAATTTCCATTTGGTTTTCACTTACATCGATAAATATTTCTTTTTGCACCTGACAATTATTGGTGTCAGTAGCTTTGATTGTATGATACCCGCTTGATAATCCTGTAAGGATTGTATCCCGGACTCTTTGATTGATGGGTTTCCCGTTTAAAAAAATATCATATCCTTCCCGGTAAGGCGCTCCACCAGTAATTTTAAATCCATATTCCCCATTTGAAGCTGTTTCACAAGTTGTTTTAACGTTATGTCCGGCAAGAAAATTCAATTCAGAAGGCTGAGATAAGGAAACAGGGAAAGAATTATAACAACCCTGATTATCTTTAACATGATATGTATAATTTCCTGAAGACAAGTTAGATATTGCAGGAGACCCCGACCAATTAATTGAATCGTGAGAATAATTATAGTTTGGGTTCCCTCCACTAATCACTCCTTTTATCATACCATCGTGAAATTCATAACAACTGGGCATGTTTTTTTCGATATTATCAAGAGATAGGGATAATGGTTCTTTAATAACTATTGTATTCGAAATAAATTGATAACCCGTGCAATCGCTACCTGATATAACATATTTACCACTTGTCAATTCGACATCAAATTGTTTAACAGCACCTGATGCATTATTTATATGATCAAGGGAAACACCTTCCCTGTATAATGTATAAAAAAACGGGGGAATACCACCAATCTCGTGAAACATTATTATCCCATCATCATGTTCTCCTTTGTCTTTTATGTTGCAAGAAACATTCTTCACTGAATCAACAATAATTTCTGGCAAAGGCGGTCCCTGAAGTATAACCTGTTCTGATTTAGCCACGCAACCATTTGATGTTTGACCATAAATCACGTGTTTTCCCTCCAACATGTTATCCGCAAAAATTTTTTTATGGTTGGATTGAAAAGTATCAGGTACATTTACAGAAGGCTCTCCTGATAGTGTCGTGTGATTTGTCCAGTATTTGAACGGAGGATCATAATTTACAAACTTAATGGTAATTTTTCCATGGGTTTCGCCTGTTATTAAAGTATAATCACTATCGTATGTTGGTGATGCCTCTACTTCAAAATCTTTTCTCTCGAAATACAACTTTTTTGTTAAGGTAAAGTAGTCTCTATTAAGCGCAAATAACTTAACATTTACACGGTAAACTCCTGTTGATATAAAATTATCTATATCACAAAAGTTATTTGTAACAGACAACGTATTTTGTCCTATGGGCAATTTTTTATTGCAAGTTGAATTGGTATAATTATAATAAACTTCATTATTATAATGAACTGTATCATCATAACCAGTATAACTTTTGGTAAACTTGTCTATAGATATTAAAAAGTATTTCTCCCCGAGACTATCACTCTCGGGAATTTTTGTTAGATCAATATCAAAACCGGGTGGGATTTCATTGCAAGGTTGAACAATGTTTGTTATTTCCGCGTCCAGCTTTTCCATGAGCATGATTCGCCTTTCTTCTCCAACAAATAAGATATCTCCCAGATGCTGCACTACCCGTATTTTCAACTCTTTTCCTAACCAGTCCGGGTGAGAACCTATAAGCGATGAATACCTAATCGACCTTATCCCGGGCCACAAAATAATATTTTCCCGATCCTCCCAACCGGTGTTGGTGGCAAGATTTACTTGCAAATGTGCATTATAATATTTTGCATTTGCTCCACTAGGACTATCAAATATAGAATTTTCATCCACATCATGCAATTCAATTTTTAATATTCCTCCATCCTCTAAAATAGGATTCTGAATATTTGTTATTTTCAGAAGGGGATGTACTGACATGCAATAGTACTGATATATGTCCTCATTCTCCTTAAGTATCTTACAGTCCTCATAATCCGCATTTATTACCTTATTTGAATACAAATATTCTGAATGATTCAATGTTTTAGTACCTCTTGTTTGATTCTCAATATATCTATGATCATGAATTACATAATAATTAGATTCAGCTATTTTCCTTATCGTCTGCAAAAAAACACTTTGAAAAATGAAAGTAAAACACAGCATGATTAACAAACGTCGCATGATTTGTCAATTTTAGAAATTAATACTCCCTGATTTATTTAGAATCCGCGAATAACCAGATTTATCTATCCCCTTTAGCAAATATTGATAATCTGTTTTAGGCGTAACTTTACTATCTGTATAGTATTCAGCATCACCATTTAAAGATGCATGAAAGATAAATGAACCATCGCCCTTTTTCCTGTACAATAAAAATTTATTATAACTCACTTTCCTGAGTTTCCAGGTTAGATTTATCTCGCTTTTATTTCTTGACACTCGATAATCAACTTCTAATCCTGGTTTACAACTTGCATTTACAAAAGTAAGCGGGTTTGATTTATTTGAATGATTACCGGATTTATCAACAGCCACTAACTCGTATTTCGTGGGCACATCAACCATGAGCTCACAATCCATGTAACAAGTCAGTGTATCATGAAAGTCAATTTCGACAGTATCCATGTCAGTGACAGCAAATTTATAAAGAATGTATTTCTTCACATCTTTACTCGAACTATTTATCCAGAGAATCCTGTTACAGCATGAATCAGATTGAATTTTTGTTAAAACCGGAGAAGCCGGCGGAATAATGTCCGGGCGTTTTATCACGAAAGACTCCGAAAATTTGGAATAATTTTGTCTCTTGTCAAGAGCCATTAGTTTATAACAGACATTTTCAGACAAGGTATTTAAATTGACAATATCCAGGTAGAAAGTGTCTTTTACTGGTGATGCAGTTAAAAGAGAAAACTCCTCGTTGGTATCGTTGGCCCGGTACAACCTGTATCCATATATATCAGGTTCCGGGTTAGAATTCCAGGAAATATTTACATTCCCATTGGTATCTATTTCAGCAAAAGCTATTTTGGGAGCTGCCGGCGGAATGGTATCAAATGGTTGAATCAGAACCGGTTGTGAAGACACCCGGGCATCATTCCTGAAAGCCGACACCTTGATATAAAAAGAATTGTTACCAAGTTTCCCGCGGAAGTTTCTTGATTCAGGATTCAAGCTGTCAGAAATAATATTGTAACCAGCATCATAAACATCAGACTGCATAATTATAAATCCTTCCGGGGAATCACCCGATGGGTATTCGGGATACTGCCATTCAATATAAAAGGTATCTATTCCAATAGCTTTTTTTAGAATTACAGGCAGATCGTATAATTTCGAAACGTACCCTGTATGAACCGTATCGGAATAGGGACCCTGTTCTCCAAAGCAGGTAACTCCTTTTATCCTGTAAGCCACTTCATCATTCCGGTTAAATGTATCCACGTAAGTATAAAAGGGCATTCGATCCATATCTGCATTTTCTATTGGAACATAAGGGAGATTGTTTATTTTCTGAAACGGTTCAAGAGGTCCGTCTTTTCTTTCTATTTCATAATAAACGTACCTGTTCTCGATAAAACTTTTTGACCATTTCAGTATCACCAGGTTTCTCTCTGTATTTGCATTAAGCTGAACAGGTTTTGGTAGTGGCATTGAACCTGCTCCCGGGTATACTTGAAATGTATCGGCATTTGATTTTTGGCTTCTTGAGATAATCTTGTACCGGTAATTCTGACCTTTTACAACATTTTTATCAACGTAACCCAATCCGGCAGCCCTGGCCGCGTTGAATGAAATATCCGCACAGAGCAGGCTATAGCTGAAACGGTTTTCTTTGTTCTGTGCAACATCGAAAATACTGGCAAGATTACTACTTAAATCATAGTTTACTTCAGGTTTTTCATTATATATTAATTCGCCAATCATAGATATATATAAATCAGTTCCGGTATAATTCATAAAATATTCAACCGGGTATGGTTGAATTTCTATACGGTTAAATAACTTTTCATGGTAATGATTATCAATAGAATACTTTTCAATTATAAAACCATTCCTTATTGATTCCTGCCAACTTTCCATGGTGGCAGGAGCTATCCGTATCATAACAGAGTCACCAAAATGATTAGCAAGAGCTACTATTTCACGTCCGGGTTGAGCATAAGCATGATACCCAAATAATGAATTTACTATGAATACAGCGAGAATGAAATATCTATATTTATTCTTTAAAGTCTTCATATGTTGTTTTAAGTTTATTATTGAAGGTAAGTTTGAAGGAAGAGGTTACGATATCTCTACCCGGCAAATGATATTCAATTTTAACCGGGTATTTGTCTGCTTTAACAGGTCTCAACCAGAAATTATCTTTAATAAAATCAACGGTTGCCGGTTTCATCATGTAACTGGGTGGATAATTGAGTAAATAATCTCTCATATCATAGTAATCATATGCCCAGAAATATGGCAAGGTATAAACCAAGTTTACCAAAGTTGCCCCCGGTTCCGGGCTTCCGGATTTGATCTCGGAATCTTTAAGTACCCTGTTACAGTTGGTTTGCCATATCTTGATATTTTCCAGCGGGGGAATCCCAGGTTCATCAGGATCCCTCCAATCCATGCATTGACTAGTGTTTCCCCATGGATAAACTTTATAAAGTAGCGGGTGAACTTCTTTAGAATAAAATTTAGATTCCAGCGGTAATGGAATTCCCTTAATCAATGACTCGCTGTTTTCCGAACCATAAATTTCATATTTATCAAACATCTCATCGCCGGTAAAGACAATCCCCATGAAATATACATTTTCCGCGACCCGATATAGAGATCTTACTTCTTTTTCAGTAACACCGATTTTAGATTTTAGTGATGAATACATACTTGTCCGAAATTTTATTGAAAAGAATGATTTCTCCTCTAAAGACCTGACTTCACCGCTTGCAACGCTTCCCTTGATATCTATCGATGTTGAATCATTTAGTTTTCGCGATTCTATTTTAGTTTCAACATTGCGATCAATACGTTTTGCCGCACTTGTCGGTACATTCATGAGTTCGCACGAGTATATTTTATTTAACATTATACCTTCCGGCAGTGAGAAATCTAATCGATTTTCCGAAGAGATATAATCCATTTTTGTTACAAGTGGCCGGCTATTGCCCGTACTTAACCACACTTCCTTCCTGTAGTCAGGTATTTGTTCAAAAAAGGGTGAAAGATCCCTCCTGAAAATAATATATCCATTCTTGTATTCATCCTTGTAGAAATTCATTTGTCGATTCACCGGGTAACTATGCAAAACTTCCCCGGCAGGAATTTTGCCAGGCAGTTTACCAGTTTTGAATGACAATTTCCTGGTTTCGGAGAGAATCTTACCATCTTCTTTAAATGGAACCCATTCTCCATTTATCTTTTCCTGGAATGATACTTTAACTTTTATCTCGTATTCATTTTCAGGGTGCAAAATAGAATTTAATTCCAGCACGAGAACATCTTTTCTCTCATTCCACCTGTAATTTCCACTTAATGAGCTTTGTCCTCCAACGATGTTAAACTCCTCCAGTTTTATTTTGTAGTACTTACCAGGAAGATTTCCTTCAGATAATTTAATTTCTTTTTCTACCGGCAAATTAAAAACCACCTGTGGTAGCGCGAATACATCAACATCTGATGCCTGATCTGAAGGTGTAATATCCCCGATAATTTCCATCTCCACATCATCGTTCCCGGTCATGATTTCGCATTTTTCGCCGGCCTCAACCTTGAACCTGCATGTTCCGCTGATAATCCCGTTTAAGATGTTATAATTGCCTGACACGAAACCTTGCATGTAAAAAGGATTCGGGCCCTGTAAATTGAGCAGTGCACCTGATGATATGCTCAATATCTCGAACTTTTTTTGTTTACCCAATAATTTTGCTGTTAATCCGATTTTTCCCGCCAGGTAGGCATAAGCCTGTCCATCGGCATACCATCCATTGATTCCAACTGGAGGAGAAAACCCATCGCAATAAGCCTTACTGCCATAATCGAGCAACATCATATCAAAACCGGCACCAATTTCGAAACTTCCGTAAAAAATTAGAAATGTAAGATCGCCGGTAGATAACTCAAAATTGGTTCCAAAGGCAAAACCTTTACCACCTTCCAGAATATTTGAATTTCTCTGTTTACAAAAATCATCCTCACTGAAACTCATGTGAGACAAAAGTTTCTCGTTAGTTGGCAACGTTGTTGGTAAATCGTGACCAGCCATGAAGTATGTTCCTGTTCTCATTATCCCGGCATATTCAATACCCAATGGATATTGGGGTGATCCAATATGCAAATACCATTTTTCATGATCGAAATGAATTACACTTTTTCCCGCCATTCCCCCCGGGTTTACACCCCGTATAAAACTACCAACATTAATATAAGTAACCAGTTCTCCATGGAAATCTTCCTTGTCAAAGTTCATTTCCAAATCGATGGTAGCAGTAACAAGCCCGGCAGGCACATTTATTTCTCTACCCTTTGAAACCATTTTCAATAACTTATCAGTAGCTTGAGAAGCATTAAATGGAACCTCCGGAGTTATGCACTTGGCATTCCCGGTGAAGAGGATTTGTTTTAATCCACCAGACTTTTCAAAAACAATTTCGAAACATGCATCCGCGTCAATTAATTGTTTTGAAATAAGACCAAATTTTACACCGGCTTTTATTCCTATTCCTATATTTGGATCAGGAAGATAAGTAATACCTGATAATGATTTTCCAAAAGACTGACTACCGGAATTATTACCAACTTTCTGTGACATGTGTTTATACAAACCACCCATGAAACCATTAAAATTTATTGGACCAGCCTTTATCCCCGGATCTGCCATAAATGCTGCATCTACGAAGAAATATCGTGAGTTATTTATACTTCCAAAAACAGCTAAGGCTTCTACTTCAAATCTTTCAGTAAATGTGGCGTGTAAATAACCCCGGAAACCATTCCCGTAAACTGCATCGCCTTTTGCAAAAGCTATTTCTCCTTCAATACTGAAAGCTTTGGGCTTAGAGAAGGAGACTTTTATCATTCCAATTTCAGCGGATTTGTATTTTAATTTGTTATTATCCTTTTGAGAGACAATTCCAATTAAAGATTCTCCACCAAATCCTTCTTCTGATGATTTGGAGAAATTAACTACGGAATGAATATTTAAAACGTAATCATCTTCCCGGTTTATCAATTCCAGGCTTTTTATCGTGATAGGAAATCCAGAAAATTTTCCTTTTTCATCCCCCGAGTAGGCTAAATAATCAATTGTCATTAAGGGTTCTACCGTGGCCAGGCGCATTCCCTGAAATGCCATACCTTTGAAATTCAGTCCTTTATCTCCATCAGAAATCGGACAATTCAGATTCAATCGCCCGTTCAGATTTGCTTCAGGGATAAATTTATCATCAATAATACTTACTTCAATTACTGAGGTATTGGCCAATTCAAGTGAAGAATTTCCAAAAGCAGGAAACTGAAGATTATTTTCAGGTTTCACCGTAAAAAAGTATTCACCTCCCGAAGATATCAGGGCCTTGTAATTAAGTTGATTTTCATCGCCAAAGAATGGAACATTTAGTTTTCCACTAAACATGCCTGATGAAATATGGCTATTAATAAAATCGATTTGAAAATCATTAATTGAAAATGGCCAGCCATCCATGTTAAGCGCTCCCATTGAAGCGAGATTTTCTACTCCAAATGTGCCTGTGAAACCATTTTCATCAATTAAAAGACTATATGCAGATAATGTTAATTCCTCTTTATCTTCCTGGCTGAAAGGTCCTCCAAGGGTAACCGCGGCCTGACCGATATAAATTCCCTTCCACATTTCATCAGCTCCGGTCACTGTCATGGCATAATTATCGGGAAACACTATTGCAGGCGGGTTCATATTATCACTAAAATCAGCCGTAAGATCCTTGCAGGTAAAATATAGATGTGGTAAACACTTTAGTCTAAATCGATCCAGTGAAAGTGAAAAGGTTAAATCAGAAAAACTTTTCGCCGTGGTTTCAAAAAAAGCCTGCAGGGGTTCATTCAGGTCATTACCCTTGCTGTCTACCTTGATAAAGGTACTGTTTTCAAACAACAAGTTTCCAAATAAACCCATTTGCTGAAAACCACCACAACCAAATTCAACAAAGGTACCGGGCAGAATCTTTATGTCTATTTCCCGGGTTGCCTTTATAGCAACCTCACTTACCAGTTCCATCCTTACTATTCCCTGTAATCCTCCCCTGAATGAAAAAGGAACATTCAGAGCTTCAAAAGCAACAGGCTTCCCGTCAACCGGATTTTTAAACATCATGAAAGCATCAAAATAGGCACCACCAGGAGTAAGGGTCATGCTACTGATTAATATCGTGTAAGCCGGGTCTTCGTTTGAACCACTCGTTAAACCAATCGGAAGATTAAAAAACGCTCCTGAATCCAACCTGTCAATATATCTTTCCGAAGCATGAATCTCGTTGGACAGGGTTTCTATCTCGTCGATGGTCTTGTGGTTCTGCGGCAGAAAAATACCAGCCGAAAGCAAGGGATACGCGAATTCGGCGTTTCCGGATCCCGGTTCGTTCACTTGAACCGGAACCACGCCAGTCCAACCCGCGAGGTGTAAAAAAATACATATTATCAGCAAACAATTTTTTCTCATATTCAATATGTACTGCGGTTTATTATTGCCCGGCTCTTGTTTTCCATGATCCATTCTCTTGTTTCACGAAGGACAGCTTCGGTGTAAAGGTTATCGCCCGTGACGGGGAAGTTTTCTATACCGGGTGCCAGAAAATGTATCACCTCGTACGCGCAGGGTATTTTCCCCGTGCTGTTCGGGTTAACAGAGTAACAGTTTTTTTCTTCAGCGAGAATAATATCGTACAGGAAATCATATATTTCCGGCTGCCGGGTGTAAACAAGGCCGGGTACAATTTCATGTACCAGGTCATCTCCTACCGGCAACGTTCTCACCCACTGAAGAATGCTCTTTATGGCTTTCTTCTCCCCCATTCTCGCCAGTGCCAAACTGGCAGCAAAACGGTCGCGGGGCATTAACATGGTATCGCGTTGAAAACCTCGTGCCAGGTAACGTATTTCGGTGCTGCCCGCGAAGGCCGCGAGCTTAACAGCCATGCTAAACGCGCTGTTTTTTTGTCGGGCTACCTGTACCAGGTAATAGCAGGCCTCGTTTGTAAAATCACCCGCCCGGTAACCTGTCAGCCACCCTAAACATACCCGGCTCTTTGGAGGAGGCAAACCAGCGGCTGTCTTGCATAAAAGAGTTAAAACCTTTTGCCGGTTGAGGCTGTCAACAGCTCCCCGAAATACCAAATGCAACAGCCGGCAGCCCTCCAGTTGCACCCGGGGCAGGGTATCTGACAGGTAAGGGATTATCGTTTCTATTGTACGGGGCGTGACCGGTATATCACCTACCGGGGGTAACTTGTACGCCTCCCCGATCCTAACCTTTTCAAAATAATCCTCCAATATACCATGGCCGGAAAATTGAGCTCCCGCGGTAAACCATGAAGAGGCTACCATGCACATCAAAAAAATCAAATACCGTGTCTTCATTTTGATTGTTTTTATAATTATTTATTCCGGGATTTTGAAAATCTCGTGGTTTGAAATGAAAAAAATGAAAAGATAATTATTGATATAAATGGTGATTGATTGTCATCCCGAGTGGGAAGACGGGAGCCTTCGCGTTACTTGGTGGACGGGAGATGGTCTGTAACCCGGGAATTACCTGGATGAAGGGGGATAATAATTTCGGGATATTTCTTTATACCCCCGGGCTAAAGCGTCGAGCTATTCGGTACCCCTTATCCTCACTAACGAAAAATAACTCCCAATCGCGGTTCACTTTACCGAATATTATACCTGATTTACCGATTCGATATTTTTACGGGTTCATCCGCGTTCTATTTTTGTCATATATTAAATTTTCAACTTATTACCTGACATGAAAACAATGAAAACAATTTTGATGCTTTTGTTAGCCTTTACACTGACCAGCCCGGCACGTGGGGTTGAAGACAGGAGATTCAGTATTAACGGCTATGTTACGGATGAAAACGGTGAAGCGCTCATTGGCGCCGCGATTTATATCCCAAATCTCTCCGCCGGGGTAGTCACAAATATATACGGTTATTACTCTTTGCGAATGCCGCCTGGAGAGTACCGGGTAAATTTCTCTTTCGTGGGTTACGAGCCTATCGAGAAAATGATTACCCTTAACGAAAAAGATATAAACCTTAATATTCGGCTTATTCCTGCTTCCGAAGAAATTGAAGAGGTAAAAATCACCGCCCGAAAAAAAGATGCCAACGTGCGTGAAATTACCATGAGCACGGAACGGCTAACCACCAAAACCATAAAAAAAATTCCTGTTTTGATGGGTGAGGTCGACGTGATAAAATCAATACAACTATTGCCTGGCGTACAAAACAGCGTGGAAGGTTCAAGTGGTTTTTACGTGAGAGGGGGTAATGTCGATCAAAACCTGATCCTGCTGGATGGTGCAACTGTATATAATCCTTCCCACTTGTTCGGCTTTTTCTCGGTATTTAACGGTGATGCCCTCAAACATGTTGAATTATACAAGGGTGGCATACCTGCAGAATATGGTGGCAGGCTCTCCTCGGTGCTTGATGTCTGGATGAAAGAAGGAAATACCCGTAAACTGAAAGCCGAGGGGGGAATTGGATCTATTTCCAGCCGTTTCACGTTAGACGGACCTGTTTTCAACAATAAGGCCTCCTTCATGATCTCGGGCCGGCGAACCTATGCCGACTTAATGCTACCTCTCGCTAAAGATACCATGGCACAAAAGTCGAAGGTCTTCTTTTACGACCTGAACGCTAAATTCAACTACAAGTTCGATGAGAAAAACCGTCTTTTTGTGTCCGGGTATTTTGGGAAAGACGTGAACCGTTTTGGTGATATGTTTAGCATGAATTACGGGAACAGCACGGGTACAATACGATGGAACCACGTGTACAACAACAACCTGTTTTCCAATACCACCCTCATTTACAGCAATTTCAAGTACGATTTGGGGGTTCCGCAAGGTAGCGTTGGTTTCAGGTGGGTTTCTAATATCATCGATTATAGCATTAAAAACGATTATACATGGTACATCACGCCGGGGATTAACTTGAAATTCGGGTTTCAATCAACTTATCACGTGCTGAAACCAGGTGTTTCGGAGTCCACGGGAGATGATAGTTTTATCAGCGCGCTGGAATACCCTGAGGCTTACGGGCTTGAAAACGGGGTTTTTGCCAGCCTGGAACATAATATAACTGATAAACTTTCTTACATGCTGGGGTTAAGGTTCTCTACTTTTCATAACGTGGGTGAGGGAACAATATACAGTTACCAGAAAGAACCGGAAACTGGTAATTACCTGGTGTCAGATACCACCTGGCACGAAAAAGGCGATTTTTTTCAAAACTATCACGGGTTGGCCCCGAGAATGGGTATCCGATACATGATTAATGATAAAAATTCCGTGAAGGCAAGCTATAACCGCACCTTTCAGTACATGCACCTGGCCTCGAATACGACCGCATCGTTCCCGCTCGACATGTGGTTCATGAGCAGCCCTAACGTGAAACCTCAAAAGGCAGACCAGTTGGCAGTGGGGTATTTCAGAAATTTTCTGGATAACACCCTGGAGGGATCCGTGGAGGTGTATTACAAGAAAATGTATAATTCCATTGATTTCAAAGATCATGCTTACCTGGTTCCTAACCAATTTTTGGAAGGGGAACTCAGGTTTGGTGAAACCCACGCCTATGGCACAGAGTTCATGCTTAAAAAAAACACGGGATCAGTTACCGGCTGGTTGAGCTATACCTGGGCAAGGGCTTTCAGGGAGATACCTGAAGTAAACCAGGGAAAAAAATACTCCCCTCCTTACGATAAGCCCCATAATTTTTCGCTCATGGTGTCGTACGAGTTAAACGACAAGTGGCACTTTGCTACCAACTGGGTGTACACCTCGGCTAACCCTGTAAGCGTGCCGGTAGGCGGGTATTACTACGGGAACGTGTGGATACCACAATACTCTGAAAGAAATTCTGTAAGAATACCAGGAACCGACTACCACCGCATGGACATATCGGCCACCTGGCATTTCAAAACTTTCAAAAAATTCGAGAGCAACCTTAATCTCTCCGTTTATAACGTGTACAACAGGCACAATGCATTTGCCGTGTATTACAGGGATAAAAATTCCGCTCACGTGAAAGAAGAAAATTCAGAGGGCAAAAGAGTAGATGTAATTAAACTATACCTCTTCCCTGTTATTCCATCGGTTACTTTTAATATTAAATTTTAAAATTACAGCGTCATGTTCAAAAACAGCATTTTATTCGGGTTAATGTTTATCCTTGCCATTACAGGATGCGAGGAAAAAATGGATATCGAGATCGAGGGCAAAAAGCAAAAGAAACTTGTCGTGGAAGGGTGTATTACTTCCGATACAATGTCTCATTCTGTTACTCTCTCGTGGACCACGAGTTTTTTCACCCTTGAAGCACGCGATATGGAAACAGGAGCAACGGTAACAATATCTGATGGCGACCAGGTATTTCAACTGGATGAATCTGAACCCGGCATTTACAAAACAGCCCCCGTGGTTTACGGCATTCCTGGTAATACCTATACCCTGGATGTTGTTACCCGCGATGGTCAGCATTTCACTGCTTCCGAAACCATGCCCGGTGTTATTTATGTTGATTCCGTAACCCAGTCGGGCAATTACAACCATTTTGATTTCACGACCAACGCGATGGGATATGGTTACGACATCTTATATCATGGTCCCGAGCCCGCGGGTAGTGGCGATTATTACCTGTGGAACCTTTACATGAACAACGAGCTTTACAATGACACCATTTTTGAAAGCATGTTCGTGGATGATGCTTTCGTGGACGGGAATTACATAAAAAATTTCCCGGTTTATTTCATCCATGAAAATGACGTGCAAAGCGATTCGGTACTGGTAACGCTTGAATCACTAACTATAACAAGAGGTTATTACAGCTTCATTATAGGCCTTATGCTCGAGACTGTATGGCGGGGAAGCCCGTGGGATGGTCCTCCCGCGAATGTTGAAACCAATATCAAACCTAACGGTATGGGGTATTTCTACGCGGCCGGTTCATCAAAAGAAAGTATATTCCTTGAAAAAAAACCAAGGATGGATTAGAGAGGGAGAGACAAGGTGAAGGGGAAAAGGGATTTGATTACAGGTTTTAATCTGCCGGTGAACAATTTAATTTATAATTTGTTTATACATAATTTTCGAACCTCTTATGAGATAAGAAAAACAGGGATGTTTTATTTACATTTTATTTAATGAGTAGAAGATACTGTATTTTAAATGTTTAATTCAAATTATAATAAAAATGGAAGAAGTTGTTGAAACGAAAGCTTACGCGATGCCGCGTATTGGAGATCCGGCACCGGAATTTGTTGCAGAAACCACGCAGGGAGTCATTCATTTCCCGCACGACTACAAGGATCAATGGGTAATACTGTTTAGTCACCCGGCCGATTTCACCCCCGTGTGTACATCAGAGTTCATGACCTTTGCCACCATGGAAGAGAAGTTCGAGGAAGCCAATTGTAAACTGGTCGGCCTTTCCGTGGATGGTTTATATAGTCATATCGCCTGGTTACGCACCATCAAGGAAAAGATCGAGTTCAAGGGAATGAAAGACGTGGAAGTTACTTTTCCCCTAATCGAGGATATCAAGATGGACGTGGCCCGGAAGTATGGCATGATTCAGCCGGGTGAAGACACGACAAAAGCTGTAAGAGCTGTGTTCTTTATTGATCCCAAGGGCATAATCAGAACCATTATTTATTACCCGCTTAGCATTGGACGCAATTTTGATGAATTACTCCGCGTCCTTATTGCACTGCAAACTGCTGATGAGTTTAAAGTAGCTACCCCGGCCGACTGGCGGCCAGGCGACGAGGTAATAGTTCCACCAGCAGGTTCATGCGGTACCGCGAAAGAACGGATGGAAGGAAAAGATCAAGATGTAAAGTGTTACGATTGGTTCTTCTGCACGAGAGAAATCGACAAGGAGGAGATTTACAAGAAAATTCTCAAGAAGAAGTAAACAAGTATAAGGCGGCCGGAGGTCGCCTTTTTTTTGGTAGAAATATCAAGTTCAAAACCATCTTAATAATAGAATACTCCTTTATCTCCAAGGATTATTATGGAGATCGAAACCGGATGAAAACGGTTTCAAAATAAAAAATTCCTCACGTTTTCGCCGGCTATTTTCCTGTACACCTCGTTACCCAGGGTAAGATAAAGATTGGCACGCAGGTACTTGAATCTGCCCTCGATTGTTATCATGTAAAAATCTGAACCATAAAGGGTACGATCATATACCAGGGAATTTTTGGCAAGAAGTTCCTTCAGGGCAATCAAAACTTTTTGTTCATGGAACATGTATGAAATATCAGCGTAAACATTCGGGTACCGCATCATGTAATCGATAATACGGGTTACCCGGTTATTATCCTTGTTCTTGAGATAATCAGCCCAGCCTCTGTTACCGCCGAAATGCGCAAAATTAATCCTGAGCTTGGGAAAGGTTCTCAGCACAGGTTCATAATTGGATGGATTATTAAAGAAAGCTGCTCTTTCCTTTTTTTTACTGATTTTTATAAATTTTTCTACTTCTGTCAGGTTCCCGTTGGCATCCAGCACCATGTATTTAAGATTTAGCTCTTTTGAGGTGGTAGCCACGGCTTCACCCCCGCAATGGACGGTAACCGGGATATTCTTTTTTTCGCAAACCGCGTAAATTTCCATCAGGTCGGGATGAGAAGGCATGAAACCAAGAGAAGGATAAAGTTTGACACCGAAAAAGCGGTATTCATCCGAGAATGCCTTTATAAACAATTCCTTCATTCGTTTGTTGAGGGGATTTACCGCCATGAAAGGAAGAATAGTTGCAGGATAATCGTCCCGGATTGCTTTCATTTCATCCATTTGTTCGTCCAGGCTTTTTACCGGGTTGCCTCCAATGCCATGTTCCAAATCCATCATCAGTGGACAAAAAACCGAGTTAACAGGATGAATCTTAATAAAATAATCGGCAATCTGTCGCATGGAATTGTTCTTGATCATCGAAATAAAATAGCCGTAATGATCCAGTTTATCGTTATCGTTAAATGGATTGATAATATGCAGCCATTTGCTAAGCCAGGTCAGTATTTTATTATTATGAATCACCGGGATTCGTAAGCCAAAATACTTGTCGGGCACGTAATCATTATTAAAAAAATGGCAATGTGGATCAAAAAGAATTGCCCCGGGATTATTTTCAAGTTTGTTTCTAAGAGGAATTGGAAGTCGCTCGAACGGGTTGTTGCTTATTAAAGAAACACTACTCGCGAAATTGGTTGTCATTGCTCAGGGTTTTGAGAGAATAAATATAATAAATAATTTGAAACAGACCATACCGTGATTAACATATTAAAGCAAAAAATACGTAAAACGAGGATAGCGGGCTTATTCACAAAGTTTAAAACACAGTTAATACAGCGAAAGATGAAGTAAAAAACATGCCTGATCGTGAGACATTGAAATGTAAAGACCATAAAAGCTATCTGCCAAAATAATGATATATTGAATTGCATTTTTGATTTTATCAATTTTAAAGGTACGAAATACAATAAAGACAAGAGTTTTACTCCAGAGTTGCAAGGCGAAAGAAAAGATTATTTGCAGGTTAACAGACCAGGATATTTCAGTTTTCTTTATTTTTTATGAATAATTCCTGATTAATGTCGATACTTTTAAAATATTAACATACCTTCGCGTATTAACTGATTTGAAAATTTGGGTTATTTTGAATTGACACCCTCCGGTTTTAGTCCATCACGACTCGTTTTTTAAATCCAATAAAATTTTATTAATGAACATTTATGTAGGAAACCTTAATTACAAGGTTAATGAAAACGACCTGGAAGAAGTATTCGGTGAATACGGGTCTGTAAATTCTTCAAAAATTATTACCGATAGGTACAGTGGCAGAAGTAAAGGTTTCGGTTTCGTGATCATGGAAAATGAGAATGAAGCAAAAGAAGCCATTGAAAGCCTGAACGGTACAGTTTACGAAAACAGGGATATGGTTGTCAATGAAGCCAGATCAAGAGAAAACAATTAACATTAAAGAAAATGACTAAAGGAAAAGTAAAATGGTACAACGAAACCAAGGGATTTGGTTTCATTGAATCTGAAAATGGTAAAGATATATTTGTTCACCGAACCGGACTAACAAGCGCGTACGCGGGACTTCAACCCGAACAGGAAGTTGAATTCGACACGAAAGAAGGAGAAAAGGGGCTTATGGCCGTGAATGTAAAATCTATAAATTAATCTGTTTAATTTGAATCCATTACATATTGGAGATCTTACAATACCCATTCCAATCATACAGGGAGGAATGGGTATTGGCATTTCTTTGTCAGGACTTGCTTCAGCCGTGGCAAACATGGGAGGCATAGGGGTAATTTCTACCGTGGGATTAGGTTTTCTCGATGAAAACCCTGTCGGCGGTTTCAGGAAAAACAATATTGAAAAACTAAAATGTGAAATAAGAAAAGCCCGCGAGCTAACGCGGGGAGTTCTTGGCGTGAACATCATGTCGGTTTTAACTAACTTTTCAGACATGGTGCTTACATCCATAGAGGAAAAAATTGATATAATTTTCTCGGGTGCCGGTTTACCTCTCGATTTACCGAAATACCTCGGGAAAGGAATAAAAACGAAACTCGTTCCAATTATATCGTCTGCAAGAGCTGCTTCCATTATATGCAACAAGTGGAAACAGAATTACGATTACCTGCCTGATGCACTCGTGTTAGAAGGGCCTAAAGCAGGAGGACACCTTGGTTTTAAACCTGATGGGATAGCGGAGCTGAATAATTCTCTTGAAATTCTTCTCACGGATGTTTTATCTGTTACTGAAGATATTAAAGAAAAGTACAATAAGACCATACCTGTAATCGCGGCAGGGGGAATTTACAACGGGAATGATATTTTTGAAATTTTCAATAAGGGTGCTTCTGCTGTGCAAATGGGCACAAGATTCATAGCAACCCATGAGTGTGATGCCTCACCGGTATTTAAAGATGCCTTTATTAAGGCAATGCCTGATGATATTCAGATAATTAAAAGTCCTGTAGGAATGCCCGGCAGGGCGATATTTAACAAGTTTCTACTGGAAGCAGCCGAGGGTAAAAGAAAACCCTGCAATTGCAAGTATAATTGCATTAAATCATGCAATCCAAAAACTACACCTTATTGCATAGCCAGTGCTTTGCTCGAAGCCTTCAGGGGGAACCTTGACAAGGGATTTGCATTTACCGGGAGTAACGGGAGCAGGATAAAAAAAATAACATCTGTGAAAAAATTATTCAAGGAACTAATCAATGAATTTGAAAGTGCCAGAATAGCATTTTTAACCCACAAGTGACGCGTCACATTTGATATTGCAGAAGAGATGTTCCTTTATTCAGGACACGAGGCACAGATCAACCATCAATTTTTATTGACATGACACTAGATGCGACAGCTTAAAATAACAAAGCAAATTACTCCAAGAGAGGAAGCTTCAATCAACCGGTATTTTCAAGACATCAATAAATACCCGATGATTACCCCCGAAGAAGAAGTTGATCTCACGGTAAGAATAAAAAACGGTGATCAGATTGCCCTGGAACGCCTTGTTCTCGCCAACCTTCGCTTTGTTGTTTCTGTAGCGAAACAGTACCAAAACCAGGGATTATCGTTTCCTGACCTTATAAACGAGGGAAACCTTGGCTTGGTAAAAGCTGCTAAAAAATTTGACGAAACCAGAGGATTCAAGTTTATTTCTTATGCCGTGTGGTGGATCAGGCAGGGAATTATTCAGGCTATTAGCGAAAATACGAGAATCGTGCGTTTGCCACTTAACAGGTTATCGTCGATGAACAAAATATCCAGGGCCATACCATACCTGGAACAAAAACTGGAGAGAGAGCCCACTGATGAAGAAATTGCCCTGCACCTTGATATGAATTCAGAAGAAGTAAAAACAGCCAATTTCATCAAAAGCCGGCAGGTTTCTTTTGACAAACCACTCGCGGGTGATGATCAGGGCGATTTTAACCTATATGATGTTGTACAAACGGGCAATATAAAGCCCCCCGACGACAATTTAATAGATGAATCCTTAGTTAAAGACATTACCAGGGCGTTGGAAAAATTAAACCCCAGGGAAGCAGAAATTATAACCATGTCTTTTGGTTTACAGGGAACCCGAATGTATTCGCTGCACGATATTGCACAAAAAATGGACATGTCCTCGGAAAGAATAAGACAAATCAGGAGCAACGGAATAAATCGTTTAAAAATACTGTTAAAGGGAAAAAATATCTTATTTTAGTAGAAAAAAAGTATTCACGAAAAACTACAATTATTTTATGGGAAGATCACACGAATCTTTTAACAAGAAAGAAGTAAGAAACAAAAAAGAGAAAAAGAGGAAAGAAAAAGAGAAAAAGAGACTGGAAAGAAAAGAAAACGAAAATAAATCCGGACTTGATGACATGATCGCCTACGTGGATGAAAACGGTCAGATTACCTCCACTCCCCCCGACCCGGGTAAAAAAGAAAAAATAAAGGCTGAAGATATTGAAATAAGCATTCCCAAGAAAGGCGAGGATGATGATCTGGACCCGATTCGCGAGGGAACTGTTTCATTTTTTAATCATGAAAAAGGATTTGGATTTATCGTGGATTCAGAAACAAAAGAAAAGGTTTTTGTTCACGTGAGAAGGTTGAATGAACCCATAGAAGAAGGCAACAAGGTTAATTTCGAGGTTGAACCCGGACCCAAGGGACCGGTGGCAGTGAACGTGAATGTAGTGAGATAGCTGTATTGTCCCTGCAATTCTCCTGTTCCAGGCCGCGATCCGAATACCCGGGTTGAATCCGGGGCAATTGATTACCAACATTACATGATTCCGGGAAATTCCAATCCCTATTCATCGAATAGCTGCTGACCAATAAGGCCGGGGACTCCTGATTTCAATTAAAATAACTCCCGACATCCCTGGTCGGAACAATTACAACTAAAAAAAGTGCAAGTACCTCGCTGTTGCTCATTACTTGCACTCTACTGTCATGTCAATGCAGAAATGGCGGTTGATCTGTGCCATTTGTCGTAAATTAGTGACATTTTTTCTGCAATATCAAATGTACCGCGCCACTACTCTTGATTCGTGAACTTGGAGGGACTCGAACCCCCAACCTCCTGATCCGTAGTCAGGTGCTCTATCCAATTAAGCTACAAGTCCATTGGGGTTGCAAATATAAGAAATAATATCAAAAAAATCGCATGTTAATGGTTACAATTAAGAAAAGCATTGTACCATTCATTCAACTTTATTCAAATTATTACAAGCCAAAGTTAAGTGATCCCGTTCATAATTATTCTATACCCTCAGAAGGTAAGGTTATCATGAAGGTAGAACCCAGGCCTTTATGACTCTCTACCGTGATCTTTCCTCCTGCTTTTTCAACCAATTCTTTACAAATTAGCAGGCCAAGACCTGTGCCTTTTTCCCCGGCTGTACCCCTGGTATCTGTTTTTTTTAATTTAAACAACCTGGCAATCTCCTGTTCGGTCAAGCCAACTCCAGTGTCTCTTATGCCAATGTATGTTTTATCAGGTGTTCGAACAGCCGATATGTCGATTTGCCCGCCGGCAGGGGTAAATTTAATCGCGTTCGACAGAAGATTACGGGTAATTATCCTAAACACGTTAGGATCACTGTAAATAGTGAGTTCCTGATCTAACTCGTTTTGAATGATGATATCCTTTTTAACAGCACTTATTTTTAACGATTCAATTTCTTCATTCACTATTTTGAAAGGGAAAATATCTTCCTTGGAAATCTCAATTTTACCGGTTTGTGTTACTGACCATTCAAGCAATCGCTGTAACAACTCGTAACCCTGTCGGGCCGATGTGTTTATGTAATAAGCGTATTCTTCAATTTTAGCGAGATCGCCTGACTTGATTTTCCTGTATAGAAGCTCTGTAAATCCTAGTAGATTATTATACGGGGCCTTTAAATCATGCGATATAATTGAAAAAAGTTTATCCTTGGTATCATTTAACCCGGTGAGTTTCCGGTTCTGTTGTTGTAATAGCCTCCGCGCTTTTTCCTGATCGGTAATATCCTGGATAGTACCAAACACTGAGACAGGTTCCTGATTATCATGTAAAATGACTTCAGTTCTCGACTGGATCACCCTTGTTTTTTTATCTTTTCGTTTAATCCGGAAGTTTAACTGCATCGGTTCCGCCGCGTGAATACCTCGAAAGAAACTGTTAATCACTTTCTCTTTATCTGTATCATGAATAAACCGTGTAAAATTATCCATGGATTGTACATCAAGTACTTCCTCTGGTGTAATTCCGAATATTTCATAAATCTCATCGGAGCATTTACAGGTTTTGGATTTTATATCGATCTCGAAATACCCTATTTTTGCAATTTTCTCAGCGTATTTTAGTTTCTTCTCGCTTTCTTCCAGTTTTTTCCTGGTATTCACACGCTCGGTAATATCCTGCACGAAAGCAAAAGCATACTCTGTTCTCATCCCGGGACGTTCCAAAAGCGAACATGAAACCTCGACCCATTTAATGTCTCCGTTTTTTTTAATGTACCTTTTTTCAATCCGGTAATCAGAAATTTCTTTTTTCCATAACTTTTTAATGAGCGGGATTTCTTGCTTTAGATCTTCCTGGAAAGTTAATTTTTTATAGGACAATTCCAGCAATACTTCCCTGGTGTATCCAACTATTTTTTCAAAATGGCGATTGCAATCAACCAGCGCGCCCTCCCTGTTGACCATGGCAATACCTATAGGAGCGCTTTCAATGATATGTAGTAATTTTTCCTGTCTCTCAATTGAAGCTACCCGATCCCTTATATCAGTTACTATAGATATGGTTGCAGGTTTACCACCTATCTGAATTGGTTTTGCATGTATTTCAACCGGGATTTTTTTTCCATTTTTTGAAACGTGTACCTGCCTGAAAGTACATGGTTCTCTTTTGATAATCTTTTCAATGATTGGTTTCAGATCCGTGGAAGAATCCTTGTCATCGATGTTGATATATGACATATTCAGCAATTCTTCTCTCGTGTAACCCAACCTCTCGCAGGCAACACGGTTTACCTCGATAAATTTCCCTGGTGGTTCATTGGGGTGCAATGTATGAACAAAAACCGCGTCTGGTATCGCATTGAAAAGGTCAATATATCTTTGTAATATTAACGGTGTGTCTTGTAATTCCTCGACTTTTTCTGAACAGGTATAATTATGAATTTTGCCTGCAAGGGTTTCATTTTCCTTTAGCAGCCTCCTGAGTTCTTCAATCAATTCATATGTAATATTTTTAATTTGAACAGTATCATACCATTCAATACTTTTTTGAAGTTTGTCAATATCGTTTAATGTTTTTATCCCTTGTTTTTTAGGCTTTGGTTTCGCCATACTACCCATACTTGAGTATATTCAGTACTAATATAAGGATTATTAATTGAAAAACAATATATTATTAGAAATATTCTCTATATTTATTCCTGAATTTCAGGGATAAGATATTCATTTTTATTATTGCATAAAAGAATTTACACGAGAATGCGGCTGATAACTTTTGATGATATAATTGATATATATACAGAGATTCATTTACGGGATTTAGGGTTCATTTTTGCGAAGATCAATTTTTCAGCCAGAAAAAGAACGAAAGCTACATTTAACCAGAGGGCAAAGATTTCTGCAGATTACTGGATTATTCCAGCCATCAGGAGAAGGTGGAATCACAAAATATCCGGGGATCCTGATACTTCATACGAGGATTATTTTGTCAGGAAGTTTCTTCAGCAAAAAGATAATCTCAAATTTTTAGCGCTGGGAAGCGGCATTGCAAGCCACGAGATGGCTTTTGCCCGGCATGGATGCTTCCGGGAAGTAAAATGTATCGATTTCTCAGAGAACAAATTAAAAGAAGCCCGGGATATTGCCATCCGGGAAAGTTTGCATAACATGGTTTTTGAACCAGCAGACATTAACCGGTATGAATTCCCCCGAAATACTTATGATGTGGTTTTATTTCATTCATCACTCCATCATTTTAAAAATGTTGATTCTCTCTTGGATAAAGTACATGGAACACTAAGGCCGGGTGGATTTTTATTAATAAACGAATATGTTGGTCCTAATCGCCTTCAAATTTCACGGGAAAAAATTAAAATCATCAACGGGATACTCGCGGAAATTATTCCGCCCCAATATAGAAAGAGGGTAAAAACGGGATTGATAAAAAACAGGGTACACGGTCCCGGCTATTTGAGGATGTTATTTTCTGATCCATCGGAAGCAATTGAATCTGAAAATATATTACCCGCCGTGAGAAAAAAATTCCAGGTAGTTGAAGAGAAAAACCCTGGAGGTGATTTAACCATGCTGCTGTTTAAAGATATTGCCCATCATTTTACAGACGATACGGAAGAAAAAGCAGGAATATTAAACCAGGTATTCAGTATTGAAGACCAATTCCTGGAAAATAAGGATCAGGATAGTGATTTTATTTTCGGGGTATACAGGAAAAACCCGTGACATGTCCCCGGCAAAGTCATACATTCGCGTTCCCGGGTTTCACCCATGGAATGGAAAAATAAAAGGTAGTACCGTTGCCTTTTTCAGATTCAAACCATATGCTGCCTCCCATTATTTTAGCCAGTTTTTGCGCAACAGCCAGTCCCAATCCCATTCCTGAATGCATACCGTGCATGTTGAAACCAAAATGACAAAACTGCACGAATTCCTTTCTTTTCAGCAGATAATCAGGTAAACCCGGGCCGGTATCCCGCACGAACAGGTGGATTTCATCGCTATCTTTAATATACCCCATATCTATAGTTCCACAAATCGTGTACTTGAAAGCATTTTCCAGAAACTGGGTAAGAATAATCTGAATGATATTTTTATCGGAAATAATTTTAATATTTTTTCCTTGCAAACCCGTGGCATTAAAACGTATAGTGCCTGATGTACCGCGAGTACTGTAATGATTATGAAGCATCAAAATCAGCTCGTTAATATCAAAGAGTGTAAGTCGCGGTTTGAATCTGCCTGTTTCAATAGAACTGGCCAGAAGAAGGTTATCTATTTGTTTAAGTAGATTATTACCTGCTTCATTAATGATAGTACAATATTTTTTCATTTTTTCAGTATCATCAGTTTTCTCCGGCAAAAGCGTGGCAAATCCCATAATAGCATTGAGAGGCGTTCTTATCTCGTGAGAAAGATTGATTAAAAACTGATTAATATACCCGCTATTATCCTGTAAAATTCTTGATTGGTCTTTAAATTTCTCTTGCAATTGCTGGTAATCCTTTATCTTGTCAGACTCTTTTCCAATTTTTTCGAGCAAGTGTAATATCTCATCCTCTTTAAAAGGATCGAGTAATACCCTGCAATGAAAGTTTTTATTGATGTAATTGAAAAAGTGACCATCCTCCTTTTTTTGCAGCAGGTAAATACAATAAAATGAAACCTGATTATTATATAAAAAATCCGTTATTTCGGTGTTTTGACTAACCCAGTATTCATTCGTAATAATTGCCATGATTTGACCGCGAAGCAAAGAAGAAATCAGTTCTGTCTTGTCGTTCATTTTTAAAACAATATAGGAAGGGGTCAGGAATTGAATCAATTTTTCCGCGTCAGGAAAATTTTCCAGCAAAACCAGGATTCTTTTTTTCTTCATGATATAGGAGTTATAAGGAGGGGCATCAATCGCGGGAAGGAATTCAGGTAAACGGAGGCCTAAATTCTGAATTTCCCTTGTTGATGCCCCACATTTTCAAAGTATCATCGGAGAATTCCGGAAATCATTATAATATGGCAAAATTATACAGGGACCGGTCATTAAATTTTCTCGAATTCACCATCGTCTTTTTTTCCCTCGTACATGTGGAGGTGAACCCCGTTACTTTTACCGTTATTTTTTTTATCATCTGCTGAAAGAGTTTTTCTCATTACAGATTTATCCTTATCCTTTTTAGCGGGCATTTTTGTTTCGATTATTCGATGCTCTACCCGGCTCGCTTTTTCGGTATCTATTTTAAAGAAACGAATTAATTCATTCAACTGGTCGGCCTGCGAAGATAATTCTTCCGCGCTGGTAGCCAGTTCTTCCGAAAGTGCCGCGTTTTGCTGGGTAACCGTGTTGATCTGTTGTATGGCATTATTGATTTGATCAGCCCCGGAGTTTTGTTCCAGGCTTGCCGCGGAAATTTCCTGCACCAGCCTGGCAGTCTTTTCTATTTCAGGCACCAGTTCCCGTAACTCTTTCCCGGCTTTTTCCGCGATAGAAACGCCCGATTTGGAAACAACATCAATTTCTTCAGCGGCGACTTTACTTCGTTCGGCCAGCTTTCGAACCTCAGCTGCTACAACGGCAAATCCCTTGCCATGTTCACCGGCACGGGCAGCTTCAACTGCAGCATTCAGCGCGAGAATGTTGGTTTGAAAAGCGATATCCTTGATAATTGAAATTTTTTCGGCAATATCCTTCATTGAGTCGGCCGACTTGTTAGTCGAATCATTCCCCTGGCGAATACCATCACTTGCCATCATGGCAATTTTTTCGGTTTGTTGGGCATTGTCTGTATTTTGCTGGATGTTGGAGGTCATTTCTTCCATTGATGAAGATATTTCTTCCGTGGAAGATGCCCCCTCGTTAGCTCCCTGAGACATTTGCTGGGAAGAGGAACTGATCTGTTGGCTTGCCACGGCGATGTTATCGGCCCCCATTGAAATATTGGTAATGATTTCAGTTAATTTCTGTACCATCTTGTACATGGCAAGGTAGACACCTTTCATCTTGCGGGACATGTCAAAATTTACCTTTAAATTTCCCGCGGAAATATTTTCAGCGATATATACCACTTCTGCCGGCTCTCCCCCTAACTGACCGGTAATCTGGCGTGTAATTACCATGGCCAGTAGAATGCCAATAATCAGCGCGACAATCAGGCCAGTTACCATCACGAAACTTGATGTATAAAGTAGCTCGGTAGCCTGAAGAGAAATATCCGTTGTTT
>CAYRRV010000009.1:0-114538 GCA_964426725.1 uncultured Bacteroidales bacterium | reverse complement strand
AACTTCCGACCTCGTCGTCCCGAACGACGCGCGCTGCCAACTGCGCCACACCCCGATTTATTTATCCGCCCTGAAATGATGGGGCCAAATCCCGAATTACATTTAACATGAACTTGTTTTCGGGAGTGCAAATTTAACAAAGTATTTTAAAATTTAGAAAGAAAATACATGTCCGTTTACAATTTCTTATCGCGGGTTACCGGTTTCTCCATTTCTCATGAATCCTGGTTTAATTAACTCGGTCATATATCTAAATTGTAGCCTGTTTTTCACCTGACGACCAGGCTCATAATTTTAGCAGCCAATTAATATAGAAGAGATATTGAAGTTTTCCTTAAATGTTAAAAAACAGATTTTCTAACACCAGCAATGAACATTTACCGTGTATTGTTTATTATACCAATTCATCCTTGTTAATTCAATTATAACAGACAACCAGGATGCAAGTTATTTATAGAAACGAAAGGTATGAATATCCATAATATCACTTTTATTTTCTGTTTGTGGATTGGGATGATAGTATCAACACATGCACAGCAAATCACAGGTCTTGTTTTAATTAACGCGAATACAGATCAGGTAATTAAAGAATTAGAACAAAATGCTGAAATTGATCTCGCTCTTACCGGTGAGAATTTAAATATTCAGGCACTCACCAACGAATCAACAGCCAGCGTGAAGTTCGAATACGATGAAAGCAATATAGGACCAGGCGGTGATGCTGATGTAACTGTTGAAAATACTGAACCTTTTGCCATGCGTGGGGATAACTCGGGCAATTACCATAGCTGGACTCCATCAACGGGAACACATGTTTTAACGGTTACCCCTTATTCTGAATCTGGAGCTTCTGGTATTGCCGGCAGCCCGCTTATTCTAAATTTTACAGTAATTGAAGGAGATCCCCCAACCAGCAAACTGCCTGATGAACCAGGTTCAGGTGTGGCCGCGCTCTCCGGCGAGCAAAAAAAATGGCACAAGATCACCCTTTCTTTTGATGGACCCGCGTGTAATGAAATGGACGAATCTCCAAATCCCTTTCTGGATTATAGGTTGAATGTATATTTTTCCCGGGGCAATAAAACACTCGTTGTTCCCGGTTATTTCGCGGCAGACGGGAATGCTGCCCAGTCCAGTGCAACAAGCGGAAATGTATGGAGAGTACATTTTTCTCCTGATGATGTGGGGGAGTGGCAATGGAAAGCTTCATTCAGAACAGGAGATAACATCGCGGTTTCAACCGATTCTGCATCCGGGATTCCTGTCCCACCCTTGGATGGGCAATCCGGGCAGTTTAATATTGACATGACCGACAAGACCAAACCGGACCTGAGAGCGAAAGGTCGCCTGGAATACGTTGAAGAACACTACCTGCGCTTCGCGGAAACCGGTGAGTACTTCATCAAAGGGGGCCCCGATTCACCTGAAAACCTGCTGGCCTACGAGGATTTTGATAATACTCCTAATCATGGCGACCGGAGAAAATCCTGGGCCCCACACGCGGGTGATTATCAAACCGGTGATCCATCATGGCAAAAAGATAAAGGAACCGAACTGATTGGTGCAATTAACTACCTGGCCAGAAAGGGATTAAACGCTTTCTCGTTCCTTACCATGAATATTAACGGTGATGATGAGAATGTTTATCCATACGTGTTGTCTTCCGATTTCACACACTTCGACTGTTCCAAACTCGACCAATGGGGAATAATTTTTGACCATGCCTCCCGTAAAGGGATGTACCTTCATTTTAAAACCCAGGAAACTGAAAATGAAACCCTGCTTGATGGTGGTGAGGTAGGAATTACGAGAAAACTTTATTATCGTGAACTGGTAGCACGCTTTGGTTATCATCTTGCTTTGAACTGGAATCTTGGAGAAGAAAATAAAGATCAGACCGAGCAACAACGAAAAGACATGGCAGCTTACTTTCATGCAATCGATCCTTATCATCACCATATTGTAATTCACACTTATCCAGGGGATTATAATTACATTTATGAACCATTAATGGGTAATAATTCAAAACTTACTGGAGCTTCCGTGCAAACTAAATGGGACAACGTGCACCATATTACCGGGAGCCTGATTCAAAAGTCGGTTGACGCTGGTAAAAAATGGGTCGTGGCAAACGATGAGCAAGGACTTGACCATCTTGGAGTACCCCATGACGATTACACCGGATCACCTACTTTAGACGATATCAGGAAGCAAACACTATGGGGAAATCTTATGGCCGGTGGAGCCGGGGTTGAATACTATTTTGGATACTCGTTGCCGCATAGCGATATGAAGTGCCAGGATTTCAAAAGCCGGGACAAGAGTTGGGATTTTGTCCGGCATGCCATTTCATTTTTCCAAAATAATGACGTTCCATTCCACCTGATGTCACAAAAAGACAATTTGGTTACCAGTGGTTGGTGCCTTGCCAGCGAGGGACAGGCGTATATTGTTTATCTGCCGGATGGAGGATCAGCAAATATTACCTTACCAGCAGGTGAAGATTTTATAATTAAGTGGTATGACCCTCGCAGTGGTGGAAATCTGCAAAATGGAACAGTTAAAAAAATAAGTAGCGAGGGCAAGGTTCACATTGGAAATGCCCCTGAAAGCCCCCTGCAAGACTGGGTTGTTTTTATCCGTCACGCCCAGGGAATTAATCATTCTCCAACGGCTTCTATCCATGTTAGTGATTCGGTGGGAGAAGCGCCATTGAAAGTTGTGCTTGATGGTTCAGGCTCTTCCGATCCGGAGAATGACTCGCTCTCTTATTCATGGAATTCAGGAGATGGAAGCATTTCTTCAAAAGGAAAAATAGTAGAACACGTTTTTGCTAATCCTGGCACTTACAGCGTAACTCTAACTGTAACCGATAAACAGGGGTTATCTTCCGCGGCTAAAACAACCATAATTGTCAATGCTGCCAGCGAGCCACCCGTGGACTCCACTTGCGTTGACACCGCGGGACCCGGATGCGACACAATTAACCCGGCCGCCTACGAACTTACTGTTGTAAATGGATCTGGTAACGGCATATTCACGGAAGGAGAAATTGTCAATATTATTGCAAATTCTCCTCCAACCGGGCATGCTTTCGATACCTGGAAAGGCTCAACACAATACCTTGATCAGGTACATGATTCGAGTACAACCTTAATCATGCCTGCAGAAAATATAACGCTTACAGCAAGTTACATGAAACTGCATTATAATCTTGTCGTGAATGAAGGGACAGGCTCCGGGGTTTATGAATACAACGCCACGATAATGGTGAGTGCCAATAACCCCTCCAACGGAGAAATATTTACTGCATGGCAGGGAGATGTAGATGCTCTCTTGGACACAACCATGGCGGAAACATACCTTGAGATGCCGGCAAGTGACATAACTATCACGCCCGTTTACGAGAGTATTGTTTCTATTGATATAAACCACCAGTACGATACCCGGGTTTTTCCAAATCCTTTCAGTAATTACCTTACCATCAGCTCCGGGAGTCTAATTGATCGGGTAGAATTATATACCACCACGGGAAAGAAAATATTAAGGAAATATCCCGCTCGTGAATATTATAAAATGGATTTGAGCCACCTCCAGGAAGGAATTTATCTTCTTATTGCCATATCCGGGAGCGGAAAAGTATTTGTAAAAAAGTTGCTCAAACAATAGTGTTTTTTTTTGATATTTTAAAAAGTATTTCCAAAATTGAGCGATTTGCACAATCAATGAAGATATGGTAAGCATTTCTTAGGACCTCGTTAGTGAAATTCAACAAACTCAATACCGGGGTTATAAGTCAAACGAAAAGTGCTCGCCCGCTTCTCTCCAACTGATCAACTCAGACATTTTATAATGTGACGCGCCACTGAAGCTGATCGTGGAAAATATTCCACACTATTGATCTCTGAATGAGATGGTTTGCTATATCATTATAACATGGACTTAGTAAGATTGTACCGGGATTTTTTTGGCATGAAATTTCCAGGTTAATAATTATAAAATCAACCCTGAACCTGATTAAATGCAAATATTGTCTGAAAATATCACGAGAATCTTATCGGAAGGGGAACAAACACGTGTAGTAAAAGCAACATTTACAGCCAGCATGAACGATGCCTTGAATAAATTGGTTGACAAGCTTGAAACGTGGGTCGAAAATTTTATTGCCATGTTACCTAACCTGGTTATCGCGATTATCTTGCTAACCATTACCCTCTTGCTGGCAAGATCCGTGAAAGGATTAACCGAAAAATGGCTCAACAGGTTTATCTCGAACCGTACCATTACATCGGTGTTAATTTCGATTTTTCAAATTACTGTAGTATTGCTTGGAATATTCGTGGTATTAAGCGTGCTAAATCTGGATAAAACAGTTACTTCTTTACTGGCAGGAGTAGGTATAATTGGATTGGCTTTCGGGTTTGCTTTCAAAGAAACAGCCTCCAACTTTATTTCCGGAATTTACATGGCTTTCAAAAGCCCTATTAACGAGGGAGATATACTGCAGTACGATGATTATTACGGGCACGTGAAAAAAGTAGGATTACGGGCTACTACAATCCTGACACTGCAAGGCCAGGACGTGGTAATTCCGAACCGGCTGTTTTTTGAAAACTCTTTTACACACTTCACGGTCAATGGCGAACGAAGAATAGATCTTAACGTGGGTATATCTTATGGCGATGATCTCGAAAAAGCCGAAAAAGTTACCATTGATGCCATAAAGCAAATCGAATTCCTGAAACCCGCGAGGCCCATCGATCTTTTTTACGTGGAGTTCGGGAACAGTTCTATCAATTTTATTATTCGGTACTGGGTCAATTTCGCGAAAGAAACCGACTACCTGAGGGCATTGAGCGAGGGAATTAAGTCCATCAAAAAAGCTTATGACGCGAATAACATTACTATTACCTTCCCCATTCGCACTCTCGATTTTGGAATAAAAGGAGGAACAACACTCGCCGAAATGATTAAACAGGTACAGGTAAAAAATGAATAAAATGATTAACATATAAAACCTGCAATAAAATGAGAACAATTATTACCGGTATCATCATTTTTATTGGCTGGTCGATTTTCAGTAACTACTGGTACACGTGTAAAATTAAAGATTTATGCGGGAAAGAACAAGCCATGGTTACTGATACGCTCGTGCCTGCCAAAGAAGCGTGGCCAAAAGAAGAAACGGGAGATATGGAAGCGAGGAATGATTCCCTTGAAAAATGGATTGAAAACACGATTATTTATTTTGCCTTCGATTCTTCCCTCGTTTTAAATCCTTCTGTACTCCAGGAAGTCACTACAAACATGAATGAATTAGACCCCGACAGCGTTCTTCTAGAAGGCCATACCTGCAATATTGGCACGAACAGGTATAATTATCATCTCGGGCAGCGAAGAGCCAACAGGGTAAAAAGGGAACTGATCGCGAATGGCATTGAAGAAAATATTATTTCAACCATTTCTCATGGAGAAACCCAACCTGCTGTTTCAAATATTGATGAAGAACACCGGGAAAAAAATCGAAGAGTAGAATTTGTTATTACATGTAAAAAATAATTATCATGGAAAAATTAAATGCCATCCTCCAAATTTCGGCCTTGCTCATTGTTGCATTCCTGATTGGATTCTTTACCGCGTGGTTATACTGGAGAAATAAATACCGGAAGAAGGTAAGTGAACTGGAAAATCGCCTGGGAGAATTCAATGATGAAAACAACAGGCTCCAACGTGAAATCAGCCAACTTCGCGAGGAGATAGCCGGGATGAATAAACAACTGGAAAAAGCACCTTCCGGCCCCCGGCAGGCCACCATGTCAGAACTGCCCGAGCCATTGTACATGACTATCGTGAAAAACATGGGCGAGGGAGTATCCGTGAGTGATGACAATGGGTATTTTCTCGTGTTTAATCCAAGGTTGGAAGAAATCACCGGTTACTCCCGTGACGAAGCCAACCAGTTCCGCGAAAAATTGTTTTTGGACGCGCTCTACCCGGATAAAAAATTACGGGAAAAAGTAGCTGAGCACATCAGGAACATTCCCGAAAATGGTGATTACACGAACATCAAAACAGAAATCACCACGAAAAATAAGGTCAGGAAACCAGTGTTGGTTTCCTCTACACGGGTCTCCTACGAGAACAAAATGTACTATTTATCAGCGTACCGCGATGTTTCAGAAAAACCCGAGGTAGAGGCCTAAGAAAGAATCAATTGATCATGCTCCGGCACAAGGTGCCAGCGGAGTCACGTTGCTACGCTATTCCCGACAATTACGCCTATAGTTGTTATACTTTGGTCATATTTGGGTAGGTATTAAATAGTGATTTATGGATACTTGCCATGGGCGTTCTCGTTAGCAAGGCACATTGGCCTCACGCGACATCCATTTCATCCTGCTAAAAATTCTTTTACTCGCGAAATATAAGATAAGCCCAATGGGCATCGACATAATAAACCATATCATTATAGCCACGAGATTGAGATCCCAAAAATACAGGAATGTATTAAAAAAATCTGTCTTTAACTGTTCCATAAGCCCGGGAAAGGATAAATAGAGATGGTAGTTGGGAACGAGAATTGTTGCCATTTTCAAAAAAGGGAAATAAAGAATTACCTGCAAAGGGCAAACAGCGTAATTAAAAACCTGTATGGCTGCCACGTTAATCCGGAACAGGAGAGAAAGAAAAAAACAAATTAGTGTTGTCAAACCCATGAATGGCATGAGTCCAACAGTACAGCCCAGCGCGCAGGCCAGTGCTAATTTGCCGGGCGCTATGCCCTGCAGAAGAAAAGTTGTAATCTTTTTTCTGATAGTCTAAAAAGTTTCTCCTCACCAAAATTCATTTTATTTTACAATAAGCCGTTAAAGAAAAGTTAAATTATTAATAATAAATTCTATAAATTACCTGAATAAAGGTATTTTCAGAATTGTATTATTTTTTTTCTGCTTAATTTTACTTATATTTGTGCTGGTAGTGAGTCACATTTGATATTAAAGGAGCGATGTGCCTCTATTCAAGACATGTGGCACAGATCAACCGACATTTTTTCATTGACCTGACACGAACAACAAAATAGTAGTATTAACCCGTAAAAGAACCTTCACCCTAATCTGTTATCTAATTATTTTCAGTTTCCTTTCAATATTTCTTGGACATTTTCTAAAGATTGTTTGCAACAGGAAATTATTAATTAATTTATTCTTTAAACTTTTTCAACCATGTCACAACAACCTGTTAGCAGCAATCCTCCAGGTGAAATATTCCGAAAATTCGATGATTCTGAAATGATCGAGTTAATTATACAAAATCTGCAGGAAGCTGTAGTTCTGTTTAATAACGTTGGTCAAATACATCATGCCAATAAACCATTTTATGAAATTTTCGGTTACCCGGAAGAAACCATTATGGAAGAAAAATTCTCTTCGCTTTTTTCACGGATTGATTTATATGACACGGAAAACAATATTCTTTCTCACGATCAATTGCCATTTCAGGAAGTATTGCAAAACAAATCATTTTCTGATTTGATCATTAAAATTCATAATAAAAAAACAGGTAAAATAAGTTATGGGAAGTTTCGGGGAATTCCCATGGATTATAATGGCGATGTCGTTGTCAAGGGTATGGTTTGTGTGCAGGACATTACCGGAGAATACCAAAAAAAGACTAAATATTCTGAATTAATTAGTCAGCTCCGGAAAAATATCATTGAACTGGTTTATTCCAAAGAACATCTTGAAAATGAAAGAAAACTTTTGGAAGCCATTATCAATATCATGCCCGTGATGGTCACCATTTATGATCCAAGTATCGAAACAATAACTATGAACGAGGCTGTTGAGGAGATTACCGGTTGGACCAATGAAGACGCGGCAAAAACCAATATAATGGAATTGGCGTATCCTGATCCGGTTTACCGGGAAACGGTCTCCCATTTCATGCAAACCTTGCAGGAAGGTTTCAGGGATTTTGTTATGCGAACAAAAGATGGTCGCGACGTGGAAACCAGTTGGGCCAATGTCCGTATTCCCGATGGCCGGCACGTAGGGGTTGGCATTGATATTTCAGCCCGGGTAAATGCTGAAAAAGAACTGAAAAAAAGCGAAGAGCGTTTCCGGAACATGGCAGATAATATTTCACAATTTGCCTGGATTACCGATAGCAATGGAAATATCAAGTGGTATAACAAAAGATGGCATGATTATACAGGTACTACTCTCGAGGAAGTACAAGATTGGGGATGGACTCGTTGCCATCATCCTGACCATATTGAACGAGTTAAGAAAAGTTACCAAGATGCAGTATCCCAGGGAAAATCATGGGAAGAGATATTTCCCCTGAGAGGCAAAGATGGTAATTACAGGTGGTACCTTACCAGAGCCCTTCCTATCAGAGATGAAGACGGGAACATCATCCGCTGGTTTGGCACGAGTACTGATATTACCGACAGGAAAAAAATGGAGGAGGAGTTAAGGACTGCTAAAGAAAAAGCAGAAAAGGCAATGAGCACGCAGATGGCTTTCATGCAAAACATTTCTCACGAGATACGCACCCCCATGAATTCTATACTTGGCTTTTCCGAGCTACTGAAAAAAACAATAACCAACACCAAGGAGAAAAAATATCTCGATGCCATCAATCATAACGGTCAACAATTATTAAGGCTTATTGATGATATTGTCGACTTGTCGAGATTGGATAAAAATGAATTGCCCCTCAGCAAAAAGAAAGTTTATCTCAAACATTTCATCGAGCATACCATTCATCAGTTCGAGGGGTTAAAATACAATTATAAAAAGAAAAATCTTTCTTTTACCCTGATAAAGCCTCCCGGTGAGAAAGAAATTGTTTTACAAGCCGATGTGCATCGTTTACAACAGGTAATCTCGAATCTCTTAAGCAACGCGGTAAAATACACGGACGAGGGAACCATAGAACTGGGGTTCCAGTTGAAAGAGGAGCAGAAGATGGTACAAATACACGTTAAAGATACCGGTACCGGGATCAAAAAAGAAGCACAATATTTAGTATTCAAGAGGTTTCAACAACTCAATGCCACCAGGAAAAACATGTACGGTGGAACCGGGCTGGGCCTTGCTATTTGCAAACACCTGGTGAATCTTTTCGGCGGGAAAATCTGGTTTGAATCAGAACCAGGGAAAGGATCTGCATTTTATTTTACCCACCCGTACAAGGACTTGGTTGATAACGTGGAAATAATGGAAGAAAACGGGGATGAAATAAATGATTCGGTGCCGGATTTAAAGGGAAAAACCATCCTGATCGCCGAAGATGACGATTTTAGTTACCTCATGATGGAATCCATGCTACAGGATACCAAGGCGGATATTATACACGCGCCAGACGGGTCAAAGGCCGTGGAAATGTTCAACAAAAACAACGTGGACCTTGTATTTCTCGATATAAGGTTACCCGGGTTGGATGGTTACCAGGTACTGGAAGAAATAAAAAGAATCAATACTAAAGTACCGGTTATTGCCCAAACTGCCAATGCCATGGTGCAGGAAAGGCTAAAATCAATTAATGCAGGGTTCGATTACCATGCCACAAAACCAATTTCCATGTCTAAACTTTACTCCCTGCTGAATACTTATTTGGCTGATAGTTGAAAAAAGGGACAATGAGATATTATTCGGTTGTATTACCATGGTCATTCGATTGTTATGTATTGTAATTGATAGTTATTTATGGTTATTTTAGGGGGTACGGGGGTGCGGATAATTATCGGCCGACACAATAGGGTTGTAGAGCAATTCTTGAATTGTCTCATTGTAATTGTGTTCTGAGACACGATAGATTAACAGGGGCTTTAGCCCAATAAGCCTTTCTTCACAGGCACCAAACAATTAAACGATCATACGATGGTCATGCAATTGTTATACATTTTTATTAGCCTAAACGATGTTATTTGTTGTAAGATCCCGGTAAGGAGGAAAATCTTTTTAAACCCCCAACAAACATCGAACCCAATTCACCTACCCATTCACCGAATTCACCGAATTTTTACCTGAATTTAACAAAGAAAACTTTCGCTGTCTCAAAAGTTTTCTAACTTTGCTGCTTCAATTTTAAGTGCATGGAAACAAAAGAAAAAATAATCGCGGAAGCAACCAGAATGTTTGTTAAAAATGGCATCAGGGGAATTACCATGGATGGTATCGCCAGTGAAATGTCAATCTCCAAGCGCACCATATACGAAAATTTCAGGGATAAGAATGCCTTATTATCATCATGCCTCGATTACATGCAGGAACAACAAAAAAACAACCGGATGAAAATCATGAAAAATTCGGCCAATGCTATCGAGGTCATACTCAATTTTTTAACCCAGGGCATCCAAAATCTTTCATACATCGATCTATCTTTTCTCAGTGACCTGAAAAAATACCACCATCAGGTATGGACCGAACATTACCAGAAATTTTCTGATAAAAACCTGAAGGAAACACATGATTTATTAAGTCGGGGTATCAGGGAAGGAGTTATCAGAAAAGAAATTAATGTTGAAATCGTTTCACGGATTATACATGAGCAATTAAATATCATGACCGATGAAGATATCTTTCCGCCGAGTCTTTATTCAAAAAAAGAAATATTTGAAAACATCGTGATCAATTTTGCCAGGGGAATCTCTACTAATATAGGATTGGAGGTAATTGAGAACTATGATAAAAATAAAATTATACCATATTTGGACACCTATTTTTTGGACAAGGAAAATCATTCAATAAAAGGATAAATAAGAGAAAAATGATGAAGACAAGACAATTATTTACAATTATCGTGTTACTCGTGCCCCTGCTTGGCGCTTCACAAAAAAAACTGGAGTTAAGCCTGGATAGCGCCATTAGTTTTGGCATAGAATATAACAAGACAGTAAAAATGGCTAATCTCTCCGTGCAGGAAGCCCGGCGGAAGATTCATGAAACAGCCTCGTCAGGCCTACCACAGGTTGATGCAGCTATTGATTATTCAAACTTTTTTGGTTCTTCTGCAACTTTCCCGGGAGGAATGTCCATAGAATTTAATCCCACCAGTAATTTCACGTTTTCGGTTGGACAATTGATATTCAATGCCAGTTATTTCGTTGGGTTACAAACGGCAAAACTTTATAAAAATCTTTCGGAGACCAATCTCGAGAAGAGTGAACAGGAAGTAGCCGCGCTAATTACCAATAATTACTACCTGGCACTTGCATCTGAAAAATCACTCGGGATCATCAGGAAAAATAAAGAAAACCTAAAGGATATTTACAACAAAACAGCAGCGATGGCCAACATGGGTATCCTGGAAAAAACCGATGTTGATCAATTATCCGTGCAGGTTACTTCCATCGAAAATGCCGTAAAAGCCTCTGAAAGGCAGGTAGAAATTTCTTACAACATGCTCAGGTTACAAATGGGAACAGAATCCGGAACAGAAATTAAGTTAACCAGTTCCCTGGATGAAATAATCATGGAAGCAGGATTTGAGGCCAGCATGTTGGCTCCATTTGATATTCGTCAAAACCTGAACTTTCAGCTAACAGAAATGCAGAGACAAATTTCGGAGAAGCAACTGGCCTTGCAAAAAGCAAGTTATCTTCCCGCGATAACTGGCTTTTATAGTCACACGGAAAAAATACTAAAACCCGAATTTGATTTTTCTCCAAAAGATGTCATAGGTTTAAACGCTTCTATCCCTATCTTCTCAGGTTTTAACAGGTGGTCTAAAGTGCAGCAGGCAAAAATTCAGCTAAAATCGACCGAAACCCAACAGGCCCTGCTGGAAGATCAATTAATGATACAGGAAAAACAGTACAGGTTTAACCTGAAAAACGCGCTCGAACAATTTCAAAATCAGGAAAAAAACGTTGAAGTAGCCCGGGAAGTATTTCATAGTATCAACCTGAAGTACCAGCAGGGAATGGTCTCAAGCCTTGATCTTACAACTGCCAACAATAATTACCTGCAGGCAGAAAACGCCTACATTTCTTCACTTCTCCAATTATTACAAGCAAAAACAGAACTTGAAAAACTATTAAATAAGATATAATACAAATACTTAAAACAGAAAATAACAATGATACGAGTACAAAAAACACTGCCCTATATCATCATATCCATGGTTATTTATAGTTGTGCAGGAAAGAATCCAGACATGACAGATGCAGAAAATAGCCCTGAAGTTGATTCTGTAAAAGCCGAGGTGGTTAAAACCATGGTACTTGAAAAAAGAGTAATTGACAGAACTATTGAATATCATGCAACACTTACGGCATTTGAAGAAGTACACCTGGCCTCCGCATCCCCTGGAAAAATTGAAAAAATTCATGTTGAAACAGGTTCAAGGGTTAAAAAAGGCGATTTACTTGTTCAAATGGATCAATCACAGTTACAACAGGCGCGTTACCAGCTAAACAATCTTGAAACCGATTTCAGGAGACTGGATACACTGAACAAAACCGGCAGTATCGCGAAACAGAAATACGATCAAATAAAAACCCAGCACGAGGTTGCCCGAACCAATGTTCAGTTCCTGGAGAAAAACACATTCCTGCAGGCACCTTTCAGTGGAATTATCTCCGGAAAATATTACGAGGATGGAGAAATGTTCTCCGGCTCACCCAACACGCCCGCTGGAAAGGCTGCTATTGTCTCCCTGGTGCAAGTTAGCCCGCTAAAGGCACTGGTGAACGTATCTGAAAAATATTTCCCGAGAATTAAAAAAGGGATGAAAGTGAATATTAAAAGTGATATATATCCCGATGAAACATTCCAGGGTGAAGTATTCAGGATATACCCGACTATTGATCAAACCACGCGTTCTTTCACTATTGAGGTGAAAGTGCAAAATCCCGGTGAAATATTACGACCCGGGATGTTTTCACGCGCTTCCATAGCGATTTCCGAGTCAGAAACACTCATGGTACCGGCAGTAGCCGTCTTAAAACTACAGGGAACCAACGAAAGATACCTGTTTCTCGAAAAAAATGGCAGGGCTAAACGGGTTACCGTTGAATTAGGCAAGCGACTCGATGATCTGGTAGAGGTTATTTCGAACGAGATAAAACCAGGAGATCATCTGGTCATATCAGGCCAGGCAAGAATCCTTGATCAAATGCCCTTGAAGGTAATTAATTAATCGCAACTTGTGATTTGAATATTAACATCAGTAAGCAGACAGAATTATGAGTATATACAAGCAAGCCGTTAACAAACCCATCACTACCCTGATGATATTCACCGCCATAATCGTGATGGGAATCTATTCCCTCCTGAATTTGCCCATTGATTTATACCCGGAGATGAATCCGCCGTATATCTCGGTAATGACCTCGTACTCGGGAGCCAACGCGCAGGATATTGAAACAAATGTTACCAGTAGAATCGAGGATGCTCTCAACACGGTTGATAATTTGAAAGAAGTTACATCAACATCTTATGATAACCTTTCTATCGTGAACCTTGAATTCCAGTGGGAAGCCAACCTGGATGAAGCTTCTAATGATATCCGCGATGCCATAGACAGAATTTATGATTTCCTGCCGGAAGATTGTGACCGTCCCACGGTTTTCAAGTTCAATACCAGCATGTTCCCCATTCTTTTCTACGCGATTACCGCGGATGAAAGTTATGCCGGGCTGTCTAAAATCATCGAGGAAAAGGTAATCAACCCGTTAAACAGGATCAACGGGATAGGTTCTATCGCCATGATCGGTACACCCAGGCGAATGGTTTATGTTGAAGTAGACCCGAAACGAATGGATGCCTATAATCTTTCAATAGAGCAGATCGGACAGGTAATTGGCGCCGAGAACCTGAACATGCCTTCCGGCAACGTGAAAATGGGAATGATGGATTACCAGCTCCGCGTGGAAGGGGAATTCAACGAAAGCAGTGAGTTGCAAAACCTGGTTGTAGGCAATCAAGGTGGCAAACCTGTTTACCTTAGAGATGTAAGTACCTTACGCGATACCATCAAGGATGTATCCCTGGAAGAAAAAATCAACGGTCAAACCGGCCTGCGCATGTTCGTGATGAAGCAATCCGGTGCCAATACCGTGAAAATTACCAGGGAAGTAAAGAAAGAACTGGCCGTTCTCCAGCAAAGTCTACCTCCAGACATACAAATCGAGGAAATAATGGACACCTCGAAGTTTATCAAGGACTCCATCAGCAATCTCTCGGAAACGCTCATGTGGGCCTTACTTTTCGTGGTCCTGGTTATCTTATTCTTCCTGGGAAGATGGCGGGCAACATTCATCATCGTGCTTACCATTCCAATCTCGCTAATAGTATCATTTATTTATCTCTTTATATCAGATAATTCGATAAACGTGATATCACTCACCTCGTTGTCTATTGCCATTGGTATGGTGGTGGATGATGCCATCGTGGTACTGGAAAATATTACCAAACATATTGAAAGAGGTTCAAGCCCCAGGGAAGCTGCCATCTACGCGACCAATGAAGTATGGATTTCGGTAATTGTTACTACCCTCGTGATTGTTGCTGTATTCTTTCCTTTAACACTTGTTTCGGGCATGACAGGTGTTTTGTTCCGCCAGTTAGGATGGATCGTCACCATTACCGTGGTAACCTCAACCGTGGCCGCGGTTTCACTCACACCCATGCTGGCTTCGAAACTTTTACGACTACGAAAGAAAGTAGAAAAACCCGGTAAGTTAAGCTATAATAAAACCATTGGAAAAATGCTGGGTAAACTGGACGGGTCATACGAGAGAACCCTGAGATGGTCTTTATCGCATAAAAGATGGGTAGCCCTGGGAGCTATTGTTATCTTTTTCAGTTCATTTTTCCTCTTCAGGTATATTGGGACCGATTTCATGCCCGAGTCAGATGAAAGTCAGATTACCGCGAGTATAGAACTCCAAACCGGACTGAGGGTGGAAGAAACCGTTAAAGTTACCCGGCGCGTTGAACAAATAATCAATGAAAGATACCCGGAGGTTAAAATCATATCTACCTCATCGGGTTCCGACGACGAGGGAAGTATGTTCTCCCTTTTCAGTCAAACCGGTTCTAACCGAATCAACGTGATGATGCGACTTGCGGAAATAGGCGAAAGAGAACGCACGGTTTGGGATATCGCTGGAGATTTCAGGAATCAACTGGATGGTTTTGCCGAAATCGTGAATTATGATGTATCGACCTCTAGTGGCGGATTTGGCGGGGCTACCAACACCGTGGATATCGAAATCTTCGGGTACGACTTTGACGTGACCAATCGCCTGGCTGAAGAAATCAGGTTGGAAATGAATGACATCCCCGGCGCAGCAGACATACAGGTAACCCGTGAAAAAGACAAGCCCGAGCTGCAAATTGTCCTCGACCGCGAGAAGGTCGCCCGGCACGGGCTAAACAGTGCAATGGTTTCCGCGGCTATTCGGAACAGGGTTGACGGCCTTACTGCTTCAAGATTCAGAGATGCCGGAGATGAATTCGATATCGTGGTAAGATTACAGGAAGAGTACCGTAACTCGATAACTGATTTGGAAGAATTGACCATTATGACTCACGCTGGACAGCAAATTAAGCTCGGGGAGTTGGGTGAAGTAAAAGAATATTGGAGCCCTCCTAATATCCAGCGAAAAAGAAAACAGCGATTGGTGACTGTCAGCGTAAAACCGGTGGGAACATCCCTGGGTGAACTGGCCACGTCCATTAAAAAATCTCTGGATGAAGTGAATGTACCCCGGGAAGTAACAATTAATGTTGGTGGTGCTTATGAAGACCAGGTGGAATCTTTCATGGATTTGGCCATGCTTTTCGTCCTCAGCCTGATCCTGGTATTCTTGGTAATGGCAAGCCAGTTCGAATCTTTTACAAAGCCATTTATCATCATGTTTTCTATACTTTTCGCGTTCCCGGGGGTCATGCTGGCCCTGTTGATCACCAACACAACACTCAGCATTATTGCAGCTTTAGGAGCAGTTCTGCTCGTGGGTATCGTGGTGAAAAACGGTATCGTGCTGGTCGATTACATCAATCTTATGCGCGACAGGGGCTATGACCTGAACGAGGCCATTGCCATCTCAGGAAAATCAAGACTGCGACCCGTTTTAATGACCGCGATGACTACCATGCTGGGTATGCTGCCGCTGGCCATGAGTACCGGTGAAGGATCTGAATTATGGAGCCCGATGGGTATTACTGTGATTGGCGGACTGGTATTTTCTACCATCGTTACGCTGGTTATTGTTCCGGTAATGTATGGATTTATGGCAAAACGTGGTGAAAGAGATCGCAAAAACACGATAAGAAAACAATTTGTATTCATGAACGACTAATCAGTTATAAATCATTCTCTCCCGGGATTATAAAAACTCCCGGGAGCTTATAAAAACAAGAGAAACATGAAATCAGTGATGATCATATTTAACCAGGCCAATACCGAGAGAGTAGAATACATGCTCGATATGCTGGATATTAGAGGATTCACCTGGCTATCCGATGTTAGAGGGCGGGGCTCCGAAACCGGTGAACCAAGAATGGGCACCCACACGTGGCCCGAGATGAACTCGGCAGTAATAACAGTGATACCCGATGAAAAGGTAGGCACGCTCCTTAAAAAAGTAAAAAAGCTGGATGAAGTCAATAAAGAAGTAGGTGTGAGAGCTTTCGTTTGGAATATTGAGCAGATGGTGTGAAAGAATGGGCTGCCTTAACAAAAGACAGCCCCCTTTTATATCATCTTAATAAGGTTTCGTATTCTCAAAATCGCTCTCATTTACCCAACCAGCCTCACTTTTTGAAATTTTACCCTGCATGTAGCGCTCGTAAAAATTTCTCATGTCTTCCCCGCCATACGGATACCTATCAAATACATCCCCGTCACCTAAAACCCGGGGATCTCCCTGAATAGCGAGTTCCCCGAAAAGTTGCCTTTTCATGGCATCCATCCGGTTAGCATGTTCAGGGTAAATCGCGAGATTCAGGATGCACTCCGGATCTCTTTTCAAATCGTATAACTCCTCTTGTACCCTTAATCCAAAATTTAAAACCCAGTACAACGGGTTGCCCTCATTACGGTTTATATCAAGTATAAATGTTTTCGTTGGACTTCCATCGGTATTAAGATAACCTGTAACAGGATCACAAGCAGGCCAGCGATTCGGCTTAAAATTATAGATATACATGAAACTGTCTTTTATGAGGGAGCGTACAGGATATCCTGCATCACCAGGCCGACCAACATCATGCCTTTCCTGGCCAAGGATCACGTGATCCCGTTCTGATAATACAAGACCATCCTTTTCTGATTTAAAAATAGGTTCAAGACTTTTTCCCTGAAAGGGTTGCATCCCAGCTTTTACAGGATCATCAATACCAGCAAGTTCCAAAATGGTAGGCGCGAAATCAATAAAGCTGATGTAATCTTTGATGATCCTTCCCGGGTTTTTAATACCTTTTGGCCACATGATAGCAAGGGGCATATGATTTGAATACTCGTAACTATTGCCCTTGCACCGGGGAAAGGGCATCCCGTTATCAGATGTAACAATGATGATGGTATTGTCCAATTCTCCTGTTTCTTCCAAAAAAGAAATCATCTCCATCAAGTGTTTATCAAAATAGTCAATTTCAAACGCGTAATCGAGCATATCTGTTCGCACAATCTCGTTATCGGGCCAGAAATAGGGCACCTTATCAACATTTTCCAGGGATTTTCCCCCTTTTTCTATGCCAATCCTGTACTGGTATTTCCTGTGTGGTTCAAAACCTCCATACCAGAAAAAGAAGGGCTTATTTTCTGGCTTTTCATTCAAAAAGGCCTTGAAATTACCCGCGTAATCAATTGAACTGATACCGCTACCAGGTGTTTCTGTTTTTAATGCATTATAGGATTTACCTGTCAGGTTACGATTATGGACAACAACGGGTTCGACTCCTTTTCCACTGTAAGCAACAGAATAATTGGTTTTTTCATCTAGAATCTCACAGAATGACTTGAATTTATCAGGAAAAATACAAACATGATTTCCCGCCTCCTCAAGCTGCCAGGAATTTCTTCCCGTAACGATACTACTCCTGGAAGGAGCAGATTTCGCGTTGGGGGTGTAACTATTCATGAACAGCAAACCATTCTCCGCAACATAGTCGAAAGCAGGTGTATTTACCCACGAACACCCGTAGGCACCCGCGTGAGGAAACGACTGATCATCGGAAATGGCAAAAAGAATATTCGGACGTTCATTAGTTTCCTTAGAATTCACGGGGATGAATGCTAATAAGCAAACGGAAAGCATCCCTCCTCTTTGGTAACTAAAATTATTATTCATGATGTTAAACTTTCAAGGTATTATCATTGATTATATAACCTGGTACTTCAATTCCTCGATTCTGGAAGCCAAGGGTACACTGTTTACGCACCCTGCCACGCACTCCCGGCAAACTGCACAAGCATCCAGTCCTTTTCCTGCAGGTATTTCCTTGTTTGTTATTCCTGCCATGAAAACATTACCGTAGGATGCAGCATACATGTGAATACGCATAAGACTGGGAATATCTACCGTATTTGGACAGGAAGGAACACACTTTCCGCAAAAACGGCAGTTAGAATCAATTGCAGCCAATACTTGCTGATTGGTCAAAAATTCTTTTTCTTCCTCAGTATAATCAAGAGAGATAGCAACCTGCATATCTTCGTCCAGTTGCTGGAAAGTGGTAAACCCCGGAACAGAAGTAGCGAACATTTCGTGCTGCATCACCCATTTCAGAAGAGCGGTATGCATAATTTTTCCCTCGTAGAACTTTTGCATATCGGCTGGCAACACGCTCTTATACCAACTTTGCTGGCACTGTGTTTTCATGGCAATCAGGCCAACCCCTTTTTCATGGGCGTATTGTAATGCAGCAAGAGACTCCTCATTCTGATGCATTGAATAATTGTAACTTAAAAGTAGCACGTCATAAAAACCTTTATCGGTAGCATCTTTAACCAAATCGGGCCAGTTAGCATGAGATGAAAAACCTGTTGCTTTTATTTTTCCCCCTTCTTTCAACTCGGTGAAAGCTTCCAGAATATATGGATTATTAATCTGTTCCAGGGTAAACACGCTGTGATAATAAAGAATATCAATATAATCCATCTGAAGCCTGTCGAGGCTTTCCTGGAATCTTTCCAGAAATAACTCTTTTGCCTCTCTCCCCTCCGGAACATCCTGAGCACCATTCCCTAATAGAATTTTTGTCGCGATAATTACATCCTCCCGATTCACTTTCAGCTCTTTCAGTGCCTTTCCAATCATACGCTCGTTATTACCCCGCTGGTAATACCAGGCGGTATCAAAGTGACGGATTCCCCTGTTCCAGGCTTCTTTTACCAGGTTTGGATTATCAGCATTCATCACGCCCATGCTCACTACTGGTACTTCTATGCCGGTTTTTCCCAGTTTTCTCGTAAGTAATTTGTTCCTCCCGGGTTTTAAAGTTAGGTTAGCTCGCTCGTGCAGCATATTGAAGTTAAAAATTCCTCCTGCTAAAAAACCGGTAGAATTTCTGATAAAATTTCGGCGTGAATTCTTTTTCATGATTTTATTATTCCTTTAATCAGATTAATGCCAAATATAATTGATTTCAACACAAAAAGTACCTGTAACATCAGAAAATTATCACGTGATAATAAAACCATTTTTGATTTTTTATCTTTGTACAAGAACAATAGACAGGCTGGCAATAAAAATGATGAAAACTCAATTACTGGAACGATTTATAACTTATTCAAAAATGTACACGGAATCTGATCCCAACTCTTCTGATTTTCCAAGTACAAGAAGACAACTCGATCTGGCGGTAAGGTTGGTTGAGGAATTAAAAACAATTGGGATGCACAACGTGAAACTTGACAGGTATGGATACGTGACGGCTACTCTTCCTTCAAATACTGAAAAAACCGCACCGGTTGTCGGGTTTCTCGCGCATATGGATACAAGTCCGGATATTTCAGGAAAAAATGTACACCCGAAGGTTTTTGAGTATTATAATGGTGAAAACCTGGTGCTGAACGAGAAAAAGAAAATCATTCTTAAAGTTGAAGAATTCCCGGAGATTTTAGCTTACAAGGGACAAACAATCATTACCTCCGATGGAACAACCCTGCTTGGTGCAGATGACAAGGCCGGTATCGCGGAAATAATAACAGCCATGGAATATCTTATCCGGCACCCGGAAATTAAACACGGAACCATTAAAGTGGCGTTTACACCTGATGAAGAAATAGGAAAAGGTGTCAACCATTTTGATGTGCACGGGTTCAATGCTGATTATGCCTTCACGATTGATGGCGGCCCCCTGGGAGAACTCCAGTATGAAAACTTTAACGCTGCCATGGTAAAAATCAACTTTACCGGGCGAAATATCCACCCGGGTAACGCGAAGGGAAAAATGATCAATTCACTTTTACTAGCCCATGAATTTATAAACATGTTGCCAAAAAATGAACGACCTGAAAACACAGAAGACCGAGAGGGCTTTTTCCACCTGATGTCCATGGAGGGAAATGTAGAAAAGACAAAAATCGAGTATATTATCAGGGATCATGACAACCGGAAATTTGAAAAAAAGAAAGATCGTGTAAGAGATGCCGTAGATATCATCAATGCCCGTTACGGGATGGAACTGGTAAAAACTAATATCAGGGATCAGTACTACAACATGAAAAAAAAGATTGAACCGGTTATGCATATAATTGATATAGCCCGAAAAGCCATGACCGATTCAGGTATAGACCCCGTTAACGTACCCATAAGAGGAGGCACAGACGGAGCACGTCTCTCATACATGGGCCTGCCCTGTCCTAATATTTTTACCGGCGGACATAACTTTCACGGCCGTTACGAGTATATCCCCCTTGAAAGCATGATAAAAGCCGTAGAGGTTATCGTACGTGTGGCGGCATATTTCGAAAACAAGGATCAAATGGTTGAAATGGCGAAAGACGGGGAATAGAGCGTCATCTACTCGTTCGTTTTTGACGCCATGGCCACCTAGTCCCACCATGTCCATGTTTGGAGAAAGTCTCCTTCCCAGTGCATGTGAGGTAGATGTTTGCGGGGTGATATCCATGTATGCTATAACACTGGCAACGGGGAATCCTTCTGCACTGCTCGACTGGAATAACAATTTCGGGGAAGACAGAAACAAATGCGTGTGTACCCATTGCAGCAATTATCCGAAAAGTTTCGTGCAAAATCCTATCGAAATATCTAATCTCGACGTGCTCGGAAACTCTATCGGACCTGAAAAATGTTTCGGGGCCATCAAGGGGAAAGTTGCCGCCGGGCCTTTCACCTATTTCAGAATATCAACCGATGATAATCTCGGTCTTATCAAGGGATACCTCGGCGAAGGTGAATATACGGATGATTCTTATGGAATGGACGGTGGTATCGCTGTATGCAAAATTGACAACCTGCAAACTTTGCTGAAAACAATGTGCAAAAATGGCTTCGAACACCATGTAGGCATGGGCCGCGATCATGTTGCAGATATTATCGGCGAAGCTGTTGAAAATTATTTGGGCTGGGAAATTTACAGGCATAAGTAGGATTTTTACTAACTTGCAGCATGCAATCGTTATTTAAATTTATACTAAACAAGAACTGCAACCATGACCATCGAACAACAGAAAAAAAACGTTTACCGGTTAAACTGTGCTAAACCTAGTATCAACCGCTCAAACAGGGTTGAAAAAGGAAAGAACGCCTTTTATCTTGTCAGACATGCTGATGATCCCTCGAACACGAACAGACTCATGATAAAGCACGGGGAGATATCAGCAGAACTATTCCCAACCAAGGGATTATCACTGGCTCAGGTCACCATTAACGGGAAAAAATTATTCTGGGATGCCCCTTACGGCTTAACTGATCAGGATAAACTCGATCTTTGGTCTGATGAGGTACTGATAAATGGAAAACCCGAACAGGGATTTACCTTCCTGAAAACATTTTCTGCCGGTATTGAACTTTACGGGCTGAAGAACTGGGGTATGCCATATACTGATTCAAAAACAGGTGAATTTTACCCCCTTCACGGGGAAACTTCAAATATTCCTGTACCGGGGGTAATTATCGAATTCAAGGATGATGCGCTGATTGTTTCATCTGAATACCAGTACCATGAGATGAACGATCGCTCTGAAAAACCTTGGTACAGGGCTGGCAGACCTCTTTTCCTCGTCAAAAAAGAATATATCTTCAAAGAAAACCTGGAACCGGAAATCGTATCCCGCGACACGATCGTTAACATCACGGATGAAACACTAACCCCTGACTGGGGCTACCATATCACTTTCCATCCACTTCCGGGAACAAAACTGAAAGTTCCTTCCTCATCGGTTGAAGTAAGAGGTGGCGGAAATGTACCGGATGAAATTGAAACCTGGCAACCCCAGGCTAAACCAGCTTTCAGGGAGGAAACCGGTATTATTCAAAAGGGATTAAAAATAGTCCCTGATAACGGGAAAGAAGTAAACCAGGTGCTTATTACTCACCCCGATGGTACAGGATTCACCTGCTCCTTTCCTCCATCACCCTATTTTCAAACCTGGCATTGCAGGGGAGGTGCCGGTTCAGATGAGTTCAAACTGGTAACCGGCGAATCATTGCTCCAAAAAAACTGGGATGGCATTGGCATTGAAATTGGCTCCTCAGCCTTGGATCATGATGGAAATATTGATACATCAGTTGATTACAAGCCTGACCTTGAACCGGGTGAAAGCAAAACAATCGAAATAAAAATTGCACTTCAGGAAAAGGCAGAACTTGAGCTAAAACAAAAAGAAATATTGGAATACAACAAAAACAGAAAAACAATACAATCTTAAAAAAATGAAATATTTATCACTTGCAATGCTTTCCATCACTTTTCTTTTTCTTCTGATGGGCTGTTCAAATAAGAATACAAAAATTGCTGAACAATGGAGCGAAATTGAACTGGTTTTTCATTCTCAGAATAATTATGAAAATCCTTACTCGGATATCGATTTTCATGCCATTTTTATCAGTGATGATAATGACACCCTCATCCGGCCAGGATTCTGGGATGGTGAAAATACATGGAAGATTAGATTCGCGAGCCCGTTAGACACGGGAACCTGGAAATGGATTTCTGTTTGTTCTGATGCAAATGACGAGGGACTTCATGGTAAAAAAGGTTTTATCGAGTGCATACCTTATTCCGGTAGTAACTCCCTCCTTGCCCATGGTCTTTTATTGATGTCGCCCGGGAAAAGAAATGTAATTCATGCAGATGGAACACCATTTCTGGTCATCGGTGATACCCCCTGGGCATTACCTTGGCGCGGAACCACCGAAACAGTTAAGGTATACGCGAAAGACAGAATGGAAAAAGGATGTTACTTTTTTAGCCTTGCACCGCATATCCTGCAAAACCGGGCGTCCGAATCATGCCCCCCCGAAGAACACGAGGGGCAGGTTTCGGGGGCCTGTTTTTTCCGATCTTTTGCCCTGGTAAATTCTACTGTCACGATCCCGGTTGGTACAGCGATTATCGCGTAACCAATCAGCATGGCCATACCCGCTATAAATTGTCCCACGGGTGTCTGGGGGGAAATATCACCATAACCCACCGTGGTTATTGTAACAACCGTCCAGTACATCGAACGAGGAATGCTCGTGAAACCATTCTCAGCACCTTCAATTAAATACATGATAGTGCCGATAATCAGAATTACCGTAAGCACGCCGAAAAGAAACACTCCAATCTTGACCTTGCTCGCTTTAAGGGCATCTATGATAATCTCGCCTTCCGAAGTGTATCGCGAAAGCTTGAAAACCCGGAATATCCTCAAAAGCCGCAATGCCCTGATAATAAGAAGACTTCCAGCACCGGCAAATAGTAATCCAAGATACGTGGGTATAACGGCAAGAAAATCTATGATCCCGAAAAAACTAAAAATATAACCCAATGGTTTACGTGCAACAATAATTCTGGCGATATATTCAATAGTGAACAAAACAGTCACAATCCATTCAACCACCCTGAAATAATACCCGTAATCAGCATTTAGAGCGGGTATGCTTTCCAGTACAACAGCCAGCATGCTGATGAGTATAGCAATGATTAATACAACATCAAAATTTTTACCCGCCGGGGTTTCCGCTCCAAAGATTACCCGGTGCCATCTTTCCTTGAGGTTGGATCTCATACGTCTGGAATTACATTCATACTTTTCATGGATAAGCAGTGAAGCATAACCTCTTCAACATGCAATAAAAACACAATATACAAAAATATTAAGGAATGTAAAACCCTGAATAATTGATCCCAAAAGATAGCTCGTTAATCTTTTTCGCGATTAATTGATTATCTTGCATTTCAACCTGAAGGTGAAATAAACCGGGTCACATCATCCTTCAAATAGCGACTTAATTCGCATAATGTCTTCTCTTACTTCTTCTTCAAACACGGGGTTCAAAACACTGGCTAACCTGTAACCCAATTTTCCCAGTTTCGGTTCATAGGATATCAACACGTGTAAACGCGTGAAATCTTCCCCGGCATACTCGAATTCCACTTTCCCACTATTCTGAATTTCACTCTCGGGTAAAGAATTCCACGAGATCCTCCAGTTTACAACATCATAGACAATTTCCGCATCCCACGAAATAGCGATACCCCCTAACTCAGCTTCCCAGTGAGTAATGGTTTCATCACTATATTCAACACTCTTGATATGCTGCATTACACGAGGCAGATTTTTCAAATCTCTCCAAAACTCGTAAACCTTTTCCCGGTTTTGGTTAATCAAAACTGATTGCCGAATAAACAAGTGCTTTTTTGTTTCTTCACCCATCGCGTAACAAGGATTATGACCACTTACTCCCAAGTAAACCAGGGCACCCCCGGCCATACTGGTTAAAAACCCTCCAAAACCACCCCTGCTCACGCCAATAGCAGTTAAAATCGAACCACTGCCAAGAGCAAAGCCCCGTTCGTTTTGATCCAATTTTTCCTGTGTTCGCAACTTGTGGAAATAGCGGGTTGTTGCTTTAAATGTTTCCATATTATGAATAATTTAGTTTAATATAATAAGTAGCTTTTTGCATTTCAAATCTCACCATTAATCGAACAAGAAGTTTGCCAACCCATGTTTCAAGTGGTATAGTTATTGACTTAATATTTCAAAAAACTTAAAACTATGTCACAGGAAAATCTATCAAAGAAAAAAGTACTCATCCTGGCCACGAATGGTTTTGAAGAAGAAGAACTCGTGGAACCAAAAAAAAGGCTGGAAGAAAAAAATGTAAAGGTTGAAATCGCGTCTGATAAGGAAAAGATCACTGGTTGGGACCATGGGAAATGGAGCAAAACTTACGATGTAGACAAAAACCTGGATGAGGTAAACATCGATGATTACGACCTGCTCTTACTACCGGGAGGCGTAATCAACCCTGATAAGCTAAGAAGAATCAAAAAAGCAGTCGGTATTGTTCAGGGATTTTTTGAAAAAAATAAACCCGTGGCTGCTATTTGTCACGGGCCACAGATGCTTATCGAGGCGGGCGTGGTAAATGGTAGAAAGATGACATCTTTTTTCTCCATAAGTACAGATCTGAAAAACGCTGGCGCCGAATGGATTGATGAACAAGTAGTGGTAGATAAAAATCTTATCACCAGCAGGAATCCTGGCGATCTGGAAGTATTTAGCGATAAAATAATTGATGTTTTAAGCAGGTAGTAATTGTCCCGACCTCGTTACCCCGGTCGGGAGTTACTTGTTGTTTATTCTTTTAAAAAAAAAGCAATATTGATATTCTAAACAATATTGCTTTTGCATTTCACATTTTAAAAGGAAAGAATCAGAGCTTATCAATTTCCTCAATCAATTGTTCTTTCGTTTTTCCGGTTTTTTCCTGAAGTCTCCCTAATAATTCATCTTCTTTTCCTTCAACATACATCAGGTCGTCATCTGTTAATTGACCATATTTTGACTTCAGTTTTCCTTTTACCTGATTCCATTTACCTTTTAATTTTAAATTAGTAGCATCCATAATAATTTCATTTTAATTAAACATCTGATTGAATAAATGAAAAATACATACCAACTTTCCCAATCATGGTAATAAGGAAATACCTAGGGCCTATTTGCCTGATTACCTGCCTAAAACATAGTTTGCGCGAAATACTGAAATAATAAATTGCCTGGTTATCAACTTACTCAGGCTGTTGATAAAATTCCCCAAAAAAAAACATTAATTTTCCTTCATCCTGGTTATCTTTCCAATTATTTCAAAGAACTCCTTTACTTTCATGTCTCTCAAATTATCTCCCCTGATAACTTGACTTAAAGGTAAACATTCCTTAATATCGCGTTAAAAAAATGAAATGCCGGACAAATTGCGGCGCTTGTTGTATTGCACCATCTATATCTTCACCCATACCGGGCATGCCCAATGGAAAACCTGCCGGAATACGTTGTATTCACCTGACTGAATCGTTGAAATGCGCGATTTATAATTCTCCCGACCGACCTGAAATATGTGCTAAATTCATGGCCGATCCTGAAATATGCGGTAATAACAGAGAAGAAGCCATGCAAATCATGCAAGACCTGGAAAAATAAAAAATACATAATTTACTTTACTTTCATTATTGATATGAGTACCTTTAACTTCATGAATGAGGATTTTTCAGGCTATTATAATGAATACTACCGCCTGAGGGAGGAAATAGACGGGATTTGCAAGCGGTTAAATGATATTCACGTGCATCATTTGCAATGCAAAAAAGGATGTTGTAAATGCTGCCTGCCTTTTAGTATACTACCTGTTGAATTCCATGCCATCCGCGAGGAACTTGCATCATTGAATATATCCTTTTTAAATATACGAAACAAAAAAAAATGTATTTTCCTCCAGGATGGACTATGTACCATCTACAATTACCGCCCCATCATTTGCAGAACACACGGTCTTCCTCTTCTATACGTGAATGAGGATGATAACTGGGAATTGTATGTTTGCGATCTGAATTTTACCCGCGTGAACCTTGAAACTTTTACTGATGAGAATACTTTTCCCCAGGATCTTTATAATAGCAAAATGTACATGCTCAACCAGGAATTTATCCGCCACTATTCAAAAAAGAACTACAGTGAAAGGCAGCTGGTTCCTGTAAAAAATATTCCTGTATAACCGGGTAATATTATATCACGAATTTACCCTTATAATTATTCTTATGACTTCTCTTTTATCATTCATCATACTCTAAAATGAACAGGCGTGTATGTCGGGCTGGAAGAATCCTGCCAATCTTATATATTTATATTTCTTTCACGAACTAGGGGAACCAAAACCTGTTCAAAGTATTCTCCAACTGAAGTTGCCTGAAAACCGGTCAGGTCAAATACATCCCGCGACACTTTATCCGTTTCACCATTTTCAACAGCCCTGTACATGGAGGTTAGTAATTCTATTTCCGGTTCAGGGATTTTATCCTTCCTGCAGTTTTCTTTGAATTTCTCCTCGGACACAGGTTGGTAAACAAATTCTTTATTCATTTTAGAGGCGGCTATTTCACCAATTTCATACATGGAAAGCGCCTCTGGCCCCGTTAGTTCGAATATTCTCCCGCCTACATCGTCAGATAGTAACGCGGCTGCAGTTGCTCTTCCCAAATCGTTTCGTGATATATATGCTACCCTACCTTCTTTAACCGGGTAAGAAAAATATCCTTTGTTGGCTAATTCAGCAATCCATTCAACCAGTGGATCAAGGTATACCCCATTCCGCAAAATTGTCCATTTTAATCCACACTGTTTTAACCGGGTCTCAGCGTATAAATAGAAAGGAATCGCCTGAAAAGCAGAATCGGGGTGAACAGTAATAAAGCTTGAAAAATAAACATGTTGAATCCCGGCTTTCATGGAGGCTTCTATACCATTGGTAATTTGGGCTACCCTTTGCGCATCCGGGGCAAAAGAAGGGATAAGCCATGTTTTATTACATCTTTTAAAGGCTGAAACCAGGCTTTCCCGGGAATCGTAATCCCCAAAAACGGTCCTGATTCCCTTATCGTGAAAAATATTTTTTTCAGGATGCCTGGTGGTAATTAATATTGAATCAGGCGAAAATCCCCGGTCCAGTAAATGCGCGATTGCCTTTTGGGCCAGTTGGCTGGTACCACTCAGGATATTTATTATCATAATTTATATGATTACTATTTGCCATGATACAAAACATAATATATGCCAATTAGAACTTATTAGAAGAGAATATAAACTGAACGATTACACTCTAAATAGTGAAGAAAAATTGAAACTGGATTTTAAAAAAATATGGTATGAAATCTGCAAGTATTTCCCTAAATTGTAACATTAACCAAAACCCAAAAAATTATGCCCATTTCAAAAGTCTGGATCGAAGATGGTTGCACCGCATGTGGACTGTGCGAGGAAATTTGCCCGGAAGTATTTGCCTTGGAAGACCTGGCAGTAGTTCGCGAAAATGTTGACTACAATGATTATGAACAGGAAATTATTGAAAGTGCCGAAAGCTGTCCTGTCGAGGTAATAAAGTACGAGTAATTACCCGGTTTATTCCCATTTCATTTCAAATTCGGTTACAGGATCGCCCTTGGTGAGCGATTTTATAACCTGAACTTTAACATTTTGACAACCGGATATTTCGAGAGCTTTTTCTATCCATCCTGCTATCCGGTAATCAATTGTTTTGTCGGGTTCTGGAAATTTTGTAATTCGAAGATTAACACCATTTTTTATCTTATTGGCTGTCTCTATTTCCGATGGTTGATAATATGCCTGGAAAATCCGGCCCGCCCGATCAATGATATGCATGGGGGTACTAAACTTAACATAAAGCTTGTAAATGCCTGTTAAGGCCGATTCAGCACTGTATCGTCCACTCATCCAGGCTGCTTTTTTAATATCTCCCCCGAAAAAAACTTTCCCTATGGTTTGGGTAGGTATTACTGCCGCGTCTTTAACAGGATACCACCCGGCTGTAATTACAGAACTTATGATTTTTTGAGATTCGGGTGTTAATGAAGAAAACCATTCCTGGTAACGATCAGGATAGTTGTTCTTAACATATTCTCCGATTGATCTTACCGCGGTGCCTTTAATTTCCATGAGTAGTTAATTTTTTAGTTAGATACCGGTGGCTAAAATAACAAAAAAACAATTATCATGATTTTTATTCAACAAATTAATCATTGAAATTCCACCAAGTATATCATCTTTTAGATGAAACTTTCACCATGCAAGACAGAATACCGGCAAAAATAAAGACAAGGTAAACCGTTTTTTCGCCTACCTTGTCTTTACTAAATTACAAACCGACCTATTCGATATAATCCAGGGGATTAACCCGAACACCATCTTTTTTAACCTCGTAATGCAAATGAGGTCCGGTAGAATAGCCAGTAGATCCAACCTGGCCTATTTCAGAGCCAGCTTTTACCTTATCACCTTCTTTCACGATAAAGCGGTGAAGATGAGTATACCAGGTCTGATAAGAGGCGCCATGTTGAATTACCACGTGTATACCTCTCGATTCATCTTCTCCCGTGAGAATCACTATTCCATCCCCGGCAGTAACCACGGGACTTCCTTCCGGGGCCTTAATATCAATACCACCATGAGTAACCCTTTTTTTTGTTACCGGATTTATAAATACTTTTCCGAATGGGATCGTGATATCATTTACACTGGCACCCGCGACAGGAAAAAATCCAGTTCCTCGTTACTGGTAAAAAACGAGGCAAACCGTGTAGCTGAACCATTGAAAAAATTACCAATTACAGATTTCAAATGGTTACTGAAGTACTCTTGTTTTGATACTAACGGGTAATACTCGTGAACTTTACCATACGCGTTATAACCAATGAACTGCTTTTTAACAAGCACGCGAATTACAGTAGCGATGGTAGTGTAGGCAGGTTTCAGGACAACAAAGTAACTGTTTCCTTTTTTCTACACTTACAAAACTGATAATCCTGTAATTTGACTTCAAGTTCCAAACATACAAAAGAAATTGGCGCTTTAAGAGACAATAATTACATGTAAAAACATTCATGGTATGATTTTGTCAACCTTTTACAGAAAAAAATTATGACCACAATCGACAAAATCAAAGAACTCCTTGGTCACGAGGCCGATGATCTATTGCAACACAAGTGCGAAACGATCTTCAGGAAAAACCTGCAACTACCATCACCCTACCACGTGGAGGATATCTTCGTGCAAAGTGACCGCAACACGAAAACTTTAATGAGCATCTCCACCCTCTATAACACGGGCCGGTTGGGTGGAACGGGATACCTTTCTATTCTGCCTGTTGATCAGGGCATAGAGCACACGGCAGGAAGTTCATTCGCTCCTAACCCGGAATATTTCGACCCGGAAAACATCATTAAACTGGCGATCGAGGGGCATTGTAACGCCGTGGCCACCACACTGGGAGGACTGGCTTTGCATTCACGGAAATACGCGCATAAAATTCCGTTTATCGTGAAGATCAATCACAACGAGCTACTCACCTACCCCAATACCTACGATCAAGTTATGTTTGCCTCGGTAAAACAAGCATGGGAACTGGGAGCAATAGCTGTTGGAGCCACGATCTATTTTGGTTCACAGGAATCAAATCGTCAGATTCAGGAGGTTTCAGAAGCCTTCGAGGAAGCACATGACATGGGAATGGCCACGATTTTATGGTGTTACACCCGGAACAGTGACTTCAAAAAAGGAGGCAAAGATTACCATACGGCCGCGGACCTCACCGGGCAAGCCAATCACCTGGGCGTTACCATAAAAGCTGATCTGATCAAACAAAAACTGGCCACCAATAACGGGGGATTCAAGGCAATCAATTTCGGAAAGACAGATAAACTGGTATACGAGAAACTTACCAGCGACCATCCCATTGACCTTTGCCGTTACCAGGTAGCTAACTGCTACATGGGAAAAATAGGAATGATCAATTCCGGTGGAGCGTCAACAGGTGAATCCGACTTCGCGGAAGCAGCGAGAACAGCATTAATCAATAAAAGAGCAGGAGGCAGCGGACTTATTTCCGGTCGAAAAGCATTTCAGCGCCCTATGAAAAAAGGCGTGGAACTTCTGCATCTGATTCAGGATGTGTACCTGGATAATGAAATCGACATTGCCTGAACAAAAAATATCAAAAATATTCAATTCTCTTCAATCAGAATAAAAAAGAACACACCAAAAAATTTCCGAATAGAAAAAATTCTTCGTAAATTTATTTTTTAAACATAAAACTGAGATTATTTGGGAGAACATCTACTAATTATTAGCTAAAACACCCCCGGGACAGGGAGAATGCCTGACAGGTTAAACCTGTCGGGCTTTTTTTAACATGTATAATGTCTGTCTATTGTCGGGGTGTCTGATACAGAATGTTTAAAGTCAAAGCCCGAGAAGCGGAATTTAACAGGGCGATCTCGTGAATAAATTAAAATTATTTGTAATCTTATATATATAATGTATACTATAGAGTAAGTGTATAGTTCAGAAAGTTGGTTTCATAAACCTATTGTTCATTAAAATAGGAGTTCATGAGTTTCCTTCGGTCGGTTCAAGGCTCGCGAAATGTTAAAATCAAGGAGTTTATTGTTGTAAATGAATGTTTTAAACACACCCCTACCACCTTAATCCCTGATTATTTTGTCATTAGAAGATCATCGCACTTTTATCAACCAAAATTGTTAATAACTTAAAAATCATCATAGCACTATTTATGTATCTTTATTTCCCGTTAAGCCCAAAAACTTAAACTATCTAATGGCCCTGAAAAAAGAGTTCACGTCTGAAGAATTGGAAGCGTACCTGAAAGTAGACGACTGGATCATTGAAGATGATTCTGATTTGATTAAAATTGCCGAGTTTTGCGGTTTTCGGTATTGTCACGACAGACAATGCTGGGTTAACGAGAATGATTACATGAACAAGCAGGATTTATTCAGCAGCAATTGGGATTTGAAGGACTCCTACACGAACATGTAAAATTTACCTGTTGGAATGGCTTAAATGTCAGTCACCCATCACACAGGCATTACTGGCTAAACCTTTTCACGTGGAGAATGACAGCCACCTGCGCTGCCCTCGTGTTTGCCTTCAGGGGAAATCAATCGCAAAGTACTGGATGCAACGATGGGATTCGCCGCGGGAGTCATGATCACCGCGAGTTATTGGTCGCTGTTGGCTCCCTCCATAGAAATGGCTGAATGTTGAACCTATCGCGGCCGTTATTGGTACTATTGCAGTTATTGTTGCCAGACCTGGCCTTCCATATGCTTTGGCATTTGCAGCCGGGGCGATGATCTTCGTGGTGGATGAGGAATTAATCCCTGAATCACAAAGGGAATTTAATAGAGATATTGCAACCATTGGCAGGCTGGCTGGTTACGCGGTAATGATGACCAAGAATGTGGCACTCGGGTAATCCTTGTTAATTTTTAATAAAGAGTTCTCTATGGTTGTTATTTTCTGATTGAAATTCTATCACGTACATGCCAACGGGTAATGTTGAAATATCAATGGAGTATTCTTTCAATCTCTCTTCCCGTACTTTTGTAAAATGTATTTTCCCCTGCATATCTAAGATGCGGATCAAAACATCAGTCAATGCTATCCCGGCATTTACTGTTAACATATTTTGTGCAGGGTTAGGATAAACAAGCCTCCTGTTTTCAATCCGCGGTGTTTCTTTGCCCACGGTGATCACTTCAACAGCCTTACTTAATGAAATACAGCCTTCAATATCGGTTACCCTTACCGCGTAACTACCATTAGATTTAGGCACCCATGTTTTAGTGTCAGCGCCATCGATTTTCTTCCCATCGAGATACCACTGGTAACCATTTCCCAATGAGGCCTCAAGTATACTGTCCTCATAAAAATTAATGAAAGGTACCGGGATGCACACCAGAACAGGTAGGGATCCCGATGTGCAACCATTAGAAAGGGTAACATTTACCGTGTAATTACCGCTAAGTTGCGCCCTGTAGTTCTGACGGGTGGCGCCGATAATGCTGTCTGTTTCAAAGAACCATTGATAACCCGTCCCGTTTGATGCTGTCAGCATGCTTTCATCAACTGTAACAGATGGAATGGGATTACAAACGGTATGTTCAATGGATGTTGCAGAACAACCATTTGGATAATAGACGGTTACCGAGTAATCGCCGCTTTCATTCACCAAATAAACCTGATCTGTTGCTCCTGTTACCGGACTTCCCTCGTAATTCCACTGGAGAGAATCATAGGCACGGGTAGACAGGAATAAATCAGCCTGACTAATTCTGGGAACCGCGTTGGGTTTTAATGTCAGGTTCACGGCAACTGTTGTATCAACGCACCCGGCTTCATTCCCTATCTCAACGGAATACAATCCCCCGAGCATGGCCTTCATTTCATGCAGCGTGTCACGATATATGGGAATATTATTCCTTAACCATTGGTATTGCCATTTTTCAAATCCATTAACCGAAAGAACTACAGAATCACCCTCGCAAATAGACAAGCTGCCTTCAAATTGAATGGTTTCAGATGGGAAAGGTATTTCTTTCAGTTTGTATGTTTCCGATTCCCGGGAGCAATTATTCGTGTTATCAGTTACCACGAAAGTGTACATACCTCCATTCCGGGCATGAAAAACAGCGTTGGTTTCTCCATGTAATGAACTTCCATCCCGTTTCCATTGATACGACAACATGGGCAAGTCGTGTGTATATAATTTTACCGAGTCGCCCTCGCAAAAAATACTATCTTCATCACAAAATAGAGGAGCCCCCGGTGCGGCCCTCACAATAAAGCCTTCCTTACCTGAAACGATTGAGCAATCAGAATCATTGATTATCCTGACATGGTATTCCCCACCGCGGGTAACAGTAAAAACATTTGAAGTGATCTCTTCTTCCTTTATGTTGTTACGATACCACTCGTAGGTATAATTATCATTATAGATTGCAAAAATAAAAGAAGTATCACCCTCGCAAAAATTATCACTCCCGGATACAGTGATCGTGGGATCAGGCAATGAATGAACGACAACTTCTTTCATTTCCGACCTGGCTGAGCAACTTCCCTCGTAACCAACTATGACGCTATAAACGCCACTCTGGGCAGTAATAAGAGCACTACTGGTTTCTCCAGCCACAATCTCTTCACCGCGCATCCAGGTATAGGTGAGATCGAGGCCGGAATTAGCAGAAAGCATCGCTGTTTCGCCTTCACATATTACTGAATCGTCATTAAATTTGATTTCAGCATCAGGAGTGGGTAAGGTGGAGAGAGATATGGTTTCTGAAACAGATGAACATCCGGCCAAACCGGTAACCTCGCAATGGTACTCTCCCGGTTCATGCAAGTAAGGCTCCCTGATAGTATCACCAGGGAGTAATTCATCATCGAGGTACCACTGGTAAAGATAACCCGTACCAACCGTGGCTTCAAGTTTTACAGAATCAGAATCGCAAAAAATTAAATCACCATGGACATTAATTTCAGTAGATGGAAAGGCAACTGACTGAACCGTCACTGGTGCAGAAATACCTGTACAACCCAGTGGTGTTGACTCGATCACCCTGTACTCCCCGGTATTTGCAGCCAATATAAAATTTGTACTATCTGTCAACAAGTTACCGTCTCTTTTCCACTGGTAATCATTACCTTTATTGGATACACATCTCAAAGAAACAGAACTGCCTTCGCAAAACACGGTATCCCCTGTCGCGGAAATTTCAGGCTTGGGTAACGAATCCACTGTTACTTCTGCAGGTTGGGATCTTTTCGTGTAAGGAATATCATTATTCGTTATCACCACCCTGTAAGACCCGTGTTCCTTCACGTTTAACACGGGCAAAACCTCATTGGGTATATCAACCGAATCTTTCTGCCATTGATAAGTATAATTTGCCCCGGTGACTGCGGAGAATTGTACCGAATCATTTTCACAAATCGCCAGGTTACCATGAACTGTAAATTCAGAAACAAAAGAAGGATAAGGATCCAGAGTGCAGGTATACATGTTCATCAAGCCATACCGGTTTACTGCAAGGTGTTCTCCTATTTCAACCGTATCAGAGAAATGACCGGTAACAATCACATTCAAGGGGTCAATTACTACAAGACTTTTCATTTCATCATCCCCAATGCCTCCTCCTGTTTGCATTTTCAGGACAGAGCCATCATCTCCTATTTTTATCGCGAAGCCATCCAGTCCATCAACCGATTCAATATTCTCACCACCTATTTGAAATCCTGAAACACCACTTGAAGCACCAAAGTTTCCGCAAAAGAAAATATTATTTTCATCATCGATATCGATTGAACTCCCGGTGACTGAAACAGAACCATCCTGACCCGTGGAATTTAAAGTCCATAAAGGGATACCGGCACTATTCAGCCGGGCTATAAAAGTTTCATTGCTCCCTGTCGGTATCAACTGGTTTCCTGCTACTGATACTTGTGAGGTATAGTTCCCGGCTATGAAAATATGGTCAGCATTATCTGTTTTTATGGCGAAAACATTTTCAACTGTATCTTCTCTCAAAATACTGATATTGCCCATTTCAGAAATACTAGCCAGAAAAGTTTTATTCACACTGGTATTGAGAGAAAGCGTGTCATCCACGACAAAACCCGTGGTATCGGAAGCCCAAATACTTACCAGTAGTGAATTAATTGAATTAAATGTAGCCGCTGTTACTCTTGACTCAGAAGATATGGAATCTATTTCAATTCCATACCCGTGTAAACTAAGGATAAGATCCGGGGTGCATTTGATAAGAATCAGCCTGGAAGTAGCGGAATATATGGTATCTGTCCCCACTATACAAGTATCCTTAAAAGAACCATATATCATTGCATTGCCAAGATTATCATTTATAATCCCGGAAATTTCAATTTCAGCATTCGGGGATGCAGTAACTCCACCTTTTATTCCCGTGACATTTCCATCGGTTGTTACACGGGATATAAAAAGATCATTTACTGAATTCGTGGCCAGCGTATCATCTCCAAAATACATGTTTTCATTATAGGTCCCCGCAATGTATACACCGTTTGCGGCTGCAGTAGCAAGTCCTGCAACTGTATAGGTATCATCATCATCGCTTATTTTTGAATTGATACCCCACTCTATCTTTCCCTCGCTGTTGGTTTTTAGCAGGTAATAATTTAAAGGTGGATTAAAACTCGTTGAGTCGCAATTTTCATAATAAAGATTAAAAGTATCCATGGCCATCCTGCATATGAACTCACCACCCACGTATAGATTGTCATCATTATCTTTCACGATATAATTTCCTGACGAATACACGCTCTCGCTTGTCAACATGAATTGCGCGTGAGTCGGGAGACATAGAAAATAGAGCAGGGAAACAAAAAAACAATATTTATATTTTAACATGGAAGTTCAGATAACTGATAAATATCTGATAAATATATTGATGATTTCTTTCAAAAAGAAAATTTTTCCAATATATTTAAAATTTCTAATTTGTAATCTTAGTATGAAGCCTGCAATACTATTTATTTTCTTTATACTTTTTACGATTAACCTCCCTAGCCAGGATTTAAATGGACAGCTTGATGAAAACCGTCGAATCATTGATGATTTGGGCATAAGCCTGGTATTACCACCAGAATTCAAAGAAACCAATAAATCTGGCAGATTTCTTCATCAGGCATCAGGAACATCCTTGATTGTCTATAAAACTGACCAAATAGCTTATCAAATTTATAAAGACAGTTTAAACGAGAGATATTTCAATTCACAGAACCTGATTCTACTCCAAAAAGAATTCATCACGGAAGGAGAAATGGATGGTTATCTCTTTGAATGTAGCACTGTAATTAATGAAGTTCCATTCACCCGATTATTTTTTGTTACCGGGGATATCAATCAGACGATTTTGGTAATAGTAAATTTACTAACAAAGGTTTACGATGAAATATACCCTACTATTTATAACTCCTTTTTAACATTAAGGGATGGGGAATAAGTTACAATTCTTTTGTTCCGCGATCCTGGTATTACTTCTAACCTCTTTTATAAATAAAGGATTCGGACAGTACGATACAGTATCGTACAACATCACTTTTCAGACTTTACAACCACAAAGTATGTGGGAAAACCCAGGTTTTCATATCGACTTTGAAAAAGAATTATTTGATATAGGATGGAATGCAAGCGGTGGCTGGGATGGCATAAAAACCATCCTGAATCAGGATTTCGGTCTTGGGTTCGATGCCGGGAGCAGGGGAAAGATGGGCATGGGTTTTTACCTGAATGACCTTACAAGCGGAAGAATTGATACGGTAGTTTACCCGGTCGGGGTAAATTTTGTAGTTCCCGAAACCAAATCATTCAATGCAGGTCAAACCATACGGATCAATTCCTTCTTTGAAGTAGGCGATGATGTAAAACTTGTTACTACATATCCCAACGGGGGCCGTGCAGGACTGAAATTCAATTTTTTCATGAACAATTACATCTCAATGGATGCCTGCTTTATCGACTGTAAAGGTACTACTCTCAACTTGAACATCCCAAATATCGACAGACCTCTTTTTCAGGTAAGTACGATTCCTGGTGAAACGTTTTATCCCGGTTTTGCCCCTCCTCCTAATCTTGGGTTTGCCTGCTATGAGCCTCCCGCCGTAATTCCTACCATGAAATACCGGGATATTCTGCCATTGACCATAGAAAAGGAACTTTCAAAAGTAAGGGTTAAAGATGGTGATACCATCGTGGATTCAAGCCCCTTCTTCTCCGGTGAACTGGACCTGCCGCTTGTACAAGATATCATTTCTACTACCGCCCCGGGAAATACCTTGCTGGCCTCGGGAGAAGATACATACATCACTGCAGCATTCGATGTAATAGGAACACTGTTTAGTTATGCCCCGCAATACAAGTTGAAAAATGAATTAAGTATACCCGGCATTGATTGTTTTGCAACCATAGGTTACAACATTTTTAGTACAGATATCGTGTTCAGCGCTACCAACAAACAGGAATTTGAATTTACAGGAAAAGTAGAAGCAAAACTGGAACTTCCTTCCAGGGTCGAATATCAGATTATCAGACCACCGGGAACTATTATTGCCATGGGAAATGACAGCATTATCTATTACAGGATTGGAGATATCCTTGAATTCAAATTCCCCTGTACATACGAGTATCTCGATCTAAAACCATTATTTTCCCTTCGTAATAAATTTACAAATCATACCTACGACAATTATGGTGTAAGAGTAGATTTGTCGGCTCTCGAATTCTCAATAACATTTGAGAAATATGTACTGGTACCCGCGATGAAAATTTGTCTTCCCATCTTCGGTTGTGATTCCACTCCCGAGGTGGCCTTCGACCCACCGGATGTTCAATTGGGACCACTCTGGGAAGATTCATACCCGATTGGTTCTGTTAACCTCGACTGGTACAAGGAATCATGGGAGCTTGATCATTTTAACACGATTTCATCACCTACCTTTAGGATTGAACCCAAACGCTTCACGATAGATCTTGAACCAAACACGATTTTATGTCATGGGGCTGCCACGGGCAATATCCTTCTGAGTGACACGGGTGCATCAGCGCCGCTCAAATACAACTGGTCAAACGGTTCTTCTGCAAGAAACCTGGAAAATGTTAAGGCAGGCGAGTATTACGTGAAAGTAACTGATGTGAATGGCTGCGAGGCACTTGGAGGAGCAAGAATTCTGGAACCACCGGAAATGTTCTTAACAGGACAAAAAACAAACTGTCTTTGCCATGGAGATGCTACCGGGGGTATCACTCTTGAAGTAGAAGGTGGGATTCCTCCCTATATCTTTAACTGGTCGAACGGGGCAACGACAAAAGATTTGTCCAATATCCCTGCAGGTGAATACATGATTACTGTCAGGGATCAAAACGGGTGCACGATCTCGGATACATTCCTGATTGAACAACCAACTCCTTTATTAAGTTATTTCAATGATCACGGGATGCCTCTCTGTAATGGTGACAACAATGGTTATATAAAAATAAACTCCAAGGGGGGTACTCCACCCTACCGATATCATTGGTCAACATTCGAGGTAACGCAAAATATAGACAGCCTCGTGGCCGATAACTATTCTGTTGAAATAACTGATGACAATGACTGTTCCGTGGAAATATCCATGTACCTGCCGGAACCTCCCCTGTTAACCGGGAATATCAATATCGAACAAGAAGTAAGTTGTTACAAGGGTGATGACGGGATCCTGCAACTTGACCTGACCGGTGGAACGAAACCATACGAGATTACATGGTTTGGCCCTGAATATACTTTCGAGGATACATCAACACGTTTAACCAACCTGAAAGAAGGGTTATACCAAATAGAAATTTACGATTCCAACTTTTGCTTTTTCCGCGATACTATTGTCTTACCCGCGCCACGGGAACCTTTCTATGCCACACTTGATGAAAAACATCTTTCGTGCGCGAATGGAAACGATGGACAAATCATACTAACAGTTCATAATGGCACACCTCCATATAGTTACGCGTGGTCAAACGGAAATACCACCAAAGATGTTTCAGATGTGCCCGCCGGAAAATATGAAGCATACATAACTGATAACCTGGGATGTAAAACACATGTTAACACGATACTCCTTGAACCCAGGGAAATATATGTCATTGCTGATATCGAACCTGTAAGTTGTATTGATGAATCAGACGGGGTAATCACCCTTGCACCAGGAGGAGGATATCCTCCTTACGCGATAAACTGGGATACCGGTGAGTCAGGAGATTCTATTGGTTCACTGCCAGGGGGAATGTACTCTGCAACTATCGTGGATAATAATGAATGTGTTGAATATTTTGATTTTGAAATGACAGTGAGAAACGTTGGTTGTATCTATATACCCAGCGCCTTCACACCAAATGGAGATGGTTACAATGATCAATGGATAATCAGAAATTTGAATTTATACCCTGATAATAAAATACAGGTCTTCACCAAGTGGGGTGAATTAATATACTCGGCAGCAGGAAACGCCGAACCCTGGGATGGTACACGTAACGGACAAGCTTTACCTTCAGCCACCTATTATTACGTGGTAGATATTGGCAATGGAGACCCATTACGAAAAGGACTGGTAACAATTGTAAGATGATGCGAAATAAATTAAAAATATTATTGATCTTGATGCTCTGCCTGACAACGGGGAATCTCCTCGCCGCACCTTGTAAATTTCAGGTAGTTACTTCAAAAACAGATGTAGATTGTTACGGTAACGCCACCGGGTCAGCCACAGCCGTGGCAACAGGAACTACCGGACCATACCGCTTTCTCTGGTCGAATGGTGCAACTACAGCAACCATAAACAATCTTACCGCCGAAACCTATTTCGTGAAAGTTACTGATCAAAAAGGTTGCGAAATTATCGAGTTTATCGAAATTGCAGAACCTCCAAAATTAATCATGAAAGAAGAAATTGACCATGTTTTATGTAATGGAGATAACACGGGAGAAATCAGGTTAAAAGTATCAGGGGGTAAAGGAGATTACAGTTATTCCTGGTCGAACGGAAATATGACCAAGATTAACTCCCCTCTTTATGCCGGTGATTATATTGCCACGGTACTGGATGGTAACTACTGTGAGTTAGTTGATACTTTTACCGTGACAGAACCCGCGAAATTAAAAGAAACACACGTGATAACAGAGGTTTCAGGTTACGGGTTAGCCGATGGCGCCATTGACATTACCGTGAATGGTGGTGTAAAACCATATCATTATCAGTGGACTGCAGCAGGTGAATATTCGGATACTCTCGAGGATATTTATAAACTCCGTTCAGCAACATATAAATCCAGGGTTAAAGATTTCAATGATTGTTTGCTTGAAAGCGAAATTTTTGTACCCCAGCCACCACCGCTGGAAGCCATATTTAAAGTGACAGATGTAAACTGTAAACATGGCAGTGATGGTGCTATTGACATGACGGTAACCGGTGGAGTTCCTCCATACACCTTTGAATGGTCAAATCCGGATATCGTGCTAAATGAACACGCGGAAGATATCAAGGGCCTGAAAACAGACTGGTACACGGTTAAAATAACTGATTTCAATGACATTATCTTAGAAGACAGTGTTTTCGTGAATGAACCATCTCCAATCCTTGCCAACCTTGATCCAACAGACGCCAATTGTTACGCTTCATCTGATGGCTGGATTGACCTTACCGTATCCGGGGGTTCACCGCCCTACCGTTTTAAATGGTCTAATGAAGACACCACCCAAAACCTAACGAACGTGACCGCCGGAAAATACACGGTTTTAATCGTGGATAACAACGGATGCTCATTATTGGCCGAAGAGAGAATCGGGCAACCGGATGAAATCATCATTGATGAATCCATCTATCACGTAACTTGTAAAGACCATCATGATGGTCTTATTGAACTGAACGTGCATGGCGGTATTCCAGGATATGAATATTATTGGAGCAATGGGAAAACAACCCCTGATATTGCTAACCTGATAGGTGGCACTTATCGAATCACGATTACTGACCAGCATGATTGCAAGATGGAAGAAGAATACACTATTATCGTGCCCGACATTGGTTGTATCTGGATTCCCAATGCATTCACTCCAAATGGAGATGGTTATAATGACACATGGGAAATTAAAAACCATCATCTCTACGAGAATATTTCCGTTACTGTTTTCAATAAAGAAGGTTACGAGGTTTTTTCAAGCGCTGGATACAATGAAGCATGGGAAGGTTATTATAAAGGTTCTCCCATGCCCAATGGAACTTACTATTATATCGTGAACCTGCAAAATGGTGATAAACCTTTTACCGGTACCGTAACCATTGTAAAATAATACAATTATGAATATGTTCTTGTTTAATAAACATGTAAGAAATACATTCCTCATTATTCTTTTGCTTTCAGGAACGGTAGCTAAAGGACAGCAGGTAACATCCAACAGCTTGTTTAATCTTAACCGGTTAAACTATAATCCTGCCTTCGCGGGTGCTTCAGATAAAATTCCTATATCGCTGCATGTACGTCAGCAATGGATGGGTTTCGATGATGCTCCCCGCTCCCAGTACATGTCAACACATGCCTTCCTGCCATTAAAAATCGGATTAGGTAGTGTAATTTTCAATAACATCACGGGCCCGACCCGGCAAACCGGTATGAAACTGGCTTTTTCAAAACATTTCAGGTTAAATGAGGAACATTGGTTTTCACTGGGTTTATCTGCAGAAGTTTTCCAAAACCTTTTTGAAACAGGGAGGTTGGAAACCAACATTCCCGGGGATCCGGCAATTACCGGGGAATTGCAACAAAGACTGGCGCCAGATGCTTCAACAGGATTATTTTTTTACTCTGAAAATTATTTTGCAGGTTTTTCTGTTATCAATCTCATGGAATCAAAATGGGATTTATTTGAAACCAGCCTGGATTTTAACAATCCTGTTGCCCGCACCTTCTATCTTACAGGCGGATATGTATTCACATTGAACGAGTTATTCAGGTACCAACCCTCTGTTTTGGTCAAAAAATCTATCGGGTTGCCCTTGCAGCTCGATGCTTGTAACCAGTTATATTACCGGGATTTCCTATGGGCCGGGGCCTCTTTCCGCACCAATCTCGATGGTATTATTATGGCAGGTTTCCGCTACAGCATCTTTGAATTTGTTTACGCGTTTGACATAACATTTGGAGAGATCAGAAACTATAACCATGGAAGTCATGAAATTATATTGCGCTTTAATCTCTCCAATCCCAACAGGAGCGCGTACAAATACCTGAAGAGGCACAATCAAAACAGATTTGCCTGGTAATGTTATTTTAATTTTTAAATATTAGAAAATTCTACCATGTTTGGTTTTACCGTAGTACCTGTTTTCAGGTTATTCACCATTGAAACAGACAACCTGGTTTCTGCTGCCTGTAAAATAGATTCCAGCATTTTTGAATAACCAAGACCTGCAATAGACGACATCTTCGCGAGATGCCCGTCCCAACACCAACCCGGGTTAGGATTGACCTCCAGTAACCGGGGATGTCCTTTACTATCCAGTCGCCAGTCGAAACGACAATAATCACGGCATTCGAGTCTTTCAAACAACCTGAGACAATGTTCGACCATAACCTTTTCCGTGTCAGATGGTAAATCGGCAGGAATAGATCGCAAAAGCCTGAAATAGGGTGAATCTGTTAACCATTTTGCCTCGTACCCACAGATTTTAGGCAAATCACCCGGCAATCCTGAATAATCTTCTTCTACCACCGGTAATACCATGTAGCTGTCAGGAGTGTTTCCAATAATCCCAATAGTTACCTCACGACCCGTTAGAAACTCCTCGATGAGAACTGGTTTATCGTATCCAAACTGATTTCTTACCCGGACTATGGCGTCATTGAGTTGCTCCACTGAATAGGCAACACTGTCTTTCGTGATACCAAAGCTGGAATCGCCAAAATTAGGCTTGACTATAACAGGGAAATCAATGTTTAATTCAAAGACGTTATCATCCGGTCTGATAAAAAAAGCTTCAGGTACAGGGATCTCCATTTCTTTGGCAATACCTCTCACGAGAGATTTATCGTAACAATAAGCCAAACATTGAGGATTGGATCCTGTATAGGGAATCCCGAGAATTTCCAATATAGCAGGGACATGCAATTCCATCTTAGCGTCATTATTAAATCCCTCGTCGCACAGGTTCAGGACAAAATCCGTTTTCGGTTTTATTTTTACCAGATCATTTATCAATGAATTATGATTGTTCAGGTAGGTGAACTTGTATCCCTTCAATTCACTCAAAGCAATTTTCAATTGATTTATCGTGTTTATATCATCTTCATCGAAAATATTATCTGGCTTAATCACGTCAGGTTTGCCAGGATCACCCATGACAACAACAATCGATTTCAGATCCGCATTTTTCGTTCTCACGGGAGTCCATTCTTTAACGACTTTGGCCGTAACAATGATTCTCCTCTCCATCATTCCCAAATCCTGATTACGCTTCGAGTCCGGGGATATTTCAGCATGGAACTGAACATTGGTAAACCCCGCCGTTTTCAGTATTTCAGACAGGCTATTTCTTGAGTATAAACGCTCCGCGTAAAACTGATCAACAATAATTCCTTTCTGTGTATGCGTAATTACTTCTCTTGAAATGAGTCTTTCATTATCGCTTGCAAGCGATCTTTCACGGCAAACAAAATGTTTTTCATCAAGCCATTCCCAGCTTCTGGGATTAAAATTCTCGCTGAGATAATTTCCATCTGCTACATCAATTAAAAAAGTACCGCCAGGTCTCATGATCCTGAAAACTTCTTTTAAAATTTTTGTATCATCTTCCTTGCTCTCAAAATAACCGAAACTGTTACCCAAGATCATAATTTTATGAAAAGTGTCTGTTGAATAAGGTAATTTTCGTGCATCTCCCTCCTTGAAACTCACGGTTAATCCTTCTGTTTGATTGATTGTCTTGGCTTTGCGGATTAAAAAATGCGAACGGTCAATACCATGCACGTTCTTGTATCCTCTTCGCGCGAGCTCCAAAGAATGGCGTCCCTGGCCGCAAGCAACATCAAGTATCATATCATCTTTATCTAATGCCAACACGTCAGCAAATAAAGTTACTTCTTTCTCCGTGATAGAACGATCTTCCACCACATCAGCATCAGTTTTCAGGTACATCGAGTTGAATATCCTTTTCCACCAGTCTGGTTGGAGATGTTTTTCAAGGTCGGGAACAGGACCAAGATTCCTGTGATTTTGCATGGTCTGCCTCTTACGGCCACCATTGCAGGTTTGGGTTTTCTTCATTGATTTTTCCGCGAATGTAATCTATTTTTAAATGCAAAATACTTTTTTAAAAAATAATTATACTACTCATGCATAACCCTGACACTGACCCTTACAGCCTTCTTTCATGCAGGGTTTTGGAAACCATCCCGATGAACCATGTCCTGACTTTAACGAATCTGATCAAAAGAATGAATAAACTATCTTTCAGGAACTTTGTTAATATAATAATTAAACAAATAATATCTTGTCAATGAAATAATGACGGTTGATTTATGCCACATACCATAAATAAAGGAACATTCCTCCTGCAATATCAAATGTGACGCATCACTCATAGTAGAAATACAACGCTTATGAAAAAACTAACATTCCTTCTCGTTTTATTTTTTTTCCTGTTGATAAAACATTCTTGCACAACCCGAACCTCAGATAAAAAGCCTGAGCAAAAACTCAAGCAGGCTGAGGCTGTCGATGATTCATTCCTGGTTTCTTTCAAAGAGGGAGAATTTACCTACCCGTTTACACTACCAGCACTGAATTACAAGACAAACGCTCTCCTTCCCTGGATGGATAAACAAACCGTTGAAATTCATCATGGCAAACATCACAAGGGATACGTGAATAATCTTAACAATACTGTGAAGGATACTGAAATGGAAAAGCTAACCCTCATGGACCTGATGATTGACATTAGCAAATATCCTGTCGAGGTGAGAAATAATGGAGGCGGGCATTATAACCATACACTTTACTGGTCAATAATGAGCCCTGATGGAGGTGGAGAGCCAACCGGTCAACTGGCTGAAGCAATCACCCGGGACTTTGGAAGTTTTGATTTATTCAAGGCCGCTTTCGAAAAAGAAGCAAAAACTCATTTTGCCAGTGGCTGGACCTGGTTGGTCATCGATGAAAATAACAACCTGTTTGTTACCTCCACTCCCGGGCATGATAACCCCTTAATGGACGTGGCAGAAAAAAGAGGCATGCCTTTACTGGTAATTGATGTTTGGGAACATGCCTACTACCTGAAATACCAGAATAGAAGGAGTGAATTCGCGGAAAATTTCTGGAACCTGGTTAACTGGAATATGGTTCAGGAACGATTCAAGGCTCAAATGATTGAATGGCAGGATTAGTGCATCACGTAAATAAATCCACTGACAGGCTTATTCAAACCAGGTATTTTTAAAACATACCAGTATGTACCCGACTCAACACGCTGATTCGAACCAGAGTATCCAGCCCAGTTGTTTTCATAATCCTCAGAAATAAAAATAACCTGCCCATCGCGATCCGATATAGTGAGGAGGGAACCCTTTGGCAAACCCGGGATATAGAATCTGTCATTTCTTCCATCATCATTCGGGGTAATCACGTTAGGAATAAAATAACGAATATCAATATTGAATTTTTCAATCCAGGGGCAGCTTCCCTCCTGTTCTACATAACAGGAATAAAATTCATTTTGAGAACCAGTAAAAACCGGGGTTTGACAATCATAACAGTTCAGTCCTTCCAAGGGCATCCACTCGTAATATGAACCGGCAGAAGCACTTAAATACACTAAATCTCCTGCTTGCACGGTTGTATCCATCACGACAATTTCATCCAGCGGTACATCATCCAAAAACAGGTTATCGATTAACATGTTCCCGAAATAATGCTCATCTCCAGCGAAATAAACTTCGAGAATAAGGAACGGGTAATTACCAAGTGTTGGCTGTATTGTGATCTCGTAAGTTTGCCACGAAGTATTGGTAACAGGCCCGACAACTGCAAGAAGCTCTGTTCTCTCGCAATAATTAACGCCACCGTAAATATTAAGTACCACGGGATTATTATATTTTATCATCCCGTGATTGAATGTGAAAGACGAATCGGATGGGCACATGGCTAAATCTGCCTTAAACCTATAACATGATCCCTTTTCCAGAGATTGTAGCAATGATGTATGAATCTCTTCATATTTTCTGCTATAAGGTGCAATCGTATCGCGTGTTACCATGTGCACGTAACTGCTTCCCTCTGAAGGAGGATTGTTCACATTTAAAATTTCCACGGGCCCTGTATCAGGAGTACTTTCCGGATCACATTTTTGCCACCCGGGTGGTATCATTTCAAAACCCGGGATTCCTTCCAGGGAAGGATTCTGCAGGTATTGCTGGGCTGCTACCGGGATAAACCCCATGATATTTAGCAGCACGAATAGACCGAATATACATTTCCATGCCTGCATGCAGTGTGAGCTACCTTATTCATTGCTAAAATAAGAAAAGGAAATGACTTTTCACCGTCATTGAGCATATCAATAACTGTTACCTGAGTTAAACGATTGGAAAGAAGTGAACAAGCGCTTTTCGTCAGTTGACCGGTAACCCAGGTATTGAGATTGTTGAATTTCACAAATAAAGTGTTGTGAAATGCTTACAATATCTTCATCGATTGAGAAAATCGCTCAATTTAGGGTAAAAGAATTCTTTTGTAAATTATTCTTCACTGCCTTTTAAAGCGCTCTTTACCATAACAAATTCCTGAATATTATTTAAATCTACCACACCCTTTAATTTCCCGGAATCCGTGACAGGTAAGAACTTGTATTTATTGAATTGCATTTTTCCAAGGGCTTTTTGCAAATCCATTCCGGGATCAAGACTCTCGAAGGTTGCATTCATCGCGTCTTCTACTTTTCCTTCCTCACCGTATTTTGACAACCCGCTGATAATATCATCCTTGGTGAGCAACCCAGCTACTTCTTCACCATTTTCCACCACAACGAATCCTTCTTCCTGGGAATCGAGCAGCGTTTTTACAACATCCTTCAGTTGGTCATTCTTGTTGAACTTCGAAAAATCATGCATCATCACGTCAGTAACCTTATAACCTCCCAAAATATACTTATACTTTTCTTGTTCATATTCCGCCCTGGCGCCGAGGAAAACGAAAATACCTATTATTACCAGGAATGGATTAATGAATAATCCGCCTATAGTAAAAACAATACCGAAAAACTGTCCCGTTATACTGGCTGCCCTGGTCGCTTTTCTCCTGTTCATCTTCAATGATAAAGCTGCCCTGAGTATCCGGCCTCCATCCATTGGAAATGCAGGAATTAAATTGAATGCCACGATAAACAGGTTAGTGACCATCAATAATAAAAAGAAATTCTTGGCGGTGATTTTCTCAAATTGCATATCCATGTCTATACTCCCTGTTGTAGCAATTATTCCCCAGATCAATCCAGCAATCACCACGTTCACGATTAAACCCGACAAGGTTACAATAATCTCTTCCCTGGGTTTCTCGGGCATACCTTTTATATTAGCCATTCCACCAATAGGAAGAAGAGTGATCGATTTTGTTTCAATACCGTATCTCCGGGCTGCCAACGAGTGCCCGAATTCATGCAAGGTAACACAAACAAACAAGGCAAGTATAAAAATTACATACATTACTACTTGTTGAAAATCTCCTCCTTGTTGAAGTGCTACAATCACAACCCATGCTATCAGTAACAAAAATGTCCAGTGAATCGATACTTTAATTCCAAATGGTCTTCCCAGGTTCATTGAATATTTCATGTTTTTAAAAATTATGACCAAACTGAAATATGGCACTCCCTCGATAGCTACAAGGGGCAATCATGATATCATGTGCCTCGATAATTATCTCAGGTTACTTGTCCATCAACTGGCAGATGGTCTGTTTAAACATTATTTGTTTTATAAGTCATAAAAATTTATTTTGACTTACCGTTAATGAAGCAAAATCTATTCCGATAAAAAACCAATCAAAATGATCCCTGTGAAACTGTTGGCGTATATTTATTTAAACGCTTCACTGGGGGTAATTTCAGCAAAACAATCATGGATAATATGAGGATCGCGGCACTGTTGACCAACATTACTCCTTTCATCATGATCAGCTCTGAAATGAACCCTATAAAAAGATTACCCAGGGTAAATCCGGCACCAAAATAGGTAGCATACATCAGTGATTGTCCGGTTGCTCTTAACCGGGAGGGTGTTAAAGCCTGTATATAAGATATCGTGGCAATAATGAACAATCCTAAACAAAGCCCGTGTAATACCCCAACAATAATGGCCAACACTGGTGAACCCGTTATTCCATAGAGAAACATTCTGATAACCGCTGCTAACATGGCAACAATTAAAACTTTCTTTGGACCAAATCTTTTCACGATGCGGTCACCGAAAAAGAAAAAAGGTAATTCACTCATGGATTGAACGGCTATGGCTATTCCAAGCATATCATAATCGGCTCCTATTTCATCATAATAAAGATTGATAAACAGGTAAAGTGGAGCAGAAAAGATCCCCTGGATAAAAATCACGATGAGAAAAAAGGGCATGCCTGCCTGACTAATTAATTTTCGAAAATCTAAAAATCTAACACCACTGGTATCTCTTCGTTCAGGCACTTTATACCCTGTTACTGTAACTAAAAATGTCAACAAGAGAATAAAACAACCAAGGTGAATTATATATTTAATTCCATACGTGGAAATAAACAACCCGGCTAAAACAACCGCAACCGCCCACCCAATGGACGCCCAAACCCTGATCTGTCCATAAAGAGGAATACCCGAGTATTCCGAGTAATCAAGTGCCAAATTATCCACGAATGAGGCTAAAGGGTTATTGAAAAGAGCAAATAATAATGTAACCGAAATGAACCAGGCCATACCTCCATTTATCCTGAAAAGCCATAACAATAAACCGGAGGTAAACAACACGAACATAAGCATCCGCTTCCGGCCAAATCTATCCGCGATCATTCCCCACAATGGCAATATTATTACCATGATAATATTCAACATCGAAGCAATAATACCAATTTGCCTGGTACTAAAACCATTATCCTTCAGGTAAAGATTATAAAAGGTCAAGAATACGGACTGTCCACTATAGGCAAGAAAGAATATCAATCTTACTACAAATCCCTGACCAGTGAATGAATTAAAACTCTTGATCATTTCAAAAAAAATATTCGCGAAAATAAAAGTATCAATAATAATAAACACGAGGTTAACCCTCAATGAACAAAATATTTCGTGATATGTCAAATTGGCACATTGATTTTTCAAGATCAAAAATTAAAAAATACAATAATGACAAGGATTCCCCGTTAAATCAAAATACATATTAATATATGTATATATATTGGCATAAGTGTTGTATATTTGCCTGAAAAATGATGATGAAGATTATTAAAAAATATGGATTTCACGCTGGATTTATCGCTTTAGGGGCTTTTCTCGGTTACCTGTACTGGTTTCACGTGGGTTGCAACTCGGGAGGCTGTCCTATAACTTCGGTCTGGTATAACTCCAGTATTGCAGGGGCTATCATGGGATATCTCTCGGGTGATCTGGCTGTGGACTTTTACAAAAAGAAAAAAGAAAAAAATGAAAAAATTCAGGAAAATAATTAACAGCACTATACCAACCCTGGTCGATTTTTATGCAAACTGGTGCGCGCCCTGCCGTATGATGGCGCCTCTATTCGAACAACTGAAAAAAGAATGGGGAAATAACCTGAGGATTATTAAGATTGAACTGGATTCCAATCCCCGGATTGCTGGGTATTATAATATAAGATCCATCCCTGCCATATTATTTTTTAAAGAAGGCAAGACAATTTGGACAGGTATGGGTTCCCGGTCCTTTGATGATATTAATAAAGAAATTAGTAAATTTATTCAGTTTCAAAATTCATGATTATGAGAAAAAATTTTTTCACGCTAGCAATGGTTTTTCTTACCATATTTGTCGGGTGCAATACATCTGCAGATAATGGGAAAACTGGTAAAGAGAAAAAAAGCGAATCAGTAACCCCGAATAATGAAAAACCGGTAAAAGGAACCATTCAGTTAACCAAAGAAATGTTTATCGAGGAAATAATGGATTATGAATCAAATCCAAATGAATGGGTATTTAAAGGAGATAAACCTTGTGTCATTGATTTTTATGCTGACTGGTGCGCGCCTTGCCGGATCACATCGCCCATCCTCGAAGAAATTGCTGTTGAATATGCTGGCAAAATTAATGTGTATAAAGTGGACACAGAAAAGCAAAGAGAATTAGCCGCGATGTTCGGTATTCAATCTATTCCTTCTTTCCTGTATTGCCCGATGGAAGGAAAACCATCCATGCACTCCGGAATAGCCAAAACACCCGAGGCCACGAAGGAAATGTTCAGGGAGCAAATCAATCAATTACTACTCGAATAAATAAATATTGTTGTCCAAGAAGCCCTGTTTCTTTTTGGACAACAATACTTTTTCCTTTTATCAATCCTTTCGTTTCTTTTATCAAAATAAAGAAACCCTTCCCCTCTATTTATCGTTAATAGTCAATATGTTATATGCTGTTGAATCACATCAAACCAGGGTGATATAAATCACCGGCATGATGACAAAATACAGATACTACTGGATTAACTTTACACGTTAATATAAACATTATGTACGAGAAAACAGGAGAACGATGAAGAGGGATAGGATAGTTAAATGCTTGGAGCAGCTTGTTCCAGTTAAAAGTACATGGAAGAAACTAGTTACAGTCAAAGGATCGCCAGAAACAAAAGCCGGGGGTTTCGCACTGGGTATATTTATTAGCATGACGCCGCTAATTGGATTGCAGTTTATTCTGGCCCTGGTATTGGCTTCATTTTTTAAACTGAATAAAATCGCGGCAGGAATAGGCGTATTCAATACCAATTTTTTTACCGGCCCCTTCATGTTCGCCGGTGCTTATATTATTGGTGCACGGGTGATGGGACTCACCGATAAAATTGATATTACAGGAATGAATCTTTCTTTTATTATGGATCTGGTATCCAGTGGTCCGCACATTTTACTTGCACTTACTTTAGGCGGCTTTATCATCGGTATTCCCATGGCATTCGCTTCTTACTATATTACCATGTACGCTCTGAAAAAAATTTGTATAACTCCCGTGGTTTAAAGAAATGAACCCGAGATAAATCAGTTATTGTTTAACTGTTCAACATTTATTAACTTAACCGTGTTAAACAACGAAAAAGATGGATTCAACAATTATTATCACGGGAGCATCGGGTGGCCTGGGAAAAACTGTCACATCACTTTTGGTAAAACAAAAACACAATGTAAAAGCCATTGTAAATCCCATCCATAAAAATAAAAAAGATTTATTTCCTGATGACCTGGAAAAATCGAAGAATTTCACAAAGAGCTTTCTTGATGTTTTAAACGATAAAGAGGTGGCAAAATACATGAAACAGGAAAAAAATATCAGGGCAGGTCTTTTACTGGTTGGCGGGTTTAAGGAGGGCGATTTTTCCCACACTACTGGTGAACAGATTGATTATCTCATCAACCTGAATTTTAAATCTGCATTTTTCATGTCGAAATACCTGATTCCCGAATTCAAAAAAAGAAATGAAGGATTGCTTGTATTAATTTCTTCAATGCCCGCGGTTGAAAATAAAGGAAAGGGAATATTTGCCTACACTCTCGCCAAAAAAATGATCCTGAACCTGGCCGATATCCTGCAGGAAGAACTGAAAGGCACTCATGTTAAAATTGCAGTAATAGCCCCGGATACAATTGCAACCCCGGGTAATATTCAATCAATGCCCGGTGAAGATCACTCAAAATGGATACAGCCGGAAGAGATCGGAGAATTAATCCTATATCTCCTGAAAGAAAATTCAAAAAATCTCAAAACACGTGTTTTTAAAATGTATGGTTCTGTAAATTAATAAAACAAGGGCAGAAATTCCCCGCTTTTTCCTCAATTCCACATTTTTTCAACATGTTTTCCTGCTGACCAGGGGGAAAGAATATTTATCAAAAAAAAATTAGGAAATTAAAAATAAAAAAAAGGGCTGTCTTCAGATCAGGGGATTGGGGAAGGATGTGAGGTGGTAAATCAGACAGCCCTTGGGGTAACAAAAGATTTTTTTGTGCCTTGCTTACAAAAAAGCAAGCATCTTATTTAAGAACGTGTAGACTATAATATCAAAATCTGTTCCTTTTTTTTTCATGCAACTATACAACTATTCCAATAATCACGGCAATTGCTAGAACTATCAACAACAACCAGAAAAAACCACCTATTGCCGCCACGTCCGACTGCAACTCGGCTTCCGTCTCGGGTGGCAGATTACGGGTCGATCTGGCAGGTGTAGCCGCTGCCAGAAGAATAGCAAACAAGAGAATAACAAATAAAATGGGAATCCAGGCGACATCATACATCTGGGGCCCTGTTGGTTCAACCCATATAGCCGCTGCAAGTCCTGCCAATAACAGTATCAATAAGATAGTCCAAAAACTTCCCCACGGGCCGGCGGTTCTGAAAACATAATAAAATAAAGCCCCCACGAGAAGAGCAATTACAATGGCAAATAAAACTCCTACTAAAGTCATAATAAATTGATTTTTAATTATTATTTTTCCTGCTAGTATCCTGTCAATGAAAAAATGTCGGTTGATCTGTGCCACGAAAATAAAGAACATCTTTTCTGCAATATCAAGTGTGACGCATCACTTGTCTCTTGATGTGAAAAAAATATGCCAAAATAAAATTGAATTATCTTTCAGAATTTAGGCACGGCAATTGTAAAGATTCCAACAAGGGGTATCAATAAAACAAAAACTGAGATTGAGTTAACTACATGTTATAAAAAACTTGAAATAATTGATATTCCAGATAATATTATAATAATCGCCTGATGGGGATATGGCTAATGAAAATACAGGTACAAATGCATTAATTAATACCCTAATTGAGCGATTAGGCTCAATCAACGAAGAAAATGTAAGCATTCCCCTCACTCATTCGGTGAGATACTACATTTTCCATGTCGCGGTAAGGGTAAGTAAAGCGTTATTTCAATTCGTTCGTACCGCTCAACTTAGGTGATATAATAATTTAATAATCCACATAGAATAATGACAAACCCCAAAAGTGTTTACAACCAACTGAGAGAAAAAGCAAAAAAGATTTTAAAAAACAGGGATGTTTTAGACAAGCTCAAGGATGTCGACATTGATAAATTGCTTGAAGAGTTGCAGATACATCAGATTGAACTTGGAAATCAGAACGAAGAACTGAATAATGCAAAAGATGATTTATTTAACAGCAAAAACAAATATTTTGAGCTATTTGACCTGGCGCCTGTTGGCTATTTCTCCTATAATGATGAAAACATCATTGATGATGTCAATCTTTTAGGGACCGAAATGCTGGGAGCACCAAAAAACCTGCTGATTAATCAAAGATTCAACAGTTATATTGATCCTGATTTCCAGGACATATTTCACTTTCACACCCGCAACTTATTCAGAACCGGAGAAAAGCAGGTGTGTGAATTAAAAATGATTAACGCTGCCGGCCAGGTATTTTTCGTACACATGGAAACCACCATGCGGTTGGTGGATGGTAAACGTTCCATAAGATCTGCTTTAATTGATATTACAGACAGGGTTAACATTGAAAGCAACTTGCGCGATAATGAAGAAAGATTTCGTTTGATAACAGAAAACGCGAACTCTCTAATTTGCGAACTTGATTACAACTTGCGGTTCAAGTATATCAATGCTGCATACAATAACCTCCTGGGATATTCCCCTCATGATCTTAGAGGAAAAAAAATAAGTGAAATATCTCACCCGGACGAAACACCGGATCTTTTATCAGAACTCGAGTATATTTATAAAAATGAATCCTCATCCTTAAAAAACTGGAAGTTTAAACAAAAGAAAGGTGAATATAGAATATTTAGTTGTACCAGCAATGTCAACACGAATTATATCGGGGAAAAGTCCATTATACTAATCTCCGATGATATTACCGACCAGCTTAGATCCCAGGAAAGACTCAAACGCAGCGAACACCTTTATCGTACCCTGGTAAGGAACATGCCCGGGCTCGACTTGTTCCTGTTTGATACAAACCTGACTTTTCTGATTGCCGAAGGAAAAGAAATGCATAAACAGGGACAATCAAAAGATTACTTCGAGGGAAAGTCATTTTACGATACTGTAGATAAAAAGCTACAACCCTTTATCAAACCTTTGTACTTGAATGCCCTTACCGGTATTCATTCTCAAAAGGAATTCGAATACAATGATAATTTTTATTATATTGAAACCGTCCCTGTTTATGATGATAATGGAAGAGTATACGCTGGATTGGCAATCATCATGAATATAACCGATGACAAGAAAAAAGAAGAGTTATTAAACAAGGCAAAAGAAGAGGCAGAGGAGGCCAGTAAAGCTAAAAGTATGTTTCTTGCTAACATGAGTCACGAGATCCGTACCCCGCTCACTGCCATTATCGGGTTTACTGAACAATTAGCAAAAACACCTCTCACGGAAACCCAAGAAAAATATAACAAATTAGTACATAGCTCAAGTGAGCAACTCCTCTCCATCGTGAATGATGTTCTTACCCTCACAAAATTAGGTGTGAACAAGTTTATTATCGAAAAAGAAGAATTTAACCTGCAGGAACTTATCGGTGAAGTTTATAATTCTATTAATATAAAAGCCCGGGAAAAAAACCTTGAATTCATTCTTTCAATTCCCGATAACATTGACATAACTTTGATATCCGATAAATACAGGATCAAACAAGTGCTTCTTAACCTGATCGGTAATGCCATAAAATTCACCCCGGGAGGATATGTTAAATTTGGAATGAGTGCCTTACCAGTCAATAACCGGATAACAGAAATTACCTTTACAATCGAGGATTCCGGCATTGGTATCCAAAAAAATAAAATCAAGAATATTTTTGATGAATTTTCCCAGGGAGACACCTCAATTACCCGCCAACACGGGGGTTCCGGGTTAGGCCTTACCATCAGCAAGAAAATTATTGATTTACTTAACGGGGAACTTACGGTTACCAGTAAACCAAACAAAGGTTCGGTTTTTACCGTGACCTTACCTCTCGAACAAGGCAGTAAAAAAACATTATCTCGATCGAATAATATTTCCCCCGTCGCGCTAAATCAACTGGAAGGCAAAAAAATACTTCTGGTAGATGATGATGAGGTAAATCGCTTCCTGGGTGAAACGATTCTTTTAAACTGGAATGTTAACGTAAAAACAGCCAACGATGGTGAACAAGCTCTTGAAATTCTCAATAAAAAGATATTTGACCTTGTTTTAATGGATATTCACATGCCCAAAAAAAGCGGAACCGATGTAACCCTCGAAATACGTCAAAATAAAGAAAATCCAAACAACAAAACACCAGTGATTGCTGTAACCGCTAATATACTCCGCAAAGATTTACAGGAGTTTCTTCGCGCCGGAATGAATGATTACGTGGTGAAACCATACATGGAAAAGGACCTTGCCCAGGTTATTTGCAAAAATTTAAAAATTGAAAATGAACTTATAAATGTCCGCGAACAAGAAAGGGTACCTAACAAAGGTACGATTTATGATCTGCAGGATTTGAAAAAAACAAGTGGTATCAATAATAATTTTTTCAATAAAATGCTTAAAATGTTTATCGATAATTCGAGAAAAGCCGAAAAAACAATATTAGATTCTCTTAATGGTGGCAGTTACAAAAAAGCAGGTGAGGCTGCTCATAAAATATTGCCCTCCTATAAACACCTGAAGGTTTCACGAGGAATCGAACTCCTCACCCTTATAGAAAACATGAGAGAAACAGTACCCGATGAAGACAAGGCCAGGGAAATTATCATTCAATTCATGGAATTCAACAAGCTGTTGATTAATGAACTGGAAAAAGAAGTAAAAATTTAATATATTTACATTTAACAGGCAAAAGATCGCTAAACTAAAAAGACAACTATGAGTAAAGTTTTAATCATCGATGATGATACTTATATTTCTAATCTACTTGAAGAATACCTGAACCATAATAAATACAATGCAAAAGCAGTTTATTCAGGTATAAACGGGCTAAAAGAACTAAAAAAAAGAAAATATGATCTGGTATTATGTGATTTTCGATTGCCAGATGCAGATGGATTGGAAATGCTCAGGGAAATCAAGAAAATAAATCCCTCCTTACCTGTTATTATTATTACTGCCTATGCTGACGTGAGAATGGCTGTTAAACTCATGAAATTGGGTGCACAGGATTACGTTACCAAGCCCATATACCAGGAAGAGATCCTCGAGTTAATTGACAGAATTCTCAAATCTGATGATCAAACAAGGGCTAATGTATTTTTTGAAGAAGAGTTTATCCTGGGTGATAGTCCGAAAATGCAGGAAATCATGAACTTGTCTAACCTTGTAGCAGCCACAAACATGACGGTACTCATCCAGGGAGAAACAGGATCGGGTAAAGAGTTTATTGCAAGGTATATACATTTAAACAGCCAGCGGAAAAATAAGAAATTCGTGGCCGTGGATTGTGGCGCCATTCCAAAAGATTTAGCCAACAGTGAATTATTCGGTCACATAAAAGGCTCATTTACAGGCGCTATAAATGACAAGGTGGGTGTTTTCGAGCAGGCAAACGGTGGCACATTATTCCTTGATGAAATAGGCAACCTCACACATGCTGTTCAAACCAAGTTATTACGAGTATTCCAGGAAAAAGTAGTAACAAAACTTGGTGATACAAAACCTAAAAAAGTAGACGTGAGAATAATTGCAGCTACTAACGAGGATCTAACTAAGGAAGTAGAAGAAAAAAACTTCAGGGAAGACCTTTTCCATCGTATCAACGAGTTTAAAGTTTATCTGCCATCCTTGAGAGAAAGACCAGAGGACATACCGGTTTTCGCTGAACATTTTCTTAAACAAGCCAACAAAGCACTGAAACGGAATGTCAAAGGATTTGATGAACAGGTAATTCGGGCTTTTACCAATTATCCATGGCACGGGAACCTCAGGGAATTAAACAACGTGGTGAAAAGAAGCGTGCTACTGTCACCGGGGGAGTACGTGACTATCAACGCGCTACCGGGTGAAATCAAGAATAACCCCTACCTCGCCGATATTACACCAGAACCTGTATACCATCAGGAACAGGTAACATCTCTTGATCTGAAACAGGCCTCGGTTGAAGCAGAAAAAAGAATCATAATGAATGCTTTATCAGACGCGAACTTTAATAAAACCAAAGCTGCTAAGTTATTAAATATCGATAGAAAAACCCTCTATAATAAAATTAAACAATTTAACATTAACCTGGATTAATCATCTTGTGGATATTTTTCCACGATTCCTGAAATATTGATGCAGAAAGTAGGAACAGATGCTATTTTCTTACAAATGTATTAATATGTTTATTCTTTCCAGTTCTTCCTCTACCGGAAAAAAGTATTAAAAAGTGACTTGGCATAATCTTTTGATCTAAAGAATATGGGCATCTAATTACAACAAATGTTAAATACTTCTATACTAAAAACTGATTGATTATGAAACCGAAAAGATTATTATTCCTCTCTTATTAACAGGTAGTGACGCGTCACATTTAATATTGAAGATAATATGTCGGTTCATTTTGAGCAACGCGACAGAACAAGTGACATTTTAAATAAATTAAAATAGCATGAATATGAAAAAGATGTATGGAAACTGGTGGATTGAAGGTCTGAAAGGGTTGCTTGCCCTTATTTTTGGAATAGCCGCCTTGCTTTATCCTGATGTAACACTGGTAACCCTGGTTACCTATTTTGGAATTTTCGCGATAATCGCCGGCATTATAGTAAGCTTGATGGCTTTAATATACAGAAGAAGAAACCGGTTTTCTGATTTTTGGATTTTCGAGGGAATACTGGATATTATCATAGGAGTTTTACTGGTTGCATACCCGAGAGGATTTGTCAATGTATTCCTAATTATAATCGCTATATGGGCAATTCTAACCGGAATACTGCAACTTGCTTCAAGCAGGGGATTAAAAGGTCTTGTTAAAAATATTTGGTTATACAGGATAAGTGCTTTTATGCTGATAATATTTGGTATTGTTGTCCTGTTCAACCCTTTTGAAGGAGGCATGGCCCTTACGGCAATCCTTGGTATCCTCGCCATTATTTATGGCATCACCGCGGTAATATCCTCTGCTAAACTGGCCAGGGCTAACGATTAAAACAATAGCCTGGTGATTTTTGTTACTTGTAAAACATGAAAAAATTGAAGAAGCCAAATTTTTCTTCCTTATCGGACTATTTCCCTGAAAACTTCAATGAATTTGTTTATTTCCTTGGAGAAATAACCTATTTCAGCGGTTCCTTCTTTACCAATCTCAGGTTAAATAGCTACGGTGTACTGGAGTTTTTCAGGCAGTGTTACCGCGTGGGCAACAAATCCTTGCTATTGGTAAGTATCACCGGATTCATTCTTGGTCTGGTGTTAACGATTCAAACCCGGCCCATGCTGGCTGAATTTGGCGCGGAAGCATGGGTGCCGGGCCTGGTAGCCGTATCTATTATCCGTGAAATGGGACCCGTTATCACGGCTTTGATTATAGCCGGGAAAGTTGGTTCCGGCTTCGGTGCAGAACTTGGATCCATGCGCGTTACAGAGCAAATAGATGCCATGGAAGTCTCAGGAACCAATCCCATGCGCTACCTGGTTGTAACCCGGGTACTCGCGACAACCCTGATGGTACCCATTCTGGTAATTTATGCCGATTCCATAGCCATGATTGGTTCGTTTATTGGGATTAATCTTCATGGAAAGGTAGCAATTACTCTCTTTATTAACCAGTCTATAGAATCATTGGGATATATAGATATTATTCCATCCACGATTAAAACATTCTTTTTTGGATTCGCGATCGGTATTATTGGAACCTACAAGGGGTATTACAGTGGCAGGGGAACTGAAAAGGTGGGAATGGCAGCAAACTCAGCTGTAGTAGCTGCATCCATGGCAATTTTTATAATTGATCTCATTGCCGTGCAGCTCACTGAACTCTTTTATTAATGAAAAATGCAGGAAAAAAAGAAAAAAAATAACCAGGATAATGAAGTTGTAATTGACTTGAAGGGTATGTCAAAATCTTTCGGGAACCTGACAATTTTGAATAAAATCGATTTACAACTGCATAAAACTAATAATATCGCGATTCTTGGAAGGTCGGGAACAGGAAAATCCGTTTTATTAAAATGTATCGTGGGCTTGATACCCCCGGATGAAGGGAAAATTAACCTGCTTGGTAAGGATATTGATACCCTGGACGAACCTGAATTAAATCAACTCAGGTTAAGAATAGGTTATTTATTTCAGGGAGGCGCCCTGTACGACAGCATGACTGTCCGGGATAACCTGTCTTTCCCGCTAAAGCAAAATAAAATCATGATCGATGAAAATAAAATTGAAGACGAAGTCCTCGATGCCCTTTCAAATGTAGGCCTGGAAGATGCCATCAACAAGATGCCCTCGGAACTCTCGGGCGGAATGAAAAAAAGAATAGGCTTAGCCAGGACCCTGATGCTTAAACCTGAAATTATATTTTACGATGAACCAACTACCGGCCTGGACCCGGTTACTTCTTCAGAAATCAGTGAATTAATGCAACGAATTAATAAAAAATTCAAGACTTCATCGCTTATTGTAACCCACGATATGAAATGCGCGGAACAAACAGCAGATAAAATCATGATACTGCACGATGGGAAATTTATTGCCGGCGGACAATACAAGGAATTGGAAAATTCGGAAAAAAAACTGGTACGATCTTTTTTCTCATATACCTGAAATGATACCCTATAATTTTTTAAACGAATTTTAAAAAGTAAAAAATAGAATGGTAAAAGTAAAAGATAGTATAAAATTAGGCCTGTTTGTACTTGTTGGCCTGGGGCTTCTGGTGGTTATTATCTACTTTATAGGCCGGGAACAAAGCCTGTTTGGCAATTACTTTAAAATCTACTCCAATTTCGAGAACGTGAAAGGCCTTAAGGTTGGAAATAATGTCCGGTTCTCGGGAATTAATGTCGGAACTGTAAATGATATTATTATTTTGAACGACTCAACCGTACAAGTCGAAATGCTGGTAAGAGAAAATGTCAGAAAATTCATACGGGAAAATTCAAAGGCTTCCATTGAAACAGAAGGACTAATGGGAAGCAGAACTGTCAGTATTATTCCTGGCAACATGGAAACCGAGATTATAAAAGATGAAGATCGTATTGCCTCACTCGAACCCGTGGAAATGGATGACATACTCCGAGATGTTAAAGAATCAAGCACCAACGTTGCCAGGATTTCTGAAAACCTGGTAGGCATCACCGGAAAAATAAACCGCGGGGAAGGTATCTTCGGGAAAATATTTGGCGACACTACCATGCTCATGAACCTTGATAACGCTGGAGAAAACGTTTTCCGGATTACCGAGGATATCAGGAAAATGTCAGCTACCATTGAAAACGAAAAAGGCGTTTTGGGCAAATTGTTGAATGATACATCCTTAGGAAGCCAACTGGAACAGAGCGGGAAAAATCTTGCCGCGATTTCAGAAGATTTCTCAACAATTACTAAAAAAATAAACCAGGGAGAAGGTATCTTTGGTAAATTATTCACGGATACCGCTCTTTCAGCCAACCTGAAAATAATTAGTCAAAACCTCCAAAAAACCAGCACCAATACAAGAAACACAACGGAAAACCTGGATAAAATCACCACCAAAATTACAAGCGGCGAGGGATTAATTAATAAACTACTGATCGACAGTGCTTTTGCTGATTCTTTCGCCATCGCTATTCAAAACATAAGCAGTGGAGCCCAAAATGTTTCAGAATTGACAGAAACCCTGGACAGGAGTTGGATATTCAGAATATTTTCAAAAAATAAGGATAAAAAAAAGAAGGAAAAACAAAACAAATAAGGCTTCTTTTTTCAAATCCTGCTCATTTCGTCCAATAAAGTCCTCACTTCTTTAACTGAATCCACATGACATTTGGCCCTGGATGTCTGCCAGCCTACTTTCACGGAATAGGCATAATCAGGAAGTACTTCGAAGATATATTCATCGGTCCAGTCATCCCCGAAACCAATAATAAAATCCCATCCATAATGTAAAATCTTGTCAACGATAATCCGGCCCTTGTTGATATTAAAAGGCTTTACTTCCACCACTTTCCCCTCGTCAATGATTTGCAGGTTGTAATTAGCGATCAAGCCGAGCAACTCATCTTTTAACTCCCAGGCCCGGATATTACCGAATTCATGCTCAGCGCCGGAGTAATCCCATGATAAACAATAATCCTTTTCAATAATAGTGGTTCCTGGTGTGCGGTCCATGTATATTTGCAGTACCGGTCTGATATCATCTTTCCACTCGTTTGATAAACTCTCGATGATTTCCCAATCATCAAATTCATCTTTAATGTATACCCCGTTATCAGCGATTAAGGTAATATTATACTCGTCAAAGTATTTTTCAAGAAATTCTTTTTCCCTGCTGCTTACCAGTATTATCTTATTTTTCTCAGACCTTGTAAGTCTTGCAATAAGATCCCGCAGTTGCCTGTCAGGAACGTCCGATTTTCTTTTACCCGGGTCAATCAGTGTCCCGTCATAATTGAGTAGGATTAATCGCGTGGATGCTTTTTTATAATCGTTCAGAATACTATGATTATCTTCATTACAAAGCTTTTTATCTACTGTTGCCTTTTTTTGGGAATGCATTTTGTTCAAATTATGCATGAAATCCTGTGCCCAACTCTCAACATTGTAACGTTCCAGGCGTTTTTGCATAACCTGGTTTCTCCGGATTTGTTCTTTCCGGGGCATTTTTATTGCTTCCAGTATCGCGTTGGCAATCTCCTTATTGTCGTTCGGGTTGACAATGAGTGCTTCCCCAAGTTCCTTTGATGCACCAGCCATCTCAGAAAGAATAAGTACACCTTCGTTATCTGTTTTACAAGCGATATATTCTTTCGCGATAAGATTCATCCCGTCTCTGATGGGTGTTAATAAACCTATATCTGCCTGATTATATAACTCGGTAAGTCTTTCGAACTGGAACCCGCGGTAATGATACCAGATGGGCACCCAGTTAATAGTACCAAAACGGCCATTAATCCGGCCCACGAGTTCATCCACGTTTTTTTTCAATAACTGGTAATGCTCCACGTTTGTACGCGATGGTACCGCCACGATAATCAAAATAACTTTTTCCCTGTATTTCGGATTTTTTTCAAGGAAATGCTCGTATGCTTCCAGCCTGTTTGGAATCCCTTTCGAGTAATCCAATCGATCAATAGAAAGAATCACCCGCTTTTCTTTATCCTGATTTCGAAATCTTTTCATGGCCTGCTGGAACTTCGACATTTTGCTAAAAGGCAATTCTGCCCGGCTTTTCGCTTCAGCTTGAAATTTATTGTAATCAATTCCCATTGGAAAGGCATCAACTTTAACTTTTCGCCTGCCATGCATGATCTGATTGAACACGACTTCTTTGCCAAATATCCTCCTCACGCTACTAATAAAGTGTCGCTGGTAATCATAAGTATGGTAACCTACAAGGTCAGCGCCCAGGATGCCTTTTAAAATTTCTTTACGCCAGGGCAAGAGCCTGAATATTTCAAAACTGGGAAACGGAATATGCAGGAAAAATCCAATGGTAACCCCGGGCATTTTTTTCCTGACCATCTCGGGTAACAAAAGCAAATGATAATCATGTATCCAAATGATATCATCTTCACTGGCGAATTTCATTATCTCATCAGCAAAAATTTGATTAACTTTCCTGTAAGTATCCCATAAATTTTCCTGATAAACCGTGTATTGCGGGAAATAATGAAATAAAGGCCACACTGTTTTGTTAGAAAATCCAAGGTAATATTGATTGATCTGCTTTTGTGAAAGAAATACCGGCGCGCACTTTTCTTCTTTCAACTTCCCGGTTATTTCGTCTCTTTCTTTTTTATTTGTCCTGTTTAAAACCAAACCTGGCCAACCAATCCATATACTCTCGTACGATTTATAAAAAGACTTCATGCCGGTTGCCAATCCCCCCATGCTGGGTTGAACGATAATTTCCGTGCCTTTTTTGCTAATACTTACCGGCAACCTGTTAGATACGATGATTACTTTTCCCATTTATTTAGATTATACCTGTGTTTTTTCAAAATTCATTCCCGCTAAAACATATTTGGTCTTAAAATAACGATAAATTACGGGTTAGAAAAGGATTACTCACTATTTTTCTTACCACGAAATAATTTCCATTTTGCCTGAAATGTTTATAATATGACTCTTTTTGTGGAATTGGGGCATTTATTCCACATTAAAAACGATTTAAATAAAAGTTTAGAAGGAAATTTAGCATAAAACAGGATGGCAGCAATATTGTATTGATCAATACATCTTCTGTATCGCCGAATAGATAAATTGTGTTTAGAGGAAATAATTCATAATATAAAACGAATGAAAAACACGAAAGTTATTGGAATAATTCTTCTCCTGATTGGATTAATTGGTGTTATTTATTTCTACGTTAGATTCAAGGAACAAGTTGAAGCATTTCAGATTTTTAACACTGATGTTATTATCTCCAGGGGTAATATTATTCCGGTAATTCTGAGTGGTGTTGTCTTTATTCTGGGACTAATATTAATGCTGATAAAACGAAAATAAACATTGTTAAACAAAAAAATAAATTATGTCAAATTATCATGAACCAGCGGGAGAATTGAATAATAAAACCCGTGATTTCACGAGGGCTTTGAATAGCCTCAAAGAAGAAATTGAAGCCATTGACTGGTACCAGCAAAGAGTTGATACGGCCACGGATGAAGGTCTTAAAAAAATCCTGGCCCATAACAGGGACGAGGAAATCGAACATGCCTGCATGACACTGGAATGGCTCAGGCGAAACATGGATCAATGGGATGAAGAACTTCGCACCTATCTCTTCACGGAGGGTGAAATTACTGAACTCGAGGATGAAGAGAAAGAAGAAAATAAAAATGTTAATAACCTGAAAATTGGAAAACTTTAAAAAAATAAATATGGATATTTTTAAAAAAACACTCGCTCCCATTACCGATGAAGCGTGGAAAGAAATCAATGAACAAGCCACAAGCGTATTTAAAAATGTATTATCAGCAAGAAAATTTGTCGATGTTGAAGGCCCCCATGGTCTCGATTTCGGTGCTGTTGCAAGGGGAAGACTACATGTCCCCGAGGGACAGGAAAAAAACCCGGTTAAATTCGGCATTCACCAGGTCCACCCATTGATCGAGTGCCGAATTCCTTTCACCCTTGATATTTGGGAACTGGATAATTCCGTCAGAGGTGCAGAAGATATTGAACTGGAACCTCTTGAAAAAGCCGCCCGGGAAATAGCTCTCTTCGAAGAGAAAGCAATTTATTATGGCCTCAGCGAGGCAAACATCAAGGGGCTGAGAGAAAAAACTGAACATGAGATCCAGGAATTTCCTGATGACCCGGAGAAAATTACGGAAGCTGTGTCCGAGGGTATTGTCCGGTTCAAAAACAGCTACATTGAAGGTCCTTACGCGTTGATCATGAATACAGGTAAATGGGAAAAAGTAGCCAGCTATATTAAAGGTTATCCATTACTAAAACAGATTGAACAACAATTACTTGGCGGACCTGTTATTATCAGTCCTTTTATCCATGATACCTTCCTGGTCTCCAAAAGAGGTGGGGATTTCCGGCTCGTCCTTGGACAGGACCTATCCATTGGATTTAACTCGGTCCAAAATAACGATGTAAACCTGTATTTCATGGAATCATTTACCTTCATGATAATGGATCCAAATGCTATTATGATGTTTAAAAAATAATCTGACCAGTTGTATTAAACTACGGGGCAAATCTCGCGAATCTGCCCATTGCTTTTTCATGCAATATTCAACCGGACACTTGGAATAATTCTTGAAGAATAAACCGTAAAAAGTTTTTATTATGGTTTGGGATAAAAATAATTACCCTGATTCTATGAAAAATCTCGCACCTGAAATCCGGGAAAAAGCAATTGAGATAGCCAATCAACTAATCAGGAAAAAAAACCTGGAAGAGTCCATCGCGATACCCACGGCTATTAGCAGGGCCAGGGAATGGAAAGCTAAAAGAAAATAATTTTGAAATACACCCTTTATGACTTTAGAAAACATAATTATTGCATTTCTTATTTCTGTATTGTTAACTGTTATTTTCAGATTTGGATTTAAAAGAAAAGGACCCTGGGGAAATATCTGGACATTTTTCCTGGTGATTTTTCTGGCAGTTTGGGCTTCTGAACTATGGATCTTGCCCTCCGGACCTGAATGGAAGGATTATCGCTATATTTCGTTACTGGTAATCGGGTTGTTATTTGGATTCCTACTCGTTGCTGCAGAAAGAGTTCCTTCCAGGGAAGAGAATGAAGAAAACAAGGATAAGCCGGAAGAACTGAAAGAAAGCAAGAAAATAGGGAAAACGGGGGCCTATTTCTGGATGCTCTTGATTATTTTACTGGGAATTATTCTTGTTGGTACTTTTTTGGTTTAACAATAAATTCTGACTGGGAACTTTTACCTGCAAGGCAGCAGGTTCAATCGAGATTTCAATCTCGCGTTTTGTCTTCACCGGCTCCCCATCTACCTGCATGGGTTGTCGCCCGTAATTGATCAGGGTTGCTTTTTTACAACTAAAGAGTTTCACGTACCGGTTTTTATGAAGCGTGCCCGTGAAAAACACCACGATTAATTTAAATATATACCAAAATGGATAAGGTTTAATAAATATAACCTCAAAAGAACCGTCATTGATTTTTCCAGGAGGGTTGATAATCGCTCCCGTACCATATTTCGAAGCATTGGCAATAACGACCATAATAGCTTTGGTCTTGAATTTTTGCCCATTAACAATTAACATGAACCGCGTGGTCTTAACATCAAATAATTCCTTGAAATACTGCCCCATGTAACCAATGAATCCACGGATTACAGCTTTCTCAAACCGCTTAATTACCCGGGCATTCAAACCCACGTCACATAAATGAAGAACTATTTCACGCTTATTAATATTTAAAATGTCAATCCGTATTATTGCCCCATGGAGAACAACATCCAATGCTTCTTCCCGGTTAAAAGGAATATCAAGTTCAGTGGCGAGACCGTTTGCACTACCCATGGGAAATATCCCAATAGGAATTTTTACTTCTTTTGCAACTTTTGCCACGAGATTGACTGTACCATCACCTCCCACGGCAACAAGGCAAGATGGTTTGTACTTTTCTATCGATCCCGTCAACAACGCTGCCTCTTCACCGGATCCTGTTGTTTCATGAAACCAGAATTCAAGTGAATTTTTGGTAGCATAATCCTTCAACCATTTTCGCAAATCTTCTTTATCAAAATTTCCCGAAATGGGATTCAGAACGAAAAGGCAGGTTTTATTGTTACTTGTAGATGAATGATATACCATTTGCACGTTTCTTGTATTTCTTAAATAAGGATAAATTTAGTAAAATGTTTAACGAAATGATAAAATAAAATGCATATTACTCGAATTAAACACTTGCTGATAAAAATCGCGAAGTCTGTTAAAAAGCCTTATTTATACCTGAAACTGAAAATCAAAAAACAACTGGGATGGCTTGGTGTCCCAAAAATAGTAGCATACAGGGGATACGGGAATGAAAATCTGGCATATATCCGGGGAATCGTGATAGAAGATAAAGGCCTTGAAAAACCTGACATTAACCAATCGGTTTGGAAAAATCTCCTTACCATGATTAAAAGATATGCTGGAGATGAATTTCCCGATGAAAAGGTAATTATATCTTTCAATGGGCAGGACAAGGAGGTGATAACAGATGAAGATGGTCAGTTTAATATCATCTTTCCTGTTAAAAATTACACACCCGACAGGAATATCCGATGGGAAAGGGCAAGTTTCCTATTAGACGCGCACACGCATACAGAAACCAGGGTTAAAGATATCGGTGAGGTCTTGTTTACCGGTGAAAACACGGAGTACGGGATAATCAGTGATGTAGATGATACTTTTCTGGTTACCCATTCTACCACTACAGTTCGTAAACTCAGGCTGATGCTTCTAAAAAACGCGAGAACCAGGAGTCCATTCTCCGGTGTGTCGGGTTTCTATCAGGCACTACACGAGGGCAATAATCAGGGTAACAATAATCCACTTTTTTATGTTTCCAGCAGTGAATGGAACCTCTACGACCTGCTTACAGATTTTAGTGAAATTCATGGCATTCCGAAGGGACCTTTCCTGTTGCGGGAATTTCACACCAGCCTGTATAATTTAATTCGCTCGGGAAGAGGGAATCACGAACACAAGATAGAAAAAATTTCTACCATCCTTGCTATTTATTCGCACCTGAAGTTCATCCTGATAGGCGATAGCGGGCAGCACGACCCAGAAATATACACGGAAGTAGTCAGGCAAAACCCGGGACGAATCCTGAGCATATACATCAGGGATGTTGGTTCCAGAAAAAAAGAAAAGAAAGTTAAAGCAATCATCCAACAACTTAGAGAACAAGATATCGACATGGTTTTGGTAAAAGACACCATTGAAGCGGCAATGCACGCGGTATCAAAAGGATACATCCCCCCGTCGGCCATGAAAAAAATTACCACTGAAAAAGAAATTGACGAACGAATTCCAACCGATCTCGAACAATTAACCAAGAAAAATAATTAAATTTCAGGTTAAAAAAATAAAACTTTTTTATCGCGTTTTTGTATAAAGACATTAAACTGCATAAAGGCAGGGGTGGTGATAAATCCATTCTACGACCAATGTGAAAAGATAAATTCAATGGATAAGCAAACTATCCTGATTGTTGATGATTCGGAATCAATCAGGGCCGTGATTATTTTTGTACTGGAAGATGCAGGTTACAAGGTGCTATTCGCTGAAAATGGACAAGATGCCTTGGGAATGCTAAATGGACGTTCAATTGATTTAATCATAACTGATTTGCACATGCCGGTGATGGATGGTATCGATTTTATTAAACATGCCCGGGAATTGGATGCATACAAATCCACGCCAATTCTTTTCCTGACTACAGATAACGCGGACAACATGAAAACTGAAGCAAAAAAAGCCGGGGCAACAGGGTGGATAATTAAACCTTTTGTTCACGAGAAATTTCTGGCTGCTGTTCGAAAAGTGATCAAATAATAAAAGCACACCCGATTCAGTTACTAAATTATTCTGTTTACTCGTAAAAGTATATAAATTGATAAGGCTAATAGTGAAGTTTCACTAATCTTCCTCGTAACGTTGCACTTTCTTCCGGCATTCATCCAGTTCACGCTGCAAATCCGCTTCCCTGCGGGCTGTTTGCTCCTGTGTAGCTCTCAATTCTTCCATGTTCTGCCGCATTTCCTCCTCCTGGGATGACATTTCTTCAGCCTGTTGCTGGGTCTGTTCCAGAAGCAATGAAGTCTGAATATTGATCTTCACGGAAGATATTGTTGATGCAATGGATTCACCAATCTTTTCAACAAACTCGACCTGATAAGATTCGAAATCCTTGAAGGAAGCCACTTCAATCACCCCGTATATTTCCTCGTTCAACTTCAAAGGAACAATCAACAAACTTCTCGGGTTTTCATCACCCAAACCGGAAGTAATCCTGATATAATCATTGGGGATATCAGTCATGTAAATCGTCTCGCCCTCCTGCACGCACCTTCCCACGAGACCTTCTCCAATCTCTATTCTCTTCTCGAGGAATTTCTTCCTGTTAAAGGCATAACAGGCATTTAACTCGATAAACACGTTATTCTCATCATTGTTGTTTACAATAAACAATCCACCTTGATTAGCATCCATGTACTTCACGAGATTACTGATGATATTATAGGATAACTCCTCGAGGTTATCATTATTTTGCCGAAGTATTTCACCAAACCTGGCCAATCCCTGTGTCGCCCAGTTTCTCTGTTCATCTTCTTTTTTCCTTTTTTCTTCTTCAAGGGCTGCATTTCTGAGTTCTTCACGCATGTTAATCAGAGAATTCCCGAGAATATCCTGATCGCTGAGAGGTGTAAACTCGCTGTTAAAATTGCCCTTCCCTATCTCCGAGGCAAAATTACTGATATCATTCAGTCCTTTTACAAGATTATTAAGCGCCAGCGACATCTGACCAATTTCATCTTTTCCTTCCGGCATTTTATCTTTTGGTAAAATACCCTTGGCCATGTTGAGTAATATTCGTTTGATTGAATTAATGGGTCTGGCGAGTGAACGCGTAACAACAAGGGCAATAATAATCGAAGAAATAAACAACGCGAGGGTCATAAGAAAAATGAATTGCCTGAAATTGGCGAAAGACTGGTCCATTTCCACCCGCGCTTCGTTCACAACCTGCTCATGCTTGTTGGTAATTGCTTCAAGGTCTTTCAAAATTTTCTGGGTAAGGAGAATGATTTCACCCCCCTCTTCGACCATTGGAATAATCTCGAAAACAACCATGGGATTATCATAGCTTTCAAAGCTCGAAAGTTGTTCCATTATATACTTGTGCATCGGGAAAAGTGTATCCGCGATGGCCGCGTAAATCCGATCATAGGTTTTTTGATCAGTAGTATCCCAGGCAGAGTAAATCTCCCTGATTTCTTCATCAAGAACAGGTACTGTTTCAGCATGTAGTTCCCTGAGAATTGTCTTGTCTTCCGTGTCGGGCAACTTGTCAATAAATACCCAACTCCTTATTAACATTAGTGAATTGTTCACCTGCTCGTACATGCTGTTAAGCAATGAAACTGACGGCGTGTAAACCGAAGTTATTAGCTGATTTTTCTCTTCACTGTTACTAAGGGTTTTATTCGTTAAATACCCGTTAATACTCACGGCAAGGATAATGATTCCAAACCCCAGGCCAATCCTGGCCGCAATAGAAAGTCTAACTTTCTTCATAAGTTGTTTATTTTCATTTTCAATAAAAGAAGCATCCTTCCTTTTACTTGCATTTGACACGTGCTGGTTCCCCGGCATCAATGCTTGCTTTTTTTATCTCGTAAATTTAATCCTAAAATCAGAATATAAAAATAATAAAAACCTGAAAAAAGCAATATTATTTAAAACATCACGCGAAAATATTAGGATTTTATACGGTCAAAAGCCCTTTTGAGTTGCTCCATGGCCAATATTAATTTTGACCTGGGGCAGGCAATATTGATTCGCTGGTACCCATCACCTCCAGGTCCGAACATTGGTCCGTCATTAAGGGCAAGCCTGGCTTCTTCCCGGATAAACCGCCTCAACTGACGACTATCAAATCCTGTTTCTTTAAAATCCAGCCACACAAGATACGTGGCTTCTGGTATTATCATCTCAACCAAAGGCAAATTTTCATCAATATAATCTTTCATCAACTGAAAATTTCCATCCAGGTAATTCATTAAAGCATTGAGCCATTCCGAACCCTTACGATAGGCTGCTTCGGAAGCCACGTTCCCAAATATATTCCCGCTGCCAACATGAACCTTATCCACAATACTTTCAAATTTCTTTCTGATCTTCTTTTCTGGAATAATAATACTGGAAGAAGAAAGCCCGGCTAAATTAAAAGTTTTGCTGGGTGCCACGCAGGTAATAGTTCTTGAAGCTATAGTTTCATTGATGCTTGCTAAAGGAACGTGAACATGACCCGGGAAAATCAAATCGGAATGTATCTCATCCGACACGATAAGTATATCATGTTTAACGCATATAGCGGAGAGTTGAATCAATTCTTCACGGCTCCAGACTCTCGAAACCGGGTTGTGCGGACTGCATAAAAATAACATCCTGGCACCTTCGCTGGCTTTCTTCTCCAGATCTTCAAAATCAATATAATACCTGTTTCCTTCTCTCTTAAGCTCATTGTAAACCAACTTACGGTCATGGTTTTCAACAGCCGCGAAAAAAGGAAAATAAACCGGGGGCTGAACAATTATTTTGTCACCTGGCCGCGTACATGCCATTACCAGCATGTTGAGAGCTGGGACAACGCCCGGACTGAAAACGATCCAATCCTTTTCAAGATACCAGTTCTGCCGTTCACGATACCAGTTTATGATGGCCTCGTAGTAGCTGTCACTCCTGAAAGAATACCCGTAAACAGGATGGGCGGCCCTTTTCTGTATTGCAATCGCTACAAATGAAGGCACGCTAAAATCCATATCCGCGACCCACATGGGAATCAAATCATCCCGTCCAAACAAGGGATTCAATAAATCGTGCTTAACACAATCCGTATTCTTTCTTTCAATGACGGCATCGAAATTATAGTCACTCATGTTATTTAGTCTATTTAGAAATTTCTATATCATTGATTTCCTCGAATAAAATTGGCATGATATTTCACTATATTGCAGTAAAATTAAAAAGAAAAATATGTCAGTAACCGAAAAAGGTAAAAAAGTATTCCTGAAAACATATATTGATTATGCCCCGGGATCGGTCGTGAGTAAAACCATGCTGGAAGAAAAATGCGGTACAATTACCTTGTTTGCCTTCGACAAGGGAACCGAGTTGAGTGAACATACTGCTCCATTTGACGCCATGGTTCAGGTGATTGATGGCAAAAGTCTTATCACGATAGCCGGTCGGGAATTTGAACTGGAAGAAGGAGACATCATTATCATGCCAGCAGATATTCCTCATGCCGTGAAAGCAAAAGGGCCATTTAAGATGTTACTGACCATGATCCGAAAAAAAACCAGTTGAAACGAAATGGACCGGTATTTAAAATAATGAATTTTAACTAAACAAGCTGAATCGTGAAAGTCATTTCCCCGTTAAAAAGGTTCTTCCGGTTCTTCTTCCCACCTGGCAGGTGGAGATTTCCGGTAATTATCATACTTAGTATTTTCACTGGACTGATAGCTTTTTTGTTAAAAATATCCAATGCTCCCTCGTATATATCAGATAAGCCTGAAACCTGCGTGAATTGTCATATCATGGCCCCGCAATATGCCACGTGGCACCACAGCTCACACCGTGAAGTGGCCGTGTGCAACGATTGCCACGTACCTCAGAATAATTTCGCTAATAAATATTATTTTAAAGCTAAAGATGGGCTGCGTCACGCGACAATTTTCACCCTGAGGGCAGAACCCCAGGTAATTTTTATTAAAGAAGCAGGCAGGAACGTGGTTCAGAATAATTGTGTTCGCTGTCATGACCCCCTGTTGAAAGGTCTTTCCCATAAAATGCCAACCGATCATTTTTACCAGTCAATAACTGATAAATTATGTTGGGACTGTCACAGTGAAGTGCCTCATGGCCGGGTAAACAGTCTATCAAGCGTTCCCGGTGCAAGAGTACCTTTACCAGTGAGTCCCGTGCCTGAATGGATTAAAAAACTAACAAATACTGACGAAAATGAAACCACTCAATGAACAAATTAAAAAGAAACCCTGGCTGGGATGGGTAATTTTTATTTCAACAGCAGTTGTTGTTTTTCTTCTTGGACTTTTTGCCTCATCAATTGTTGAAAGAAGAGCAGAAGCAGTTTTCGCCTACCAACCGGGGATCGATATCGCGGAGTTTGAACCTCGCAGTAATACCTGGGGGGAAAATTATCCCAGGCAGTACGAGTCTTTCATGAATACTTCCGATACATCGTTCTACTCGAAACATGCCGGTAGCGGAATGATTGACATGTTGGAAAGACACCCGGAAATGGTTGTCTTGTGGGCGGGTTATAGTTTTTCAAAAGACTATACGCAATCGCGGGGGCATTATTATTCCATCAAAGATATGAGGGAAAACTTAAGAACAGGTGCTCCAATGGAACCTGATGAAGGTCCCATGCCCGCTACCTGTTGGGCATGTAAAAGCCCTGATGTTCCCAGGGTAATGGCAAAAACCGGCCCCAAGGACTTCTACAACAAAAAATGGGCTTACCGGGGAAGTGAAATCATCAACCCAATAGGATGCGCAGATTGTCATGATCACGAGACCATGAACCTGCAAATTACTCGTCCGGCTTTAATTGAAGCCTTTCAGCGCCAGGGAATAGAGGTAAACAAGGCAAGCCACCAGGAAATGCGTTCCCTGGTTTGCGCGCAATGCCATGTAGAGTATTACTTCAAAAAAGAAGGAGATTACCTTACTTTCCCCTGGGACTCGGGAACTAATGTTGAGGAAATGGAAAATTATTATGACGCGCTTCAGTTTACAGACTGGACACATGCCATTAGCAAAACACCCATGCTCAAAGCCCAGCACCCGGATTATGAAATTTTTAAAACAGGAATCCACTATCAAAGAGGTGTGAGTTGTGCCGATTGCCACATGCCGTATATCAGTGAAGGGGGTCAGAAATTTACCGATCATCATATCCAGAGTCCCCTGAACAATATTAATTCGAGTTGTCAGGTTTGTCACAGGGAAAGTGAAGAAGAACTGTGGCAAAATGCTATCGACAAACAGGATAAAGCTCTCCAGATAAGAACAGAACTTGAAAAAATTCTGGTACGTGCCCACGTTGAAGCCGGCAAAGCATGGGAACTTGGGGCAACAGAAGAAGAAATGGAACCTGTTTTGCAATCGATCAGACATGCACAATGGCGATGGGATTATGCCGCGGCGGGCCATGGCTCATCCTTCCATTCAACGATTGAGGTTTCAAGGATAATAGCGACCGGAATTCAAAAAGCGCAAAATGCCAGAATACAGCTTGCCAGGCTTCTAACGTCGAAAGGTTTCGATAAAGAAATACCTTATCCCGATATTTCAACCAAAGAAAAAGCGCAAGAATTCGTCAACCTTAACATGGAAAAACTGCGAGACGAAAAAGAAAAATTCATGAAAACTATTGTTCCCAGGTGGGATAAGGAAGGAAAAGAAAGACAGGAAGAAGAGTTAAAAGATTATAACTTGTAAAATATCCTGCATGTCTGTTGTTAAATTTTAATATTTGTTAATTTCTTACCAATCTTATCTTTAAGAATAATTATTATCTTTGAACTGAAATTTAACAAATTAACAAATTAAATATGAATAAGTACAAGAAAATACCCTTGATATCTTTCATTTTGGTTTTATCAATCCTGTTTCTTACAAGATGTGATTTAAAAAGGGAACAACGTCTTTTCTCGAATGATATAGATACCTTGTTGGCCGAAAAGTTGGATAGCGCGAACAGGGTACTGCAAAACCAGTACGCGAGAGAGATTGAAGAAATGAAACATGTTTACCAGGAAAAAATAGATTCTTTATCCAAAGAATGTGAAAATGAAGTAACCGGAAAATACCATGTTATTGTAGGTGCATTTAAAACACCTTCTTACGCAAGGCAATACGCTGATAAGATTGCATCATTGGGATATTCAACCCAAATCATAGATTACCGGAATGAATTCCAACTGGTTTCAGCCGGATCAGCCATGAACCTGAAAAACGCGAAAGCTCAACTCGAGCTATTGAGAGACAATGTGTCCGTGAATGCCTGGATTCATGTTAATTAAAATATTCAAGTAAAAAAAAAGCCCGCTACTTAACGTGGCGGGCTTTTTTGTATCCCTTAAAATTTCTCAGGTATAGCCCCCGGTCATGATAAACAAGGGTTGAAACTCGAAACTCTTGTAATGAGGTCTTAGTCTATCAGTATTGTAATGTTTTTTCACGTCCACCAGCTTTTTCATGCTTGTTACCACGTCCAGTGGAGCATTATCATATCTTCCGTTACGCAAAACCACGAGTCTCCCGTGAATTCCTTTCAGGATGAGATCAAGCGCGAGGTTCCCGTAGGCCATGGGTACGATAGAATCAATAGCATCCGGATCACCACCTCTGACAAGATAACCTAACTGCTGGTTGATCACGTTAAGCGGTTTTCCATTGTTATACCTGGAAGACAATTCTTTTATTTTTACAGACACGGCATCTCCTATACCGCCGAGCTTCATGTGACCATAAGCGTCTTTTTCCTTGGAAGAAAAGATCATTTCACCCATCCCCTCGAAAGTAGCCCCTTCTGATACCAGCACTACTGAATATTTACTCGGATTGCGTTTTCTGTCTTCAACGAGAAGCTTAGTAAGTCGCTCAATATCAAATTTATACTCGGGAATCACGCACCGGTTGGCAGCACCTGCCATGGTAGGTAACATGGCTGTATACCCAGCATAACGTCCAAAAACTTCCATCACGAGAATCCGTTCGTGAGAGCCGGCCGAGGTTCGTAAAACATTGGTCATTGATATGGTTCGTGTAACACAAGTGCTAAAACCAATACAATAATCAGTACCAGGCACATCATTATCCATTGTTTTTGGAATGGCAATCACCTTGAAACCTTCCTGGTACATTCTCACCCCGTAACTTAATGTATCATCACCCCCGATAGGTATCAGGTAATCGATACCCAGGTATTCAAGGTTTTTTAAAACCTCGGGGGTTAAATCATTGACTTCTTCGTTGTAGGTTTCTTTCAGGTGTTCCGGCACTTGTTCTTTTTGAACATGACTGGGTCGTGTTCTGCTCGTGTGTAAAAATGTCCCGCCGGTGCGTCCTGCTTTATTGACTATTTCTTCGGTAAGAACAAGATATTTATCACTGTTATCAACATTCTTGTCTCTGATTAGCTCGGTAATGCCTGCCCATCCCCGTCGTAAACCCAATACCTGGTAGCCTTCCCTTAATGCCCTTATCGTTATAGCACGTATCGCGGGATTTAATCCCGGAACATCGCCTCCTCCCGTGAGAATCGCGATCGTACCCTTTTTTCTCCTGGTCGCGTTCATGTTATTTTAGTTTTAGAGTTAGTAACCAAATTTTTTCTATAAAATTAGGTCAAATCTTCTTCAAATGCAATGCCAGTAAAAAAAAGGGAGGTTTATCAACCTCCCTTTGAATTATACTTTAAGAAAATCATCCCATTCGAGAATCTTGAGGAAGTCATATTCTTCCGGATTTTTAACGTATTTACCGGCGGCCCTGTAATCAGCCTTTGAAATATAATGCAGGTTGTTTGCATAAACAATCTTCACCTTTTCTGACTCAATATTCACTAAACGGGGTTTAATTTTACCTTGTTCGTCTTCAATATCTTTAAGGTATAGCGGGGAGACTTCTCCCTTACGCGAAATGGTGATCACGCAACCCGTGGCTCCCGATTTAAACAACTTGTACACACCGGTTCCCAGATGCGTTGCGTAAGACAGGTCATAAGCTATTGGCCGGCAACAACGCAACTCGTAGCCCAGTTCATTCGGACGGCTCTTTACCTTTATCCTCAGTGTTTTTAATTTCTGCTGCGTAAGCATGTTAAAAATATGCGATTTACTCACATTTCCCAACTCGGGATGACCGTGATCGTCGTAAGTGAAATTAATACCCGTGTTGATAATGTCTTCATCACTCATGAAATGGAATACCCCCTCGCTCACGATGGCAACACCATAATCTATCCCCATGATTCTTCTTTTTACCATGGAAGAAATAATAAGATTAATAATCTTTTCAAAGGTGATCTTGGTCTTATTGAACATTTCAGGAATTATGATCATCGGGTAATGGCATGCAGTTCCTATTCCAAAAGCCAAGTGACCGGCTTCGCGCCCCATGGCAGATACAACAAACCAGTTTCCACTCGTACGGGCATCTTCATAAATCGTCGTAGCGATCCTCACACCCTCTTCCTTTGCCGAGTGATAACCAAAAGTGGGTGTTCCCTCTTCAAGGGGCAAATCATTGTCAATGGTTTTCGGAACATGAATGTTAGCTATCTTTAACTTCTTTTTTGCAAGGTACTTGGTTAACCTGTTGGCAGTAGAAGCCGTATCATCACCCCCGATAGTAACCAGTAATTTGATATTGTTTTTCTCAAAAAATTCTGATTTAAACTCATCATCCCTGGGCTTATGACGACTCATTTTCAGGGCCGACCCGCCCCTGCTGTATATCTTATCAGCATAATCAAAATCAAGGAATTCATAATCGGGTTCATGATCAAAAAGACTCTTGTATCCCCCGTTTATTCCAATTACAGAATAACCGTAATTCAAAAATACTTTGGTAACAGAGCTGATTACCGTGTTAATTCCTGGTGCCGGACCCCCCGCGCACAAAATCGCAATTGCATCTTTCATTTTATCAGGTTTTGAATATAATTAATTAAAAATACATTTCCGGATTAGCCTGCAAATATTGCAATATATTTCCAAATTTTTAAGTGAATTCGTTCAATTTAAACAGAATATTCTCATATTTTTAATTGAGAAACCAAAATTTTTAATGATTCTAAATAATTGCCTGTGCATAAACTCGGGTATCCGGTTCTGAATATTCATTTTCGAGGATTTCTAAAGCGGCAATAGCGGGATCCCTATGAAATTAGCCGGTATGAGTACTTTGCGCCGAGAATAACTAATTATTTAGGGAAGCTATCTCAAGAATACCTTATAGAAAAATTATCAATTTCAAAATTAAAACGGACATTATGGAGAGATAATAAACTTTTTGCACTCTATTACGTATTATTATACACTTATTCATTTTAATGAAATATTAAAAAATAGTTATTTTTTTAAATTATTACTTGACATTAATCATGCAATTGTTTAATTTTAAACTTGTTAAAATAACGTGGTGTTCTGATTAACTTTATTTCAAAAACCACGAGTAACTAAACCCTTACTTTTGCCTTATTTGAGACTCATATCATGGCTAATCTCATGTAGCTTACTACTCTTCGCCTCGTGTGAAAAGGAAGAGCCGGATTTTCTATCACCGGTGCTTGACACGCTGGAGCTGGGAACGGGCCCTGACCCGGTATTTCATACAGGACAGGAAATTTTGTTTGAATGCGAGTTATCTGACAATGACGGCTTAGATTATGTAACTATCAATATTGATAAAACTTCAGGAAATAGTTTAAAAAACTTATCAGGAGAGAAAATTGCATGGTCCTTTAAAAAAATTATTGATAGTGTTCACGGCCAAAAAAGGGTCAAGATCAAAAACCCGGGAATATTCGTTCCTCTCAATGCAGAAGATGGCTTGTACACGTTTACTATCTCTGTCTTTGATTTACATCAGAATCAAACAGATTATTCTACGGATTTCTCCATTCATGCTCCGTCAGACACGGTACCGCCCGTGCTTTCAATTAAATCCAGACCTTCAAATAATACATCATTCTCACAAGGAGACACCATCCGGGTAACAGGCTGTTTTACTGACAACTACAGGTTAGGGGAGATACTTATCGCTATCGTGTCCGAGTACTTGTTCATTCCCGATACATCTCTTAATACAGAAAATGTTTCGGCGGTTTTGTTTTACGATAACTCATTCATGAGCCAGTATTACCCGGAAGCCACGGAAAGTCCCAATGAAATCTATGAAAACATACCCGTGCAATTTGATTTTGACGCCTTCATCATTGCCGGCGCCCCTGCAGATAACATGGGAGGATACATGGAGGGGAATGAAATCAACTGGACACGTGGAGATTATTATCTTGTTCTCAAAATAGCAGATGCATACGGTAATATAACCTATTCACCACACTACCCCTTTACTTATCAATAGATTATTTTTATCCTGAATGCCTCGGTGAACCAGAAGAAATTCCCGTTTAAAATAAACACGCGTTTTTCTTTAATCTTGAAAATAAAAGTGTATCTTTGCAGCCATTTTAAATAAGTAGGTCTAATTTATTAATTTTAATTGAGTATGCCTGTAAAAATCAGATTAAAAAGACAAGGAAGAAAAAAGAATCCTTTCTATCACATTGTGATAGCTGATAGCAGGGCGCCACGAGATGGTAGATTCATTGAAAAACTGGGAATTTACAATCCCACAACAAATCCTGCTACTATTGAATTGAACTTTGATAGTGCATTGGACTGGTTGCAAAAAGGCGCTCAACCTACTGATACCTGTAGGGCTATCCTCTCTTACAAGGGAGTTCTCATGAAAAATCATTTATTAAATGGGATTAAAAAAGGTGCTTTCTCTGAAGAAGAAGCAGAAACACGTTTTCAAACCTGGATGAAAGATAAAGAATCCAGAATTCAATCCAAGGTTGAAAATATTGAACAATCGAAAAAAGCTGAACGCCAAAAGCGTCTTGAAGAAGAAGCCAGGATAAATGAAGCAAGAGCACAGGAACTGGCCAAAAGAAATGCCGAGGTTAATGCCGCTGAACAAAAAGAAGAAGCACCAGCCACTGAAGAGACTGAAGCTAAAGCCGGGAAAGAAGAAGTAACAGCAGAACCTGCAACTGAAGAAACACCTGTTGCAGAAGAGAAAAAAGAAGAACCCAAGGCTGAAGCTGAAGAAACTCCTGAAGAACCAAAAGAAGAGAAACAGGAATCCAGTGAGAAAGAAGAAAAAAGCGAGTAAAAAATAAGTACGATTATTTCACCTGTTTATGCTTAACAGGAATGATTTTTTCCGGATCGGCAATATAAAAAAATTGCATGGGATAAAAGGTGAAATAATCCTTCAATCTGACTATTTTTTACCGGATGAATTTTTAGAAGAGGAACTGATCTTTGCTGATATAGAAGGGGGATTAGTTCCTTTTTTCATGGAAGAGATTCGACTCACCGATGATCATACTGCTATCATTAAACTGGAAGATACCGGCCTGCCTGTTAATCTGCTCGAACTTACAGCATGTGATGTTTATTCTGAACCGGGTTTTGAAAAATTTATAACAAACAGAAAAAATCATTCAGGTTTAAACGGGTACACGGTCACGGATACACTACATGGCTTACTGGGCAAAGTAAAACAATACATCGATACCCCCGGCAACCCCTTGCTTGAGATCACGGGTAAAGATACTTCCCTGCTCATTCCTTACCAGGATGAGTTTATCCGGAAAATTAACCACGATGAGAAAACAATCCTGGTAAAAATCCCCAAAAGTTTGCTCAATTTATATAAATAAATTTTCAACTGCAGCGTTTCATTTTCATCCAAGTCTTTAGGGTAAAATAAATAAAACATATTTACCTTAAAATTTTAAAGATTATGAAAACAAGATTATTCCCGGTCCTCATAATGATTATCTTACTCACACCAGCTTATGGTCAGGAAAGAGAAACCCGTGAAACTGAAGACTTTACCATTATCAGCCTCCACGTTTCAGCCAATGTGTATCTAAAGCAAGGAAATAACAGGAAAGTTGTCCTTGAAGGAAGCGCGAGCGATTTGGAAAAAATTGAAACCTATGTTGATGGAAAAAGATTACGCGTTAAATCAAAAAACAATTTTTTCACTAGCATGGGTAAAGTAGACATCTTTATAACAATTCCCGAAATAGAAGGATTGGAAATATCAGGTTCGGGTGATATTATTGCTGAAACTCCAATCAAAACAGGTGATTTTCACATGAAAATAAGCGGTAGTGGCGATATTACCATTTCTGAATTAGTAGCAGCCGCTGTTAAAGCAGCTATCTCCGGCTCTGGCGACATTGAAATGGAGAAAGCGGGAAATGCTGAAAAATTAAGCATCGCGATCAGCGGTTCCGGTGATATTGATTTAAGACAATTAGCTGCCAACAACGTGGATATAGTCATCAGCGGTTCAGGCGATTGCAACGTGAACGCCACGGGCAAACTGGGAGTAAAAATATCAGGGAGCGGAGATGTCTATTATAAAGGAAAACCAGTAGTTAATGCCGAGGTTTCGGGTTCTGGCAAAATACAGCATATCTGATTTATTACCAATTGAACGATTGGTTCCTTTGGTCGCGGGCTAAAGGTTTCGCTCACCGGTTAAGATGTAATTTACCAGCCCTTGTTCAAATTTATAGCGGACAAGGGCTTACTTTTTCCAGCCATCCTGCAGTTCAACATATAAATTGAAAATGTTACCAGCTATTTGCTTATCTGAAAACTTGGCGGCATGCTCAATACCTGCAGCTATCATCTTTTCACGCTTATCCGGATCATCCAGAATATCTTTCAATGTTTCAGCTATCTCCTCGACATCCAATGGATCAATGTATCTTGCTGCTTCCCCACCGGCTTCAGAAAAACATCCTTCTTTTGAAGTAATAACAGGGATCCCCGATACAAGGGCCTCGATAATCGGGATTCCAAAACCCTCGAACAGCGAGGGATAAACAAAAACATCCGCCAACTGGTAAATCACCGTCAAATCTTCCAGGGGAATATCTTTCAAAAAATATACCTGTTCCATCCTGTTTTCCGTGATGTATTGCTTAATCTTCTCACTATATCTTGAAGGATAATTCCCTACCAGCAGGAGTGGTAAATCAATCCCATGTTCATGCAGGGCTCTTACAATTGATAATTGATTCTTTCGCTCCTCGATAGTTCCCACCGAAAGTATGTATTTCTCAGGCAAGTTGTACTTTTTTATTATCATGGCTTGCTTTTCCGGTGAAGACCGAATATAATATAAAGGACTACATCCCTGGTAAATAACCAGGATTTTCTCAGCAGGTACCCCGAGGAAATCAATAATATCATTTTTGGTTTGCTCACTGACAGCTACAATTTTATCGGCAATTTCTGTACTGTAACTGAATTTTTTTTCATAAATTTTCCTGTCAATAGGCTTGTAAAACCCGGGATGCCTGAGAAAAATCAAATCGTGTATGGTAACTACAGTTTTCACGCCGGACTTTTCAATGCCGAAAGGTAACTCGTTACTCAAACCATGGAAAATGCTGGTACCATGTTTTCTGATATCTTTAATTATACCCTTGCTTCGCCAGTACGATGCAAATAATTTATGAATTAAGGTACCCGGCGTAATCACTTCCGTGTTGAAAAACCGGTCACTTTTGAACCGGTCTGAGATCAAGGGTGTATAAAGCTGGTATTCATTATCAGGATAGTAGGTGGATAAAATCCGAATGGTATCCCGACTGTAATTCCCCAACCCGCTCGAGTTGGAAAATGCACGTTTGGCATCAAAGCCTATCTTCATATTACAGTTCCTTCAACAATATTAAACAGCAACATTGTACTCGCGCAAAGCGTCATTCAAAGACGTTTTTTTATTGGTTGATTCTTTTCTCTTCCCGATAATCAAAGCACAGGGTACCTGAAAAGTACCTGCTGGAAATTCTTTAGGTAAAGTTCCGGGAATAACTACCGAACGTGCCGGTACTTCACCCCGGTATTCTACAGGCTCATTACCTGTCACGTCAATAATCCGTGTAGAACCCGTTAAAACCACGTTAGCGCCAAGAACGGCCTCTCCTTGTATCTTAACACCCTCTACAACAATACACCTTGAACCAATGAAACAATTATCTTCAATGATCACCGGGGCAGCCTGAACAGGTTCTAAAACCCCACCAATTCCAACACCACCGCTCAGGTGAACATTCTTGCCAATTTGAGCGCATGAACCGACAGTAGCCCATGTATCTACCATGGTGCCTTCATCCACGTACGCACCAATATTTACATAAGAAGGCATCATTATCACTCCTTTGGAGACATAAGCGCCATAACGGGCAATAGCATGAGGTACGACCCTGACACCTAATTCCTTGTAATTCTTTTTCAGGGAAATCTTATCATGAAATTCAAAAGGCCCAACCTCGGTTACCTTCATTTCCTGTATAGGAAAATACATGATAACCGCCTTCTTGACCCATTCATTCACTTTCCATTTTCCCCCGTCGGGTTCGGCAACTCTCAATTCACCCTTGTCCAGTAATTCTATTACCTCGCGAATAGTGTTTCGTGTTTCATTTTGCTGTAACATATCCCGGTTTTGCCAGGCAGCTTCAATCTTGTCCTTAATTTCTTGCATATTCCTTTTAATTTTTCACAAATACACGGATAAAAATTTATTTTTCAAAATATTTTTTGCTACTTATAATTCAAAAGAAAAAATCGTCTTGAAAAAAACAAATGCAAACCATAGTAATAATCAAATAACTTCCCCGATAAATCATAAAAACCTCCCGTGAATAATCCAAATTGCAATCCTTCCCCGACAGGAATTCCATAAGAGGCCTTTATCACGCCTAAACCGCGATAAGGGTCAACCAGTCCTGCATTTTTATAGGAAACCGATTGGTATATTTCTTCTCCTCCTGGTGCAATGAATCGATTACCATACCAGTAGCCCAAATCGAGTTCCAATCTTTCCCCGGTAGTACCTAAACCAACATACATTCCTGTTCCATTTTCAAAGGCCTGTAGTTTTGCCGGGGATAAATCCACATATCCGAAAAATAAAAAATCAACCCCGATACTTTCAATGGATTCTCCTCCAGTGAGAAAATCGATATCCACACCGGTGGCAAGATTAAAAAGTGTACTGATATTTTTATTTGTTTCGTTAATTTGCCCTCCCCTATGAACGGCCATGGTTTGTACAGGAATCACTAACCGGGTATTTTTGTTTTCAAGAAGTTTAACCCCTGTAGAAGTTCCCTGGGTGAAAACTTCCTGGGTAGTGTCGCCCGTAAAAATGTAATTTTCCCAGTTTAACCATACATCAGAATGAAAATAACCTGCATTAAACCGAACCTGGAGTCCATTTTCATATCCCTGCAGGTAAGTTCTCTCCGGGTTTAGTAATTGAGGTAAAAGCCCGTGTTTTTCCGCACCTTCCAGTTTCCCGATAATCAACTCCCCGCTTTTACTGAATTGATAACGAAATGAAAAAACAGGCATGATTTTTTTAAACCCTTTCATCCCCGGGTGATACAACATATGAACACCAGCATCAATTCTTGTTTCACCAGTGGGATGATAACTTACGGCTGGTGTCATGAAGGTTCCTGCAAGAGTGTAACCATCAACAATTTCGTTGAAATACTCATTGTTTCGAAAAAATCCGCTTGTATTAATATCTAAATACAGATCACCTGCTTCTGAATAAGCAGAACCAGGGTATGGAAAAAGAAGATCCGTTTCCTGGGCATAAAGGGAGTTACTGATCGAAATTAAAGCCAGGATGCTAAAAAATGTTAAAAATAACACCTGGAACCATTTATTTAGGGGTAATTTTCTGACCATGTTTTATTATATGGTAAAATTTGCCTTATTTTGTGATGACAACAAAAGTACCAAATTAACATAATCTTTTCAAAGATGGAGAGATACAGGAAAATTAATAGTATCACGGGATGGTTTACATTCCTGATTGCCGCTGTAGTTTATCTATTAACAATTGAACCCACTGCTAGTTTCTGGGATTGTGGCGAATTCATATCAACGGCCTTCAAGCTGGAAGTAGGACATCCACCGGGAGCACCGTTTTTCATGATCCTTGGCCGGTTCTTCACCCTTTTTGCCGGGGGAGATGTCACGAAGGTTGCCCCTCTCATGAACAGCTTATCTGCACTGGCAAGTGCCTTCACCATTCTTTTCCTTTTCTGGACAATAACTCATTTCGCCCGTAAAATTATTGTAAAAAACAATGAATACACTACTACCGGTATTCTTTCCATCATGGGAGCAGGTCTGGTAGGTGCACTGGCTTATACTTTTTCCGACACTTTCTGGTTTTCTGCTGTTGAAGCTGAAGTATACGCTACCTCATCGTTATTTACAGCAGTAGTTTTCTGGGCTATTCTCAAGTGGGAAAACGTGGCAGATGAAAAGCACAGCACGCAATGGATCATCCTCATTGCCTATCTCATGGGACTTTCTATCGGGGTGCATCTCCTGAACCTCTTAGCCATTCCTGCCATTGTTTTTGTCTATTATTTCAAAAAATACAAAGTTACCCGGAATGGAATTATATACGCCTTACTGGTTTCTGTACTGATTCTTGGAGCTGTAATGTATATCGTGATCCCGGGCATTGTAAAGTTTACAAGCTGGTTCGAGTTGTTTTTCGTGAATGTCCTGAACCTACCGTACAAAACGGGAGTAATTATTTTCGCTATCGTCTTTATAGGTTCCGTGATTTACGGCATAAAATACACGCTTGAACATGGTAAAGTTGTTCTTAATACAATTATACTGGGTTTCGCCGTGATGATCATTGGCTATTCCTCATATTCCATGATTGTAATACGATCACTGGCTGATCCGCCCATGGATCAGAATGACCCGGAAACCATCTTTTCATTGCTTCGCTTCCTGAACCGTGAACAATATGGCGATCGCCCACTTGTAAAAGGACAGTATTACAACGCGCCGGTCATTGATGTAAAACGTACCAAACCCACTTACACCCAACAAGACGGCAAATACATCGTAACCAATCGAAAACCGGAATATATTTATGACCCGGATTTCACGACTATCTTCCCGCGAATGTATAGCGAGGATCCCCGGCACGTGGAAGCATACAAGGAATGGGGACGGGTTAAAGGTATACCGATGCAAATTCAAAACAGGGCAGGGGAAACAGAAACCGTCAATAAACCAACCTTCGGTGAAAACCTGCGTTTCTTCTGGAACTACCAGATGGGCTTCATGTACTGGCGATATTTCATGTGGAATTTCGCGGGACGCCAGAACGACATCCAGGGCCATGGGAATAAGCTGCATGGAAACTGGTTAAGTGGCATACAATTTATTGATGAATACAGGCTTGGACCACAGGAGGATCTTCCCGATTCACTGGCTAACAACAAGGCTAGAAACAAGTATTACCTGTTACCCTTACTGCTGGGTATTGCCGGAATTTTTTACCAATACTCCAAAGATAAGAAAGACTTCTCGATAGTAACCATGCTCTTCGTGCTCACCGGTATTGCCATCGTTATTTACCTGAACCAAACTCCATACCAGCCAAGGGAACGTGATTACGCCTATGCCGGTTCATTTTATGCATTCGCGATCTGGATTGGTATTGGTGTACTGTGGCTGACCGAGCTGTTCAAAAAAATCATCGCCGGACCCGTTAGTCCTATTCTCTCAACACTGCTCGCGGCCTTCCTTGTTCCCGGCATCATGGCAGCGGAAAACTGGGACGATCATGACCGGTCTGGAAGATACACGGCAAGAGATTTTGCATATAACTACCTCAATTCATGTGCTCCTAATGCCATCTTGTTTACCATGGGCGATAACGACACCTTCCCTTTATGGTATGCACAGGAAGTGGAAGGAATCAGAACCGATGTGCGGGTCGTGAACCTGAGCTATCTCGGTGCCGACTGGTATATCGAACAAATGGAAAGAAAAGCATACGAGTCGGATCCCCTACCCTTCAGTCTCGAAAAGGATAAGTACCTGCAAGGGACACGCGACGTGGTCTATATCGTTGAGCGTTTCAACCGGCCTGTTAACCTGAAAGAAGCCATTGATTTTCTGGCCAGTGACGATGACAGAACCAAAACAATGCCCAATTACAGGGAAAGAATAGATTACCTGCCGTCTAAAAAATTCTTTTTGCCGGTTGATTCACAGAAAATAATGCAAACCGGCACGGTAAGTGAAAAGTTTGCTGACGATATTGTCAATACAATTGAGTTTTCCCTGGACAGGAACCTTATTACCAAAAGCGACATGATGGTGCTCGATCTTCTTGCTCACGCAAATTGGGAACGTCCAATTTATTTTGCCATCACGGTAGCCAGGGATAATTACCTGAACCTGGAAAATTATTTCCAAATCCACGGTCTCGCTTACAAAATTGTTCCCGTGAAAGCCAATACCGAGGCCGGACAAATTGGTTCTATCGACACGGATATCATGTACAACAACATGATCAATGTATTTAAGTGGGGAGGCATTGAATCCGGTAAGGATATCTATCTTGATGAGAATAATCTTCGCATGCTCACAAATTTCCGGAATAATTTTGCCCGGCTCGCGAACGCTCTCATTGATGAAGGCAAGACAGATTCGGCAAGAATTGTTCTTGACAAGTGCATGGAACTAATGCCCCACGAGAGAATACCTTATAATTATTTCAACCTTCCCCTCGGGGAAACTTATTATAAACTGAACATGCCTGAAAAAGGAAATGAAATATTCCAAAAACTGGCAAATATTACCCTGGAGGAAATAAATTTCTACTTCAGGCTGGCAAAACAATTCCCTGATGAGGCTGATTACGAGAGAAGATTGAATGTTCACATCATACAGGAAATTGTCAGGATTACAAAACAGTATGATCAACAAGAGCTTAGTGACAGCATTCAGTCTGAACTGGAAATGATTCTTATGCCATACAACTAAAATGATCTTATTCAAAACACCCCGGTTCATCAGGAAGATTTACAATAAAGCCATTATATGTTTTCCTAATAAACCGGGGTCTTTATTTTTCACTTTCGATGACGGGCCCGATCCTGAAGTAACCCCCAAAGTTCTGGATGTGCTTAAGCGATACCAGGCGAAAGCTACCTTTTTTTGCCTCGGGTTTCAGGTTGAGCAATACCCCGGCATTGTAGACAGAATTCGAAGCGAAGGTCATGCTATTGGAAATCATGGCTTTGTTCATCTCAACGGATTAAAGACCAATTCCAGACATTATATAAAAGATGTCGAAAAAGCAGAATCAACAATAAAAAGCCATCTCTTTCGCCCACCTCACGGGTTAATGCGACCCGCGCAATATAAAAATCTCAGCAAACAGTATACTATCATTCTTTGGGATGTAATGGTATATGACTTTAATCAAATGATTTCAATTCAAAAGACTTTAACCCGGGTAAAAAAACACATAACCGGTGGATCCATTGTAGTTTTCCATGACGCCAAACACGCGCATCCTAAAGTATTACAAGTTCTCGAAGAATTACTGGAATATTATTCCGGGCTGAATTATAAATTCGAGGCTATCTCTTAGTCCGTTTATTGTCTTTTCTTATGGTCTTTCTCCTGCTAAGGATCCAGGTAAAAGGACGAAGAATAAAATACAGGAAAAATAATTTATCGGGAAGCTGTAAAATTTTCCAATCGCCCGGGTTAGTACCTGTTCTTCTTATACACCGGATCTTGTAATTTAAATCATCCTTGAGGTTTATCATGTACCATAACCTTCTGAATCTTTGCCAGCCCCGGGATTGCATCCATTCAGGTCCCGCGTGAATAGTTGTTCTCACCATTTTACACAACAACCTGGTTTTACTGTCATTACTCAACTGAAAGATATTACCCGGGACATCCACTCCATAATATTCAGCGGATAGCCGAATCCCGGATAGTACAAGCCGAACTATTTTCTTTTCCCTGGCCCGCGCGTAAAGCTCTTCCCATTCCTCGGGTTTAAATCCCGATAAAAGAACCGATACATCTTTTAGCCAAAATAACCTGTACCACATGTGGAGCGAACCATGGACTAAAAGATAAATTGCAAGTTCGGTACCATTCAGGGTGGGTATAGCATCCTCTCCTATTTTAACAAAAGAAGGTCTGTTAATCAACCCGGGTAGATCTTCCTTGAATAATAAATAATTACCAAATAGTCGCCAGTGCAATTCTACCTGGCTTTTGCTGCCAGGGTGTGTTAACAGGATTTCCTGGAAATTTCTCATGTAATATTTCCATTGAAAATCTGAAACATCCTGAAGCTCCGAAACATAACCCCGGTTATATAATAACTCCAAAGCCCTATTCAGGTGATTTGGCCCGATCAACAAATCCAAATCCCTGAATTCCCTGTGAGTAACCTCCTCATACAAGATCATTGATAAAGCAGGGCCCTTTAACACGATCAGGGGAATTGATGCTTCCCTGAATAACCGGGTAAGATGAATTAAATCAGATGTTTTGGATAAACTGGTGAACTTTTGCTTCCGGTAGGCCGCTTCCAGTTTTCTGAAAAACAACCCAGGCATTTCCCAACTTATTTTTTTCAAGTGAGAATAAACCGGAACAACCAACCGGTGAGCGCGAATCAAATAAAAAAGCCTGTTATAATCCTCTATGGAAAAAAACAACTCTTGTATCAGATTAGTGTGATTCCTGTAATCATCCCTCGTCAGCAGGATAAGCCATGCTGCCCAATCAGGAAGGTTTAAATGATCATTGTCAAATATCTCTCTCACCTTGCATTCGAAAAAACATTTTATACTAATTCAAAAATAAGTATTTTTGGTGAGCATCACGAAACTCTTGAAGTTGAATCGAAAGACTACGTATATTTATAAGGTTTTTGGATTGGTCGTTGAATCGGAACTCGAGTGTCCTGATTTGCCACTCTCATCGGGCATCCCTGATGTCCGCATTTCTTTTGGTAAAGTTCCGGATTCTCTCGAAAGTCCTTTGTCGAAAGGAGTGAGGTTCCAGGCTGCCCCGGGAGAATTTCTTTTGAAAGTAGATTTGGTGGCCCGTTATCATGTAAAAAATGGAGATTCCATAACCATACAACCTTTTCCCAACAGCAATGACGAAGACATACGTTTGTTTATGCTTGGATCGGCCTTCGGTGCGCTGATAATGCAAAGAGGACTGCTACCATTCCATGGCAGCGGGATTGTCATTGATAATAATGGTATTATTTTCTCTGGTGTTTCCGGTAGCGGAAAAAGCACATTGGCAGGTGCCTTCCTTCAAAAAGGTTATTCACTCATTACAGATGATGTTTCAGTAATTGAAATCCGCGAAAAGACTCCCTTTATTCATCCCGGTTATCCCAGGATGAAACTCTGGAGAGATTCTTTAAAAAAACTTGAACAATACGACGAAAACTTACCCAGGGTGCGAAAAATGCTGGAAAAATACCGGATTGACGTGACCTCGAAATTCGTCAACGAAAAAGTGCCACTCACAACCATATATATACTCAACGCATCAAATAAAGAAGGTATTGAACTGAAAAGGCTGAGAGGAATAGAAAAATTTAACGCGCTAAAAAACAATACCTATCGTTACAATTTCATTAGGGGTTTACAACAAGAAAAACTTCACTTCATGTACCTCTCGGATATTGCAGGAAAATTGCAGGTTAAGAAAATTACCCGGACAAATCGTTCTTTCATGATCGACGAGTTGCGGGATTTAATTCTCAAGGACATTAAAAATAATGGCTGAGAACAGGAAAATCATATGGCTGGCCTCCTATCCCAAGTCAGGCAACACCTGGTTCAGGGTTTTCCTTACCAATTTACTGGATAAAAATGAAAAACCTGCCAATATCAATAATTTATACCCGACAACCATCGCCAGCAGCCGACAAATGTTCGATGAGGCTACCGGTTTATCATCCTCCGATCTATCCCCTTCCGAAATTGAAACACTTCGTCCGGAGGTATACAGGTATATTGCAGAAACATCGGAAAACACGATTTATCACAAGATACATGATGCCAACATTCTAACAGGAACCGGCAAGGAACTGGTACCACCTGATGTTACCTTCGGGGCACTGTATTTCATAAGAAATCCTCTTGATGTGTGTGTTTCCTTTGCTCATCATGCCGCGACAGATTTTCAGACCATGAGCAGGAGAATGAACAATCCCGAACACAGCTTTTGCAACAAACCTGAAAAATTACACAATCAACTCGAGCAAAGGCTTTTAACTTGGAGTGATCACGTGAAAAGCTGGACAGATCAGGATAAATTCCCTGTCCAGGTAGTCCGCTTCGAGGATATGTTAGAAAACCCTGTTGAAACATTTACCAAGGCGGTTCGTTTTGCTGGTTTAGAAAACGATAAGAAAAAGATAAAAAAAGCATTGGAATTCAGTAGTTTTGAAGAATTAAAAAAACAGGAAAATAAATCAGGTTTCCTTGAAAAAGCACCCGGGGCCAGCTCTTTTTTCAGGGAAGGAAAAACAGGAACCTGGAAAAAATTGCTCCCTCCCAAGGTAGTGAAGGAAATTGTTGACGCGAACCGGGAAATCATGATACGTTATGGGTACCTCGATGATCAGGGAGAAATATGCACCTGAGATCTTGGATGTAATCAAAATGAAAAATTAATGGGAAAACTAAAACTGACAAAAAATTCAATCATTCAAAGAAAAACCGAATTGCTCTTCAGCAAAATGGATGAAGAAGTGGTAATGATGAATATTGATAAAGGAGAATATTATGGCCTGGATGAAATTGGCAGCAGAATTTGGCAAATCCTCGAAAAGCCGGTTCATTTCAATGATATAATTCAGACCCTGACCGATGAATATGATGTAGAGGAAACTACTTGCAGGGATGATGTTACTGCTTTCCTGAAAGAGTTGCATGAAAAAGACCTTATCGTTGTCAATAACTGAGTTTTCGACTCCATATTATGGAACATAATCTTTCTGCATATAATTTTACACGAATCCCGGGGAAATTCACATCCTGGAAATCATTATCGGGAATTGAAAAAAAACTTTTTTTCAGGGCCCTGGGCTACGCTATTCTCATAAAGCCCATGGTTAGTTTCTTGCCGATGCGATGGTATGCACGTTGGTTGGGAAAAGTCAACCGGCAAACTCCCGAAAGAGCGAACTGCCGTAGCCTGGACAACACTCTGCGTCAGGTATCAAAAGCAATCAAAAGATCGGGCAGGTACCTTCCCTGGAAAAATAAGTGTATGGTTGAGGCTATTATCGCCCAAAAAATGTTAAAAACTTTAGGTCATGACACAACCATCTATTTTGGCGTGGCCAAAGATGATACAAAAAAACTCAAGGCTCATGCCTGGTTAAGGTGTGGTAATACTATCGTAACCGGGAAAAAAGGCATGAATAAATTCACGGTTGTTTCCTGTTTTAGCTAAATAATGTCAATCAATAAAACCAAGCAGGTCTGAAACTTCCTTTTTCTCTCTCGGTCGCGGGTCCCCGGCAGGTTTACCAATGGCAACAAAAGCGATTACACGGTATGGCTTTTCAATTTTAAGCATCTCTGATATTTCTTCAGATGCCACCATGGGGGCACTAAGCCAACAACCCCCGTATCCCATGTCGACCGCTCCCAGCAACATATTCTCAATACATGCTCCCGCGCTTTGAATATCAGGATAGTTTCGTGCTTTATTGATATCATCATGTGAAAGCCCGACCCCTTTCTCCAGAATCGACTCGTAATCTTCCATGATAACAGCAATAACAAGAGGAGCTTCACTAAAAAAGGTAGAAAACCATTCAACCTGAGACTTCACGTTTTTCGATGCCCGGGATTTTGAGGATGGTAACGACTGAATTTTCCGGGAAACAGCTTCAGACATGTTCTTGAGAATATCCCTATTTGTGATGGCTATAAATTTCCATGGTTGAAAATTATTTATACTCGGCGCCATGGAAGCAATTCTTACCAACTCCTTTATATCTTCCACGGGTACTTTATCACTTTTAAAATTTCTTATGCTTGTTCTGCTTTCAACAACTTTTCTGAACTCCATAACAATTATTATTACATGAAATAATGATCAATAAAAGTAAAAATAATGAATTGGCCCGTGAAAAACAAAGTATTAATTTTGATTCAACATATACAATAAGATTAAAACTTAAGATAGAATGATTCAAAATTAACAATCTGTTTGCTTTAAAAAGTGAATATTTAATAATTTTGAGGGATGGTGAAGGATAGTCCAGTGCCTTTTAGGAAAATTAAATTTAACCGCGTCGCGTTACCGATCGTGATCGGGATAGCTGTTATTTTTTACATGTTCTATCGCGAGTACGAACCCGGGGCATTTAGTATTATTGATTTTTCCTGGACTTCCATTTTTTTTCTCTTCATTGCTTTTCTTTTGATGATTTGCCGGGATATAGGCTATATCATCCGCCTAAAAATACTCAGCGGTGAAGATTTAACATGGTACAAATCTTTCCGGGTTATCATGCTTTGGGAATTCACTTCTGCCATTACACCATCTGCTATCGGGGGGACCAGTTTAGCCATTCTTTACGTTAACAAGGAAGGACTCAGCCTGGGTAAAAGCAGTGCCGTAGTTATGGCCACATCCTTTCTTGATGAATTATATTTTATCCTCCTTTTCCCTTTACTGGTGCTTTTTCTGAATCCTTCAGACCTGTTTATCGTGGAAGGTTCCGATTCTCCATTCTTTACCAGCGAGTTTTTTCTTTTTGCCGCCATCGGGTATCTTGTTAAATTCATCTATACCCTTTTTGTAAGCTACGGCCTGTTTATCAATCCAAGAGGTTTAAAATTCTTGTTGCTCTGGTTATTCAAGTTGCCCGTTTTACGAAGATGGCGTCATGGAGCCAATGATGCAGGAACCGAAATTATAACCAGTTCCAGAGAATTAAGGAGAAAGCCTTTCCTGTTTTGGTTTAAAGCATTCATGGCTACCGTTTTTTCCTGGACATCAAGATATTGGGTGGCCAATGCCATGTTGGCTGCTTTCTTCGTAGTGTCGGATCATTTCCTTATTTTTGCCCGGCAACTGGTCATGTGGATCATAATGCTGGTTAGCCCCACACCAGGAGGCAGCGGATTCGCTGAATTTGTTTTTTCACGGTATCTCGGGGAATTTATACCTGCATCTCCCGTAACATCAGGAGCGATTATCGTGGCCATGGCTTTCATGTGGAGAATTATTAGTTATTACCCCTACCTGCTGATGGGTGTTATCATTTTACCAAGATGGTTACAATTTCATTTTGGCCAGAAAAACAAGCAAAATCAACATAAATAAGCTAAATAAATAAACATCAAATATCAATAAGGTGAGGAAAATCACCTAAAAGAGGTCAGTAATTCATTTTGCCGGATTGGAAATCACTCAAATATTGAATATATTTAATCCTTGATTTTTATTGAAAGGTTTTATTTAAATTTGGCAGTTATTCTAAACCGGCTAAAGGGGACTTTTTTACCACAGTAGAAGGATATGAATGTCACGGAACAGGATATAGATTTTTTTATTTCAACGATAAAGACTGCTTCTGAATATGATTTCAGTCAGTATTCAGAAAAATCCCTCAGGAGAAGGCTGGCTAAAGTGTTGGCTGATAACAAAATGGACATTAAGGGCCTTTGTCTTAAAATTAAAAAAGATTCGGATTTCGTCGAGAAAATTGTTAAGGACATTACTGTAAATACCACCGAATTATTTCGTGATCCGCAGGTATGGCACACACTTCGCTACAAAATTCTCCCGCTGTATAAAGACAATCCTGTAATCAACATCTGGCACGCGGGCTGCTCCACGGGTCAGGAAGTCTACAGCATGCTCATCCTGCTTAACGAGCTCAATTTACTTCACAAGACCAAGGTTTTTGGAACGGATATCAATACAGACGTGCTTTTAGCAGCTGCCAGGGGAGAATACAAATACAGGTTTAACATAGGATATCTTGATAATTTTGACAAGGTAATCAAGGAAAATCCCTATAATTATGATGATTATAATGATATTTCGTACGAGAAATATTTTTCTATTGACAAAACCCGGGACATTATCAGGATGAACCAGTTTCTCATTGAAAAACCAGTGTTCAGAAAACATGATCTTGTAAAGGATGATAACATCTTTTATATTAAATTTGATATTATTCTTTGCAGAAATGTAATTATTTATTTTAATTACGACCTCCAGAATAATGTATTTGATTTATTTAATAAAAATCTATACCCGGGAGGATCACTTATTTTAGGATTACACGAGACCATTCTCGGACCTTACACGGCTAATTTTACTAAAAAAGAGCAAGCATATATTAAAAAACAATAACGAGGTTATGAATGTAAAAATGAGAAAATTAAACTTAACAATTAAGGACAAGATTTCCCTGCTTACCGGGATTATTATTTTGTTCTGTTTTCTCATAGGGATAATCACGGTGAATTCACTAAAACGAATTAATCATTATCACCAATTGCAAACCACAAATAAGGAATTGATATCCAATTCATTCAGGTTGAAGTCCCTGTCAAATGAAATCCTGGCTAATTATAATCGCCCGGACTTCTTCAACAAAAAGGATAATTTCATTGAAGAACAAATTGATACCATCCTCCTGGAGAACAATAAAAACATAGCATATCTTAAGAATATTAAAACAATCCAACAGGAAGAAATAGCTGCCGGTCTTCAGGAAATAGCCGACCTCCAGGAAGAATACAGCACGATGGTGCTTGATTTTAGCAAAAAAATCGCCATCAAAGGAAACAAAAAAACCGGTGCGATTGAAGATATGCTCGAATCCTCAAACACGCTTAAAAACTTCATTAGTCTTCTGAATAATAATTATGCATTGAATCTGGTTGCTAATATTAAATCCCTTGAATCCATTTATTTTTCTACAGAAGAACCAGAACACCTGCAGGCAATAACCAGGCGAATTGATGAAGCTATAGAATTCATTGGCATGGGAATGGCCGAATCACTGCAGGAATTTGACGATGTTCAAATTTCTGAATTAACCGGTTACCTGAATGATTACAAGGTTGCTGTTTCCAACCTTATTTCCGCTGAAGAAAACACGGGACAAACGGGCGATCAAACCCGACTGGCAACAAGGTTGGAAAATTCAAGCGGGCAACTGGAAAAAAAACTAAACCAAATTAATGTAAAACTAAACGCGATAATAGACGATAATATTAGTAAATCAGTCAATAACCTCATTATTTTACTGGTCATTGCATCGATCATTATAATTGCTTACTTGTTTTACTTGTTGTATAACTTTGAATCATCCATAAAAAGTGTTACTGAATATATCCGGAAACTCATCAAGGGCTACCTGCCAGAGAAAATTGAACTCAGGGGCAACGATGAAATTTCAACTATTAATCAGCTATTAATGAATTTCGTTGAAGATCTCAGGAAGAAAGCCGAATTTGCCAAAAATATCGGGAAGGGAAATCTTTCCGCTTCATACAAGCCATTGGGTGACGAAGATTTGCTGGGAAATTCACTTATCGAAATGGAAAAAAGCCTTCAACTAGCCAAGGAAGAAGAAGAAAAGTACCAGGCTGAAGATCGTAAGCGTAGATGGTCCAACGAGGGACTGGCAAAATTTGGTGAAATACTGAGACAAAACAATGATAATATCACCCTGCTTTGCGATAATATTATCCAAAACATGATCAACTATCTCGATGCTAACCAGGGAGGTATTTTCATTGTCAATGAAAATGATGATGCAGAAAAAGTTTTGGATCTTGTTTCAGCTTTTGCCTATAACAAGAAAAAATACACGGAGAAAAGAATCCTGCCCGGGGAAGGGCTTATTGGTACCTGCATGATTGAAAAAGACACCCTCATGTTAACCGAGATCCCGGAAGATTATATAACCATCACATCTGGTTTAGGAGAAGCAACCCCCAACTGTATACTCATTCTTCCTCTTAAACTGGAGGATGAAGTACTTGGCGTTATTGAAATGGCTTCGTTTAATAAATTCCAACCCCATGAGATCGAATTTGCTGAAAAAATCGCCTCAAGTATTGCTTCTACAATTAACGCCGTGAAAATAAATGAACAAACAGCTAAATTGCTTGAGCAATCACAGAAACAAGCGCAGGAAATGACTGAGCAGGAAGAAGAAATGAGGCAAAACATGGAGGAACTGCAAGCCACGCAGGAGGAATCTGCCCGGCGGGAAAATGAAATATCAGGAATATTGAATGCCATTGATACTGCCTCACTATTCATCGAGTTCGATATGAAAGGTAAAATCATAAAAGTAAACAGCAAGCTTCTCGAGTTGCTGGATACAACAGAAAACACGCTGATTGGAAAGGATTACGCGTACTTCGCGGGAATTGAAAGCAGCGATGCATCATACCGAAAAATGTGGGAAGATTTGGCCGCCGGCAAATCAATCATAAAAACTGATAAGATCAGGCTTGCATCGGGTACAAACATTTGGCTGAAAGAACATTTTTCACCTATTTTTGATACCTCGGGTATTCCTTACAAGATACTCACCATGGCTTCAGATATTACAGAAACCAAGCAAAGTGAGGAATCCATGAAAAACCAGGCAATCGAACTGGCCAGAAAAAATATAGAATTGAATTCCATCATGGAAGCAGTAGACAACTCCCTTATTAAGTGTGAGTTAGACCAAGAAGGCGTGATTACAGTTGTGAACGACAATTTCGTGCATGCTACTGGTTTAAAACCTGCTGACTTACCCGGGATCAAATACATCACCCTGCTGGCTGATGATGAAAGAGAAGAATTTGAAAATATTTGGAAAAAACTCCATGAAGGAAAATCTTTCAAGGGGGTCGTGAAAAGAACACGGAAAGATGGCAGGGAAATCTGGCTCATGTCAAATTTCAATCCGGTAATTGACGAAGATGGAAACCTTTATAAAGTATATTACCTGGCACAGGACATTACAGAAAAGAAACAACGATATAAAATGTTGGAAGAAGCAAACCTGGAAATTGAAAACCTGAAGAAAAAACTAAGTGACAAAAAGGGAAAATAGTGCAAGATGGGAACTCCTGAATTAGGCATAACAGACACCCGGAATATTGTAAACGCGGTAAAAGAACTGTATGGATATGATTTTTCAAATTATGCCCTGACCAGCTTCAGAAGAAGACTGGAACGACTGATGCATATCAATAATGTTTCTCACCCGGACGGTCTGATACTAAAACTTAAAAATGATTCGGGATTCTTCGATAAATTCCTCTATGATCTTTACGTTGATTCAACCGAGATGTTCAGGGATCCTTCTCTTTGGCGATTATTAAGGGATAAGTACCTGCCGGCTTACTTGAAGAAATACGGTAAAATCAAGATTTGGATCCCTGTTTGCGTGACCGGGGAGGAATTATACACCCTTGCAATTACAGTTAAAGAACTGGGAATTACCAATAATACCGAGATTCATGCTTCTTTTTTTAGTGAAATGTCTGTTGAAGAAGTAAAAAAAGGCATTTTTAAATCCGCTAAATTAGAAATCAGCGAGGAAAATTATACCCGCTACCAGGGTGATAACTATTTATCATCTTACTTCACTCAAAAAAATGATTATCTCTACAGGGATGACTCTCTTATTAAAAATGTAATTTTTAGAAAACAAAATATTATTTTTGATAATTCTCCTGACAACATACACATGGTTTTGTTCAGGAATCAGATGATTTATTATAATCAGACCTTGTCTGACAATGTATTGAAAATTATTCACGGGAGCATGGTGCCAGGGGGGCTCCTGGCAACAGGAATCATGGAGAAGCTCCCGCCCGGTCAGGAAGGAAGAATGTTTAACCTGATAGAAGACAACGAAAGTATATATCAAAAAAGGTAATTAGAAGTGTTTAAAGCAGTGATTATAGGAGGTTCAGCAGGTAGTTTTCAGGTAGTGACTAAAATACTGAGTTCATTACCCAATCCATTTCCTTTACCTGTTTTCCTGTGCTTGCATCGCTTAAAACACGTGCGATCGGGTTTTGTTGAAGCACTTTCAATTAAATCAAACATCCCCGTGATAGAACCATTTGACAAAGAAACGATTAAGCCTGGTAAAGCCTACCTTGCCCCTGCCAATTATCATATGTATATTGAACTGGGTAATAAAATCGCCCTTTCAACTGAAGAAGTAGTTAACCATTCCCGACCATCGATCGATCTCTCTTTCATGAGTGCCTCGGTTAATTACAGGGAAAAAGTTGTCGGGATTATACTTTCCGGGGCCAACAGGGACGGGGCCCACGGATTAAAAAAGATAAAAGACAGGAGAGGTGTGGCAATCGTACAGGATCCGGCTGAAAGTGAAGTAAAAACAATGCCCGAGGCATCAATGCAACTTACAAAGGTAGATCACGTATTTAAAACCGAACAGATAATATATTTTCTGAAAAAGTTAAAATAACATACATGGAAACATTCAAACAGAATAAAATACTGGCCACTGCTGCCCTGGTTCTCATATTTGTTTTTTCATTCCTTATCTTTGTCGTGGTATATAACCTCAGCCGGGAAGCTGAAACAAGCAATAGCAGGATTTTTGCCCTTGTCTTTATTTTCCTGAACATTGTTTTGGCAGTATTTCTATACAGCCTTTTCCTGATAGTAACCGGCAAAAAACTAGCGGTTATTGAAAAGGCAAAAAAAGAAGCCCAGGAAGCTGAAATGGAAGAAAAAAAGGAACAGGAAGAAAAAGAAAAAAGAGAACAGGAAAAAATAAAGGCCAGGGAAGAAGCCGAAATTAAAAAATCGGTTCAGAATTTAATGATTGGTAAAAAAGGAAACGAAGGTACTGACAAGTATCTCGAAAGAATACTCGCAAAATTAGCCGGTGAATTCAATTTTGTACAGGGACTGTATTACGCGAGGAAACCGGGCAAGGATGAATTTGCTCTTACTGCCGAGTATGCTTATTTTTCGGAAGAAAAACCAGAACCATTCAAACTGGGAGAAACACTCCCTGGACAGGCTGCCAAGAATAAACAAATACTTTTTATTGATGAATTACCGGAGAATTACACTGTAATTTTATCAGGATTAGGTGAAGGTTCTCCTGAACAGCTCATCATAATTCCTCTGGTCAGGGACAATGAAACTTTTGGTGTCATCGAAATGGCTTCATTCAAGAAAGTGCTGAATGACAAAGAAAAAAGAATTTTAAGAGAATTCGCCATTTCATTGTCGGATAAACTGGATAATAAAGAAAAAAAATAAAAAGTAAAAGAACGAATCAATTAACATGGAAGAAAAAAGACTTCTTGACAAATACACCTCCTACCTGCAACCCACGAACAGTATCCTGATCGCGGTTGCTGTAGGATGTATTTTTCCACTTACCTCATGGCTGGCAGATATTATTGCCAATGACTTGCCATTGACCCCGGCCGGAATATGGAATATGCACCTCAGGAACCCGTTGCACTGGTTCATGGATTTAATGCCGGTGATTTTCGGTTTTGCCATGTACGCGTTCATTTCATTCAGAAAGCATGATCACCAGCATTTTGAAAATCTGATCAGGCAAAAAGAGATTTTGATTGACCGGAACGCCCAATATGCCAAGCAAATCGGAGAAGGCAACTATGACATAGAGCTTGAAGACGATGGTGGCGAGGATGTTTTGGCTAATTCACTGCAGCTCATGCGTGATAACCTGCTGGCCAACACGCGGAAAGAAAGAGAAGAAAGCTGGATTGCGGAGGGTAAGGAACTGATAGCCAACATTCTCAGGATGCATAACAAAATCGATGTGCTTGCCTACGAGGTAGTTGTCAATCTTATCAAATATATCAATTCTATCCAGGGTGCACTTTATTTATATGATGAAGAAACACGTGTTCTTACTAATTTTGCCACCTACGCCTATAACCGGAAGAAGTATGTAAACCAGGAATTCAAAATAGGGCAGGGACTCATCGGGCAATGTGCCTTTGAGATGGATATTATTTACCGTACCGAAATTCCCGAGGATTACGTCACCATAACATCCGGTATCCTGGGCGAACAGAAACCCCGCTCATTACTTATAGTACCTCTTATTACCGATGAAAAACTCCAGGGGGTCATTGAATTCGCGAGCCTTCAGGATAGTATCCCGGAATTAACCATAACATTCCTCAAGGAACTGGGAGAAATTATTGCCAGAACTCTCTTCAACCTCCGGATAAACGAGAAAACAGAACGCCTGCTCCGCGAATCCCAAAAAATGACTGAAGAACTGCAGGAAAACGAGGAGCAACTCCGCCAGAACGCGGAGGAAATGAGAGCCACCCAGGAAGAATTGCAAAAATCGAACGAGAATCTCGAAACCCAGATCCTGGAAGTAGAAAATGCCCAAAAAAGACTCCATTCACTGCTTGAAAATGCATCGGAGATCATTCTCATTTATGACGAGAACATGATTCTTACCTATGCTTCTCCCTCGGTCACCAAAATTCTTGGCTACACTCCCGCTGAGATGATGAAGGGAAAAGACATGGACAGGCTCACCCGGAAGGGAGAAACAGAAATCCGCCAGATGTTCAAGGAATTGCTGGCTAAACCCACCGAGGCTCTTACCATCCAGTATACTTACATGAAAAAGGATGGTACTAAAATTTTCCTTGAAAGTACCGGACGAAATATTCTGGATGATCCTGCCATCAATGGAATCATTCTTAATATAACAGACATTACTGAAAGGAAAAGAGCGGAAAAAGAAGAGCGAATGAAAAGCAAGATGCAGTCACTTTCCGAGAATTCGCTCGATTTGATTATACGGTTAAGCACCAGTGGGCAGTTCTATTACGCTAACCCGGTCATTGAAGACTACATGGGTATCTCGGCCAAGGACATCATGAACAAAACCATCAATGAAATTGATATTTATGATGATTTATACGCGTATTTTAAAAATACTATCCAGGAAATAAAAACCAACCCGGGCAAGAAAAACGCGGAACTTACCCTGCCCGTGAAAATGGGTGAAAAGGTTGCCGAGAGAATCATGAGCATTGACGCTATTCCCGAGTATAACGAGAATGAACTGGAAACTATTCTTTTCGTGGGGCACGATATCACTGAAGCCAAGCGGATTGAAAGGGAAATACAGGATAAAAACCGGAAAATACAGGACAGTATCAATTACGCCGAAAGAATACAGAAATCGATTATTCCAGACACAAGACTGATCCGGAAATACCTGCCCAAATCGTTCATCTTTTACAAGCCCCGCGACGTGGTAAGTGGTGATTTTCCCTGGTTCTTCCCAAAGAAAGATGAATTCTACATTGCTGCTGTAGATTGTACCGGACACGGGGTGCCGGGAGCCTTGCTCTCCTTTATCGGTTACTTCACACTAAATAATATCGTGGACCATGACGTGGAACTGACCGCTGCTGAAATATGCGATAAACTGCACGCCGGTGTTCGTCATTCACTCCGCCAGAACCGGGAAGGTGCCGACGCGAGAGACGGTATGGATATCGCCCTGTGCAAAATATCACCCGGGAAAAAAGAAGTGCAATACGCTGGTGCCCACAGGCCCCTGTATTATCTTACCAAAGGAGAACTACAGGAATTCAAGGGCGACAGAAAAGCAATCGGGGGAATTCCCCTCGGGAAAAAAGTAGAGAAAAATTTCACCAATTACGTGATCAATTACAAACCCGGTGATAAGATTTTCTTCTTTTCCGATGGTCTCCCCGATCAAATAGGGGGGCCCGATAATAAGAAATATTCACCCAAGCGAATCAGGGAAACAATCAATGATAAAAACAATTTGACCATGGAACAGTACAATGACCTTTTCAATAAAGATTTCGTGGAATGGAAAGGCGATGGAAAGCAAATTGATGATGTATTATTAATTGGAATAGAATTCTGAAAAAATATAACAAAATACAAATAAACACGTAATCTTAATATTAAAAATGTTATGAATAAAAAAAAAGACATGAAAGGATTTCTTGAATTCGTTTACGAGTTCTATAAATCAATGAAAGCTCACGAAATCACACTTGTTTACGAGGGCGAGATCACGCACCAGATAACAAAGGCCTTTACTTCGTTAACCGAGTCGAACATGGCCAAAGAAGAGGAATCAGGTTCAGTGCAACGCAAAGTATTTCACGTGATGGTGGAATGCCTGCAAAATATCAGTAAGCACGCTAATGATTTCGGCACCAACGATTTCCTGTATTCCGGCCGCGGCATTTTCCTGGTAAGCAAAGGCGAAAACGAGTATAGTGTTACAACCGGAAACGCGATCGATAACAGCAAAATTGAAGAAATGAAAAAAATGCTGGAAGAGATCAACGAAATGGATAAAGACGAGTTGAACCAGCTCTATAAAAAGCAAATCAAAGAAGGACGCTTGTCTGAAAAAGGCGGTGCCGGGCTAGGTTTTATCGATATAAAAAGAAAAACAGGTCGCAAGCTGGATTATCACTTTCTACCCATTAGCAATGGTGCTTCATTCTTCTTATTAACATCAACGATTGCAAGAAACCTTTAAAAATTATAATATGGAAACTATCAAGATAGCAGGAACAGAAGATACCCCTAATGTTATTCTCGACCCGGAAAATGAGATTTATGAAATATCGGGACGTTCCCTTCCTGAAGATGTAACAAGTTTCTACAATCCAATTTTGGAATGGCTGGATGGTTACGCTGGAAGTCCTAAATCCAAAACGGTTTTCAGCTTTAAGCTAACTTACTTTAACACTGCATCATCCAAATTGTTGCTGGATATACTCATGAAGCTTGAAGAAATGCATGAAGCGGGAAATGAAATACTGGTAAAATGGTATTATCCCGAGGACGATGAGGACATGCAGGAAGCAGGTGAAGAATACTCGGATATCGTGGATCTTCCTTTCGAGCAGGTATCATACCCTGGATAAACCACGTAATACATCTCCAGGGAATAATTAAAATTTACAAAACAGCTCAAAAACACTTGAAAAATGAGTGAAGAAATCCTGCGCGCCCTTATGCAATTATTCGCGATTATCGCTAAACAAGATGAGGGTGTCGAGGAAAACGAAATCGTGTACGTCAATAATTTCCTTACTCAACAATTGAGCGATCATAAGGTTAAGGAATATTTTGCCCTCTTTGAAAAGCACGCCGGGTTAAATGATAAACCCGATGAATCTGATGGCGAAGACAACAATGAAAACAAGAAAAAACTCACGTCAGTTAAAGATTCCGTGCGTATATTGGGTTTGTGCAAAAAGATTAATAAAACACTGACCCAAAATCAAAAGGTTGTTGTACTTGTTCGACTTTTTGAACTCGTGAATGCCGACCGGAAATTTTCCGATCAGAGAATGGCCATTATCAATACCGTTTCTGAAGTTTTCAAGGTTTCTAAAGAAGAATTCACGAGCATCGAGAATTTTGTTATTAAGAATGACCCCGCCGAGATTGATGATGCAACCATTCTTGTCATTAACAGCAAGAAAAACCCGGATTACGGGCAAACAAAATTCATGCGTACCGAAAAACTCGACAAGGATATTTTTATCCTTCGCATCGCGAGCGTGGATCTTTACTTTCTCAAGTACACCGGGGATGAAGAGCTTTTTCTCAACGGGCTGGCAGTCAACAATAATAGAATATACCTTTTCGCGAATGGCAGCACTGTAAAGTTGCCAAAGGGTAAGCCGGTTTATTATACTGACGTGGCGTCTCATTATCTTTCTGATATTACTACAAGCCGCGTATCTTTTGAAGTTGATAATCTCGAATTCCGGTTCCCGAATGGTAATATTGGATTAAGAAATATCAGCTTTGCAGAAGGAAACGGGAGACTTATCGGGATAATGGGAGCCAGCGGTGCAGGTAAAACCACTTTACTTAACGTACTTTGCGGGATAGAACCACCTTCTTCCGGCGAGGTCATTATAAATGGTATTAATCTGCACACCAATAAAAAAGAACTGGAAGGAGTTATCGGGCTTATCCCACAGGATGATCTCCTGATAGAGGAATTAACCGTTTTCGAGAACCTGTATTACAATGCCAAGTTATGTTTCAAGGATAAACCGGAAGAAGAACTGGTTGCCCTGGTGAATAAAACACTGGCCAACCTGGGTTTACTCGATAAAAAAGATCTTAAAGTAGGAAGTCCACTGAAAAAAACCATCTCGGGCGGACAGCGCAAAAGGTTGAATATTGCTCTCGAATTGATCAGGGAGCCCTCCATTTTGTTTGTTGACGAACCCACGTCAGGACTCTCATCCCGCGATTCTGAAAATGTAATGGATCTCCTCAGTGAACTCACCATTAAAGGAAAACTGGTATTCGTTGTTATCCATCAGCCCTCGTCAGAGATCTACAAGATGTTCGATAAAATGATCATTCTTGATACCGGTGGCTACATGATTTATTATGGAAACCCGGTAGAAGCGGTAATGTATTTTAAAAAACTCGATGCCCAAATTAACTCGGAAGTAGGAGAATGCCCCACCTGTGGAAACGTGAATCCCGAGCTTATCTTCAATATTATAGAGGCAAGGGTTGTCGATGAATTCGGGAACTATACCGACGAGAGAAAAGTATCTCCCGAGAAATGGGAAGATTATTACGAAGATCAAATCAAACCCGAGCATATTGAGCGTGTCGAAGATTCTCCTCCTAAAACACTAAATATCCCTGACTGGTTAAAACAATTCAGGATATACACCTCGCGTGATTTCTTTTCCAAAATAAGCAATACACAATATATCGCGCTCAACCTTCTGGAAGCTCCGTTATTGGCTTTTATTTTGTCATATATCATCCGGTATATTGCTGATCCCAGTTCAAACAAGTATATTTTTCGTGAAAATGAAAATATCCCGATTTATATCTTCATGAGCTTAATCGTGGCCCTTTTCCTGGGACTCACGGTGAGCGCCGAGGAAATTTTCAGGGACAGGAAAATATTAAAAAGAGAAGGGTTCCTCAATCTCAGCAGATCGAGCTACCTGGCATCCAAAATTCTTATACTCTTTTCCATATCTGCCATACAGGCAATTACCTTCGTGCTGATAGCGAATACAATCCTGGGCATAAAAGGAATGACACTCGAGTACTGGGTGGCGCTGTTTACCACGGCAGCCTTCGCGAATATGCTGGGACTGAATATTTCAGCTTCTTTCAATTCCGCGGTAACCATTTATATCATCATTCCCTTGATAATGATTCCAATGATGATACTGAGTGGAGCCATGTTTCCATTCGACAAGCTAAACAGGGCCGTGGGCAGCGTCGATAAGGTACCCATGATTGCAGAAATAATGCCCACGAAATGGTCATACGAGGCGCTCATGGTTAACCAATTTAAGAAAAACCGTTTCGAGAAAAGTTTTTACGATATAGAGAAAAAAGAATCCCAGGCTGATTACATGCAGGTTTATTACCTTCCTGAGCTGAAGAGCAGGGTGAATGATATCATTGAAGAGATAGAAGACGAAGGCAGAATTGGTTCAACCTTGCAAAAACTGATGCTCGTCAAAAACGAAATAACCTACCAGATGGAACAGGTTCCGGATATTCATTTTGGATACACGGACAAGCTCAATCCTGAACAATTCACGGTTGAAGTGGGTTACAAGGTTCTCGACTATATTGAAAACCTCAGGAAATATTACGCCGAAATATTCAGGCAAGCCAATAAAAACAAGGAACTTAAAACCCTCTATTACCTCGACCAAAACCCGGATAAATTTAAATACTTGAAAGATAATTATCATAACGAGAGTGTAACAGATTACGTGAAGAAAACCTTCGAGAAGAATAAAATTCTCGAGTACGATAACCGGTTGGTACAACAATACAATCCTATTTTTCAGGATCCAAGAATTACCGGCCCGTTTGGTTTCCGATCCCACCTTTTTGCACCGAGAAAATACTTCATGGGTAAATATTTTGATACCTTCTGGTTTAACATGTCTGTTATCTGGGTATTTACTCTTTTACTTTATATTTTTCTTTATTATGAAATTTTGAAAAAAATACTTGAACTGAGTTCCAAGATTAAAATAGGCAAACAGAATAAATAAATATTTGAATAAATTTTTAATAAATTTATTATTATAGTTAAATTTGTTATTCGTAATTAATCAATTCTGCAGATATGATCAGAAAACTAACTTACATTCTCCTGGCGTTTATTTTGATAGCCGGCTGCCGGACGGGTGGGAATAAATATGACAAAGAATTTGAAGAGATACCGGATTCATTGCTTGACGAGGGTGAATTACAAGTATCGGAACAGGCAATGGAGGATATTGTACAGAATATTTCCTCTCCCGTGGAAATTGCTGCACTGGTAAAAAGTCTCGGCGTTCCTTTCTCAAAAAAATACCTTGCCACAACAAAAAACGTGGATCAGTTAAACACGAGTTTTGAACAGGCATTGCACCTCGGTATTTATGGGGCAGATCTGGGATACCTGAACATGTACAGTAAGACCAGTTCCGTGCTCGAGTATATAACCTCTATAAAAACATTGTCGGATGCCATTAACGTGGGACAGTTTTTTGACTTTGTCACCCTCAAGCGCCTGGCTACTCACAGTCAGAATCTCGATTCGCTGATGTATATCTCCGTGCATAGCTTTAACATGATGGACCGCTATCTCAGGGAGAATAACCGGGGTAATCTCAGTGCATTGATTGTAGCCGGCATCTGGATCGAGGGATTGTACCTGGCAACGCAGGTAGCCAAGGAAAGCACGCATCCTGATCTGGCTGAAAGAATTGGTGAACAAAAAATCATTATTGGTGATCTCATCTTAATCCTCAAGAATTACAGACGCGACCCGCAAATAGCACGCCTGATAACAAATCTGGAAGAGATAAAAGCTGAATTCAATGATGTGAAAATTACTTATGAAATGGGTGAACCCGAAGCGGTTGAAAAAGATGGCATGCTCATGATCATTCAGAATGAAACCAGTATTGTTCATATCTCAGATGAACAACTCAACCGGATCATACAAAAAACTGAAGAAATAAGAAATAAGATAATTAAGGCGAAAGTATGAGGATTTTAAAAATATTCTTTATCCTTGGTCTGTTGTTCTCCGGTACATTCAGCCTCCAGGCACAATCTGCTGCTGCTCTTGTTGACATGTGTGCCATGGGTGCCGGTGACGACGCAACCTACCTGAAGGATTATATTGTTGAATTGGAAGCGGCACAACCCAACGAACGGCCTCCTGTCGAAAAAGTTACCATCCTGCTGAAAAAGAACACCCAGTACAGGCTCTCGGTGTGTAACTCAGAAACATCTCAAGGTAAGGCTGTTATACAACTATATGACGAGGGAAAATTACTGGGCTCAACATATAATGCCGAAACCGGAAGAGACTTTGATGGTTTCGACTTTACATGCACAAAAACAGGACCCTATCATATTTTTCTCTCCTTTCAGGATGGAAAATCAGGTTCAGCCGTATGCATTTTAAGCTTTATTAAAATATTATAATCTCCTGGCATTAGCACAAGTAACTACTGCATACATCCCTGCCGGTAGCCGGGATGTATGATCATTCTCTTCTTACTCCAATTTCGCCTTCGGCGAAATGCAAAGGTGCAAAGGATACAGAGGATTTTACAGGTATCTTGTACCGGTTTGCAATCATCATATGTCCTCATTCCCGCGACCATTACGTTAAATTAATTCCGATTGTATACCCACCAACATCTATCCCTTTTACCCGACCCTGACTTCCATTACCTGAATTAAAATAACCAGCAGGAAAAAAAAGATAATCAATAACTCCGGGACTAGCTTGCCCCGGGTACTCATGAAATAATGCGACAGTAGAAAAGAAACCGGGATAGCCAGCAGCGGTAACATTTCATATGAAATGGCAGGTATAATAATAATAGCAATCAGGCCAAACGCGAAATTCCAGAAAAAGATGATATAAGATCGACGGGGGAGTATCTTTTTCAAAGGTAGCTGCTTCATGATATGAAAACTGGATAATAGCACCAAAAATCCGGTGTAAACATAAAAGGCCAGGTAATGAAAACGAATGGCCGTTGATTCAATTTCCAGGGAAAATATTTTCCCAAGTGATTCAAGGTATGATAAAACTGGCCTGTCGATGATAAAAAACCACGAGAACAGGAACAAATAAGGCAAAAGGAAACCAATAATACTGAATAACCATTCTCTCCAATACCCGGGGCGAAAAAAAACAAGGCCTACCCATACAAGAGGCAGAAAGAAAAGAACACCAGAGTAAAACATGCTGCCAAGGGACAGCAGAAAAGAAGCTTCAAGCGAGTTGTAAATCAATCCTTCTTTACGGTATCCTGACATGATCCTGTCCAGTGCAAATATCAGGAAAATAGCGCCGAAAACCACCGGGTTTAATCTTTGCAGGGGAATATAACTTCCCGAGATAATAATAAAAAATAGCGCGGGCATATAGGTCCTGTCGGGTATAAATATATAAAGGGTATTTAACCTGACCAGCAGAAAACCACAAAAAAGGGTAATCATCAAAGTAATCGATGCTGATAAAAACGACTGTTCACCAGCAAATTCAAATAATAATTTAAAAAAAGGTTGTTGCCTGACATCGAAGAGAAACAATCTCTCCGGCACGCCATTGAATGCCTGTAGCCATATCAACAAGCCTATTAATGGTATTAAAATAATGATGAAGGGATTATAACCCCTGAATAACCGTAATATCATACAATCAAATTAATCCTTTTACAGGTCGAAGCCAATATCTTTCCGAAAATATTTATCCCTGAAGGAAATTATACCCGCGTTCCGGTAACTCTTGTCAAGTGCTTCTTTCATAGAATTACCATATCCACTAACAGCGATTACCCTTCCACCTGAGGTAACTACCTGATCATTCTTTACAGAAGTGCCTGCATGAAAAACAATACATTCTTTTGTTTCTTCAAGGTTCTCTATAGGGTATCCTTTCTGATAACTTTCCGGGTAACCTCCTGATACAAGCATGATCGTTGATACGATCCTTTTGTCAATTTCCAGTGAAGTATTATCCAGTTCTCCCCTGCCGGTTGCCACCAACAGTTCCAGAAAATCACTTTTCACGCGGGGAAAAACCACTTCCGATTCCGGATCACCCATGCGCACGTTATACTCGATAACATAAGGGTCATCTTCCACTTTAATCAAACCGAAAAAGATAAATCCCATGTAAGGAATATTATCAATTTGAAGCCCTTTAATGGTTCTTTTAATAATTCTCTCTTCCACTTTTTCCATGAATTCACCCTTCGCGAACGGAACCGGTGAAATAGCGCCCATACCGCCGGTGTTCAATCCCGTATCACCTTCCCCAACACGTTTGTAATCTTTTGCTTCTGGTAAAATCCGGTAGTTTTTTCCATCAGTAATCACGAAAACAGATATTTCAATCCCGCTCAAAAACTCCTCGATAACAACCGTACTACCGGCTTCACCAAATTTCCCGGTTAACATGCTGGATAATTCGTTTTCTGCCCGCGTAGCATCATCCAGTATTACAACACCTTTCCCGGCTGCCAATCCATCGGCTTTCAAAACATAAGGAGGCTTCAATGAATGGATAAAATCAATACCTTCCGATAATGTTGCCTTGGTAAAACTCCTGTGGCGGGCCGTGGGAATGTTATGCCGGTTCATGAATTCCTTGGCATAATTCTTACTACCTTCCAGGTTAGCCCCGTCTTTCCCGGGCCCTATGATGGTAATATGAGAAAGCTCCTCGTTTTCAGCAAAATAATCTTTTAAACCTTTTACCAGGGGTTCTTCCGGGCCCACGATCACCATATCGACCTGATTATCAATACAGAATTGAGCCTGACCGGCAAAATCATTCACCCCGATACTAACATTTTCGCCATGCAAACGGGTTCCGGCATTACCAGGTGCAATAAATAACCTGTCCAACATGGTACTTTGGGCAATCTTCCAGGCCAAAGCGTGTTCACGGCCCCCGGAGCCAATAATCAATACATTCATTTCAGCGATTTTAATTTTACAGCCTATTTCACTTTCAGGCTGTAAACTTACGCGATTCAATGAATTTTTTCAAATTATTCCTTCACCACGCGCATGTATTTAGTTAACTCTCCGGATTTCAAACGCAGCAGGTAAACACCGGAAGGATATCCGGTAAAATTCATTTCTAACTCTTTGTTCTGCACTTTACCCAGGTTAATCTGCCTTGTTTTCATGAGCTTACCCGTCATATCGTAGATTTCAACCTCGTACCTGGTCTGTACCGGCTTTTCAAAAATCAACCTGAAGGTTTCGCTGAATGGATTGGGTGAAACGGTAACTTGCCCTGCTCGTGACAAATGCCTTACTCCTGATGGATAATTGACCGGTATATCGGCAATGTTTTGTGAACACCCGTTTTCATCGGATAACAAAACCGTGTAATTACCAGGCGCCAGGCCTGTAAATTCTCCAGTCGAATTCTCAACATCGCCGGGAGAAAGGGTAAAGGTAAATGTTCCTGTTCCGCCGGAACCACTGGCAACTATAGCGCCATCGTTGGCTGTTGACGAAGTTGCATCGGTAGTGTCAGTTATGAAAAGAACCAGTAAAGGAGGTTCATTTATAGTCATGGCATCACTTGTCAGCGGACCGCAATTATTTTCATCATTTACAACCACCTGATAAATACCAGAAGATAGTGCATTAAATTCACCGTTAGAGTTTTGTATATCTCCCGGGGTAAGGGTGAAGATACACTCTCCGGTTCCTCCACTCATGGATACAGAAATTGAACCATCATCAAGGCCAGCGCAAGTTATATCAATAGAACTCGTTGTATTAAAAGCGAGCGGCTCAGGTTCCATCACGGTTAATACTGAACTAACAACCGGCCCGCAACCATTTTCATCGGTAAGATTCACCGTGTAATCTCCGGGGGCCAGACCGGTAAATTCACCTGTTGCATTTTGCACGTCACCCGGTGTGAGGGTAAAGGTGTAAGCACCTGTTCCACCGCCGGCAGTAACCGATACCATGCCATCAGTATCTCCATTACATGAAACTGCAGTAGTATCTTCGGTAACAAATACAAGCGCTCCCGGTTCAGTAACAGAAATAGCGCTTAGCCCACTGTAGGTACAGGTAGGGTATAGGCTGTCTCTTAATGTTACCGTGTAATCTCCTGCTTCAAGATCACTAAAAACAGGACTGTTTACCCAGGTATTTCCATCAATAGAATACTGGTATTTCCCGTAACCACCGGATGCCAGTACCTCGATAACACCATCATTATCGCCATGACAGGTTAGATCCTGGTGAGAACCGCTGACTTCCGCGAGTGATAACGGGTCAGGTTCGGTAATGTCAAAATATTTATCTTTCGAGCAATTGTTTTCATCGGTAACAGAAACCTCGTAAGTATTGGCACCCAAACCAGAAATATTTTGAGAAGTCTGTCCATCAGGCAACCAGAAAAAGTTGTAACTACCGGTACCGCCACTAACATCCAATTGGATAAAACCATCCGTATTACCACTGCAAGTAACATTTCGCAGGTTAAGAGCGGCAATAGTGATTGAATCCGGCTGATTCAGCACCAGGGTATCACCGGTACCGCAATTCTTGGCATCTTTTATTGTCACAATATATTCCCCGGCAGCGACATCAGTAATCCCGGAAGAAGTGACATCGTACTCGTTTTTGCCGGTAGACCAGCTAAAATCGTAGGGAGCATTCCCGCCTGATACCGCCAGGGTGGCAGAACCATTGGCATTACCATAGCATTTCGGGTCAGTGAGAGATGGTGTAAGCACGAACGGATCTGGTTCAGAAACCGTGTAGCATTGATAAAACTCGCAACCATTATCATCGACAACTGTAACACAGTAGTTTCCGGCCTTCAGAAGTGATATCTTGGCGGTCGTTAACCCGTTCGACCACAGGTAGGTATAGGGAGATGTACCACCAGACACGTTCAGGCTGATTTCACCATCGTTCTTCTTCTGATAGCAGCTAACATTTTGAACAACAGCGTCAACCGAAAGGGATGAGGGTTGGATAATATCGGCATTTGCCGAGCTTGTGCAACCATTTTCATCGGTAACTTCCACGCTGTAGGTGCCAGGGGTGAGATTATAAATTACCTCGCTGGTTGAAGAGAATGTACCGTCCCCTGCTTTTGTCCAGCTATAAGTATAAGGAGCAGTACCGCCTATAGGGTTGGCATCACCAACCCCATCATCTTCACCCTTGCATGAGATATCTTCTTTTCCAATGGAAACCGTAACCGCCGTGGCTGGTTCTGTTAATTCTATAGTACGTTCCTTGTGAACACCGGCTCCGTCATCGTCAGTTACGGTAACAGTGTAGTTACCAGCTTCCAGGCCTGTTATATCTTCCGCGTTACTGGAAAAGTCGGAAGGACCTGTCCAGGAGTATGTATAACCGGGTATTCCACCGGAAACAGATATGTTAATCTTACCATCCGATCCGTCTTTACAATTCACGTTTACTGATGAGTCAACGGTAATCAGTATCGCGTTGGGTTCATTCACGGTAGCTATTTCCTGTTCTGAACAACCCCTGGTATCGGTAACGGTAACAGAATACTCGCCACCGCCCACGTCAATCAAATCTTCATTGGAAGTGCCGTTGCTCCAGGCAAAGGTATAGCCAGGTGTACCACCACCGGGTGTAATATAAATATCCCCATCGTTAGCGCCCTCGCTGCTGACATCGTGGGTTGAATCGACAGTAACGGTTATAGCCCCGGGTTCTCCCACTGTAATATCATTGTATGTAGCCTCACAACCATTTGCATCGGTAACAGTCACGTTGTAACTCCCTTTGGTAAGGGTGGTTTGGTTTTGTGAAGTAGCCTGAAGGCCACCCCCGGTGTTGGCACTCCACAGGAAATCATAGGGGGCAGTTCCACCGGTAACATCAATGGTAATGGTACCATCGTCGATAGTACCGGTATTCAGTGAATTACAGGAAACATCCGTGGTTGAAACCTCGGAAACGATGATTGGATCCGGTTCCGAAACATACACCGAATCCACCTTTGTATAACCGGTGTTATCCTCGAAGGTCACCTTGTACCACCCGGCAGAAACATCTGTTAAATCCTCGGAAGTAGCACCGTGTTCCCAGTTAAAGGTATAGGGCTGCTCGGCAATTCCATCTACTGAAACATCGACAATACCATCGCTCCCGCCATTGCAGGACACATCCGTTACCAGGAAGCGAAGCGACATCTTGTCGTACTTGGCAATGAACATGTCTGATCCACCCGTGGTATTATACAGAGTATCATCATCCCCGAAATAGAGTTCAGGAGAGGTAAAATCACCCATGAAATAATAGTAGCCTTCATTATCAATAACACAGGTTTGTGCAACATCGGTGCCTGTACCGCCAATATTTATGAGGTATACAAGATTATCATTTACATCGTGAACCAAACCTAATGCATCGGTACCACCAACTGGTTCTATTATTTCGCTTCTGAATTGCAGTGGCCCGGCAAATCGACCGGCAATTACTATTGATGCATTATCAGTT
>CAYRRV010000008.1:27085-119964 GCA_964426725.1 uncultured Bacteroidales bacterium | reverse complement strand
AACTTTTATATTTATTCTTCAAAGCCAATAATAATACAGCGTTTTTAATTTCATTCAAAATTTACCCGGTTAGTAGTGATAAATAATGTTAATAAAAACAAACAACAATAATAATAAAAAAATAACAAAAGAAACTAAGATGATAAACCAAAACAATATCAGGCTTGTTTTGGTTAAAAAGGATAATGCAAATCATCAACCGAATTACCATTGAATGATATAGAAACAACTTGGAAATATTTCACCAATCAGGAAAGAAAAAATGGATCGCGGGACTGGAAGAAATTCAATTACTGCAGGGAGAACAAGGAACTCCCTGGCAACAGCACGAAAACCTCGATAAAAACCTGATTGAAAACAAGACAGTATTGACTAAAATTACTTAAACCAGAAAATCATGGAATTTGAATACGTTATATCCAAATTAGAAGAGTACGGAACAGAACAAAACAGAAAAATATATAAACGACATGGCGCTGGCGACAACCAGTTTGGAGTTAGTTTTGCCAATCTGCATGCATTAAAAAAACAAGTAGTATCACCCGCTGGCAGGAAAGGAGTTGATCTTGACCTTTCTCAAAAACTCTGGAAAACAGGTAATACTGATGCAAAAATATTCTCCTGCTTGATTACACCACCTGATGAGATTACAGAAACGGAAATAAAAAAAAGAGTAAAGAATATCCAATATTACCTGCTGGCCGACATCTTTGGAGAAATGGTCTCGCGAACACCCTATGCTGAAAAAATGTTACAAGAATGGATATATAGCAAAGATGAATATATTGCCCGTGCAGGCTTTGTTGTCCTGAATCATCTTTCAATGAAGAACAATAAACTTGAAGATGATTTTTTTCTTCCATTTATTGAACTGGCTGAAAAGAAGCTGCAAACATTACCAAACAGGGCAAAAGAAGGGTTTAATAATTGTCTTATTTCAATAGGAGCCAGAAATGAATCACTACGCGACAGGGTGTTGGAGGCAGCAAAGACTATCGGACCGGTGGAAGTTGATCATGGTGATACCAGTTGCCAGACTTTTATTATCGAGGAATATCTTGAGAAAATCTATCAAAGGAAAAAAAAGTAGATCATTCTTTCTCAAATTCATCTGTAGAAATGCCCACAGTCTTTGCTGCATTTTCTTTGCTGGGAGCATAAAAAACCTGGAGCAGAAAAAAGATTATGGCCTCGTATAAGAATATCCTTACCCCAAAAATAAGATACCCCGCGAGAAACATCAAAACAGCACTTTCGATTAACCCGCCCCGAACAATAAAGGATGTTTTATAAATTTGCATTTTATCTGACTGTGAATATCCCCTCATTCTTCCAATCCTGCTGTTAAAAATTGTTATACCGGCAATTACCTGTGTAAACGCGAGAACATTTATGGCAATAAGAAACACCGAGTAAACTGACTCCTCATTGATGATGAAAGGTCCTTTTTTCATATTCAGGTAATATACAGCACCCCCGAGTAACACGGAGCTCGCGACAAGCGCAAAATATACAAGTTGAATTTTTAAATATTGTTGTTTCATCTAAAACAACTTTTTGATTTTTAAAAAGATAAAGTTATGCAATATATAAAAAAATCAAAGACAATATTAAAAACTACCTGAATATATCTAAAAAAACCATTCATCCTTCTATTTTTACATAAAAATTCAAGTCTTATGCGACTCCAGAAAATACTCCTCTTTATTTTAGTGTTGTCCGTATACCTGCTTTTTAGTTACAATTATTTCCAAGGATGGTGGTATTCTGCTATTGGAACTTCCGGAATTCTAATTCTGGCCTGGTTAATCTGGAAAAAAAATTTTCTGATAAAAACCGGCCTAAAAATCAATATCAGGGATGTTGGTATTACTATTGTTTTAACAGCCTTGATTCTTTATCTTGGTTACAAGCTGGTCAACGCTATTGGTGAACCCCTCGATTTAAAACCCAATTGTCAGAATTGGCGGGGAATCGCGCATATTTTTTTTTACACGCTGAACGAGGAAATAGTGCTGGGAGCTATGCTATTATTTTATCTCAGAAATAAATTTCCCAATCTTGGTGATGTTATTATATCGGCTGTGGTGGCTTTTCTTTTCGCGATGGGTCATTTCGTCTTTTACCAGTTCGTATTCATTCCCAACCAGGGAATTTTATTGCATACAACCATGTTAACCTTGTTTTTCACGGGAATGATTCGAAATGCCCTGATACTGAAATACAATCACGTGGGGTTTTCCTGGGCAATTCATTTTGGCTGGATGGCGGTTTTTTTTGGTTGTTACCCGGTAAATACCACCACAGGAGAACACCTGAAAGAATCTGAATTGTTCAATATCTTCCTGGGTTCTCCCGTTATGGTTTCATTTTCAGGCATTATAATGTTTGGAGCGGTTTATCTTTTACTCAAGGACAAATAAAACGTCTACTGTTTCATGATCCTGAAGTTTTTTTTGCTTCGACCATCTAAAAATTGAACTTCGAGAAGATACATGCCGGGTAAAAGGCCCTCCATGCTTATTTTGAATTCTTTCCCGTGAATTTCGTCTCCAGAGAACAATTGTTCCCCACTTATCGAATAAAGAATAACTCTTTTTACTTTGTTCAAATCTCCTTTAATAATGAAATAATCACTTACAGGATTTGGATGTACAAGATACCGGCACGACCTATCATAAATGCCTGTTTCAAGAATAAAGTGAATGATGTACGATGCGGTCGTCAGACTATCTTCTGCAATAATATTAATTCTTGCAGTACCGGGAATTTCCTCCGGCAATTCCATTATTGCAGTCGCGCTGTCGCTCGATAAAATGCAGGTTACATCAGGTACTTTGTCATGATTAGCAGGCAACAGAAACGTGTATTCAAAACTATCCTTTGCAAACCCTTCAAGTTCATGACTATCAACCAGAAGTTCTGTAAGATCTGCATCATCAGACGGAACATAAGGCAGCAGACTGACTTTATATACCAACATGCTGGTATCTTCTGCAGTAACCTGGATGAGGACGGTATCAGGCACATTCAATACCTGGCTCAATTTAACGGTAGCGCTGTCATGATTTGCCTTGGCTGTAATTATTGGAATACTTTCAAACTTTAACAATTGTATTTCATAAAATATTGAATCAGGATCGAAACCGGGATAAGTCCTACCGTTTACTCGTAAATCAGCGAGTGTGACATCACCGGAGCATTCATAGGGTATAATATTGAAATTATATCGTCCCCCGGTACCATCTTCAGCCATAACCCGGATAGTTGTAGTACCATGCAGGGTAGCACTTTCAATAATTTCGACCTTGGCGCTGTCGTGATTCGCCAACCCGGAGATTGCAGGAGAACTTAAATCACCTTTTTGTAACTGAATATCATAATTAAACAATCCCGGGGAAAAATCCGTTAAGGGAACATCGTCAATTTTCACTTCTTTCAAGGTTGTATCTGATGAAGAAATATAGGGAGATAATACTACCTGGTAAGTTCTTTGATTAACAGTATCCGCGGCTGTAACCAATATTTCAAGAGTATCCGATAATTCTGACGGGGAAGAAAATTCAACAACCGCTCCCGGGTAAAGTACTTCGGCGTCAATATCCGGAAACGTGCTAACTCCTTTATTTAATTGTACCCGATAGAAAAGAGTATCCGGGTGAAAATTAACCGGTATCTCACCGCCTACCGACATTTTAAGCAAGCGGGTATCATCCGATAGCCCGTTATCAAGGTAGTTATAACTTGATAACGCGGTCCATTTCCTGAGCCAGTTTTCGGTGCCAAAGGCTCCCTTGTAATTCACCGGGGTAATGAAACTATCATCGGGGAACGTGTCAAGATCCTGGAATACTATGCTGGATTCCTCAGGAAGAGGATTGAGTTGATTTTCCTGTAAAATACTGATATTTTTAAAACCCGGATCATCAATAACATTATCATTTGTTTGAAGGTGATCTATGAGAAAATCCATGGTATCGATGCCGTCACCGGTCGATAGCAAACCGTCTGCACTGAACTCGTCACCAGCGCTGAAATTGTAAAATACATTGTTTTTAAGCACCAATTTCCCATTTTCCATTTGCTCACGGCAGTCCAGGCCGGTTGTCCTATCTTCAATTTTTAAGGCCTTCCCATAACCATGAGAAAATATAGAATTCGAAATATATCCATCAGCTTTCCAATAACATTCCATCTGAGCACAAAAATCATTTATAATCTTATTAAACCCATTTCCAATATTGGTAACATTATAGATCATTGGACTATGTTGGTTTCCATATGTCTTCTCTCTATCTTCCCAGAAAGTCAATACCGAGGAACTTATTCTGTTCGCGAAAGAGAACCAAAACTGACCATTTCCTTCCCATTTATCCGCATCAAAATGTCCATAGCAACCAAAACTACTCACCATGTATTTCAGGTTACACGAACCACTTAAAAGTGATATACCAATATCTCTAAAATTAAAAACCTCAACTTTTTCGATAATAGTCTCAGAACTGACTGCAAACAAGCGCATGGCCGGACTGTAATTTCTTCCTGCATTTCTAATTGATACGTATTTCAGAATACCTGAACTCCATAAACTGTCATTTCCCGCGACTAAAGCTTTCTCCTGATTTTTAAAATGGTAAATATAAAACATGTTTTCAGGATCTTCGGATTTATCCCTTCCAATGATATTCACCCCACCCCAATGACCTGAATCAGGACTAGCTACATCCTGGATAATCTTAATATCATCATCCTCACTGGTGAAAATAATAGGCTGTTCCAATGTTCCCTCGGCAAAAATTTTGGATTCTCTTGATATCAATAATCCGGAATAATCAGGGTAATCATTCGAAATGCACCGAACCTTGATTAATGTGCCCGGTTCAATCGTTAATTCACCCGAAACCATGAAAATAGGGCCAACAAGAAGATAAGTGGTATCCTTGTAAAAGGTAATCATCCCTTCCATATCTTCTGAAATCTCTTTTACCGGTTTCTGGGTTTCAAAATAACCCATTCTGAGGTTATAGCCACCCCACACCTGCTGCACATCTGAAAGAGACACCTCCTGCCAGTCTTCAGTAATAAATGTTTCAGAACAAGCCGTTACCCAGGATTTTCTAACAAAAGCGGTATTGGCAGCATTGATTCCATCCAGGCACCTGTCTATAATATTGCCCTCGCTATCAAGCAACGCTATTCCATCATTTCCATTAAAATTAATAACCCCGTTCGAGATAATATCAGCATCTTCTGCAACCAGGTAAGGTATCTCATCTCCATTGTTTGATCGACCCAATAATATTGACTTCCCGGGAAGAATCTTGCCTGTCAGTTTTTCTGTATTATCCAATCCCCCGTCGAAACTGATATTCCCCGAGTATCCGGACTCTGAATATAATCCCAGCGAATAACTTGTAGCATCCAAATCAACAATCGTGTCGCCAATATTGGTTAATTCAATCCATTTGTTTGTTCCACCACCCTCGTAATACTTGGTGATTACAATCTGACTTATTAGATTCGTGCAAGTGAAGATAGCCAAAAGAGAAATTAGAAAATTTTTCATAATAAACAGATTTAGCATTATATTTTCTATTATATGTTTACTTATTTATCCCTGCAAAATTCATTTCTCGTTATTTTTATGAAAAAAAATTTGCGACTTCCAAAATATACAATATATTTGTATATATAATTTTCTTATATATTCATAAATCATGATATCAAAAGAATTATTAAAAGGTTCGCTCAAATCAATTATTCTTAAATTGTTGGCTGAAGAAGGGCGCATGTATGGATACGAGATAACCCGTAAAGTTGAAGAAATAACAAAAGGGAAGGTAAAACTCACCTTTGGAGCATTGTATCCAATTTTGCACAAGCTCGAAACAGACGGGGTGGTAACAACAGAATCTGAGAATGTAAACAACCGGACCAGGATTTATTATAGGCTCACCCCGGAAGGAAACTCAACAGCGAAAGAAAAAATCGCTGAGTTGGAAGAATTCATTGAGACACTCAGGGGAATTTTAAAACCAGGTTTCGGATTAAATACTTTTTCATGTTAAGTGTAGAACAAACAGAATATATTATTTCACGCGTTGAAAGGGAGAACATCCATTTCTCGCATTTAGGCTGGGATCTCGTTGATCACATTTGTTGCGATGTAGAAAAAGAAATGGAAAGGGGAATTGAATTTCCCGAGGCCATAAAAAGGGTTGAAGCCAGGATCGGTAACAGGGGGCTGAAAAAGATTCAGGAAGATACTCTTTATTTAATTGATAAAAATTACAGAATTATGAAAAAATTAATGAAAACAACCGGTGTTATCGGTCCGGCCCTGCTGGGCATTGGCTCCCTCTTTAAAATCTTTCACTGGCCTGGGGCAAGTATCATGCTGGTGCTTGGATTTTTTGTGCTTTGCTTCATGTTTTTCCCGGCTTCTGCTAACGTGTTGTACAAGGAATCGAAGAACAAGTACGGCATATTTTTATTCGTGACAGGATTCCTGGCTGTATTTACCTATTCTCTTGGTATTCTCTTTAAAGTACAACATTGGCCCGGGGCAGGAATGATGATTCTTGCCGGGGATATAATTGGCATCCTGGTATTTTTACCGGCTCTTATTATCCAAAGAATCCGAAAGAGTGAAACCAAAGAAAAAACCCCGGCATATATAACGGGACTTGTGGCGCTCATGGTATACCTCACGGGGGTGTTGTTCAAGATGATGCACTGGCCAGGCGCCACAATACTGTTGACCATTGGTTCATTCGTGTTATATCTTGTCGCCATTCCTCTCTATTGCTATTACACCTTCAGAAAAGACAACTATATTAAAGGCAAGTATATTTTCATCGTGTTTGCTGCCATCTGGTTTAATATCACCACGGCCCTGATTTCAATTAAAGTATCGGGAAGTATTTTTAATCAATACAATATAATTTATGCCAGCGCTTCAAAAAATATTGAAGCCCTGCAAAACGACAACCTCAAGTATTATAACTTATTCTCCGATTCCATTATCAAAGAGGGTGTCAGTGATATCAGGACCGCGAGCCAGCAGGTATACAGTAAAATTGAGGAGATGAAATCAAACATGATACTGATTGCCAATGAAGGAAATATACCCGAGGGTAGAGATAACTATTTCTGGCATTTACAAGATCCAGGCACGAGAAAGGTTTCTTTCATGTATATGATCGGTCAGCAAAACAATGGTAAAGCATATGCTCTAAAACAAAGTTTACTTTCATATGCCGAACTTGTAGCGAATACATTTGGATATACAAATACTGTTACATCAGTTTCCACGAGTTTGAAAAATGAGGTTTCCGCACCCGGGTGGGAAAATAAAATGTTTTCTACAACGCTGGCCTTCACGATTGACTATCTTACGTTACTGCAACAACAGGTTCTCATTATTGAATCTGAAAGCTACCTGAATGCTTTAAAAAAACAGATTAACCTAAAAAAATGAAAACAATGAAAAAGTTCACGTATAATTTTGGCATTATAAGTATCGTACTTGTATACCTTGGCAGTCTGTTTAAGCTGATGCACTGGCCTTTGGCAGGTTGGCTCTTTACCTTTGGAATGGTTGGATTCATTTTGATTTTTGTGCCCTTCGCGCTTGTTAATAACTACAAGACTGCTGGAAACAAAAAAGAATTACTATTATACATCGTGATTTTTTTGGTTGCTCTTCTCGAATACGGGGGTGCACTCTTTAAGGTAATGCACTGGCCGGGCGCATCCTTGCTCATGATAATTGCCATTCCCTTCCCGTTTCTGGTTTTTGTACCCGTTTATTTATACATCACCTCAAAAGACAAATCCTTTTCTTTGACCCATACAGTAGTAATTCTGCTTTTTATTGCATACATGGGTGTCACCTCAGCATTGCTGGCCCTTGGTTATTCTAAAAACATTATTGACGAAGCCATTATGATGGAAGACAAACTTGTAGAAACTTCGAATCAGCTTACAAAACTAAACAGCAGGAAAGCGTCATCTTATCAGCTTGAGAGGGTGCAGCAAGCCGTTAACCTGGTAAAATATTGTGATGACCTGAAAGCAGAAATCATCCAAAAACAAGACCCCAGCAGATTTGACCGGGAAAAATTACATACCCCGGGTTACCTTTATGAAGTCATGGGAAAAGATAAAGAAGAAGAAGTGGCAACCGTGATAATCGATAACATGAATAAATTTGCAGGGATGCTTCATGATTTTCATCAGGTAAAAAATGATGAAGGAGAACCCTTACTGCCCATCGCTGCTGAAAACAAGGAACTGACCAGGGAAATATTATACAAGCGATTTACAAAAACCCCACTGGCATACGGCGTTCTAATGCTTTCCAATATCCAGGTCAGAGCATTGATGAAAGAAAAACAAATATTGGACAGCAAGACCATAAAAGACACCCCCTGACCGATTCAATGAACGGTTTCAACTTTGCCAGGCATTAAATTGCCTGGCAATTTTTTTATAATCTTATCTCACCTATCATGAAGGTTACTGCCTTGCCGGCAATAAAAACTCTTTCTCCACCAAATTGACAGAAGAGTTCCCCTCCCCTTTCAGACAACTGGTAGGCCAGCATTTCATCCTTTCCGGTCTTTTCTGCCCAAAAAGGAATTAGGGTTGCATGTGCCGAGCCGGTTACAGGATCTTCATTTATCCCAATAGACGGGGCGAAAAAACGGGAAACAAAATCTGATTTTTCACCGGTTGCAGTTACAATAAGCCCGTGCATGTCAACCTGACTTAACAGATGAAAGTTGGGTTTAAGCTCCCTGATATCTTTTTCAGTTGCAAACAAAGCCATCAAATCTCTTGATTTGTAAAACTTAACAGGTTGTTTACCCAGTGCTTCGGTTAAACTCGCGTCAGGTGAAATCTCCACGGGAGGCCGGGAAGGGAAGTCCAGTTGTATTAACCCCTTATCGCGCCTGGCCCGCAGTAAACCGCTCTTTGAACTGAAGAGAATCTCCTTTTTCCGATAATTCAGGTGTTTGAAAATCACATGGGCCGTGGCAAGGGTCGGATGTCCCGCGAGATCAATTTCTGATTTTGGCGTGAACCAACGAATATCGAAGCTCTCTCCTTTTTTCACGAAGAAAGCCGTTTCGGAAAGATTATTTTCCATGGCAATATCCTGCATGGTTTGATCCGGAAGCCATTGCCCGAGAGGACAAACCGCTGCCGGGTTACCGCCAAATAATTCAGATGTAAATGCATCGACCTGGTAAATGGGAACTGTTTTCATAAGTTGCAAATTATCTGAACAAATGTAAAAAATTGATACACGAAAAAGAAAAAAATAATATATTTGGTTTATATATTAAACTACTTTATATTTGCATTATATTTATAATCTTAATTATTAAATCATGGAAAAAGCGAATAACCAACTTACACCCGAGGAAAGTCTCAGGATCATATCTGAAACGATTGTTAAGACAAGGGAGAACTTCAGAGAAGATAGTTTTTACTATTTACTCTGGGGCTGGACCATTTCAATTACAGCGATCGGGAATTATTTTTTAATCAGGTTCATGGTAAGCCAGGAACTCTTTAATAATATCACCCTCTATAGCTTTATACTCTGGGGGATCTCCATAATTATTGGCAGTATTCTTCAGTCGGTTCATAACTGCCGGGTCATAAAAGATCAAAAGGTAAAAACCCAACTCGACAAGTACATACATCGAATGTGGCAGGCTTCAGGTGCCTTGTTCATATTACTTGCCATTATCAGCATGGGAAACATGTCGTACCCTGCCCCTTATATATTAGCCGCGGCGGCATTACCAACTTTCGTGTCAGGTATAATGCTCAAGTTTACCCCTCTTATCACGGGTGCACTTTTTTTAGCCGGTTTCTCATTAGGTTCCATATGGATTCATCCGAACGAGCAACTCCTGGTTTACGCGGCCGGTATTATTTGTGGTTTCATAATCCCGGGATATATTCTCAGAGCTTCAAAAGATAAACATCATGTATAAAAACCTTGATCCTCTGCTTCATTCACAGCTCAGGCTTGCTATAATATCTATATTGGCCAGTGTTGAAGAAGCTGAATTCAGATATATACAGGAAAAAACAGATGCTACAGCCGGAAATCTTAGCGTGCAGTTGAACAAATTAAAAGAAGCGGAATATATTGACATCAATAAACAATTCAAGGGAAATTATCCTCAAACCACTTGCAGGATAACCGAAAAAGGCACACGCAAATTCCAGGAATACATTGCAGCCCTAAAGGAGTACATTGAGCCTGGAAATAATCGTGCCTGAAAGTATTTCCAATTTATTGCTCAAACAAAATGAATCCACATATTGTTGATTAAAAAATGGTTTTCGAAAATCTTTCAGGAAATCATTTTTTTTATATATTTAAACTCAAATTTTTAGAACTATGCGAAGTGTCATTCTTTTTATTGCAACAAGTCTTGACGGTTACATTGCCGGTAAAGACGGGAATCTTGACTGGTTATTCACTGACGGGGACTACGGTTACGGGAATTTTATAAACTCTATAGATACCACCTTGATGGGATATAACACCTACAACGACATATTAAGCTTTGGTGAATATCCCTATCCTGATAAAAAAAACTATGTTTTCAGTAGAACACATAAAAAAGAAGATGACCATCCTACAGAATTTATCTACACTGATATACCAAAGTTCGTGAGAGAGCTTAAAAATAAAAAAGGGAAAAATATCTGGCTGGTAGGTGGCGGGCAGGTGAATACTGTTCTCTGGAATGAAGGATTGATTGACGAGTTGATAATATCAGTTCACCCTGTTATTTTGGGTGAAGGAGTGACATTATTTTCAGGTAAAAAACAGGTAAAAAACCTGAAGCTCAATTCCATGCAAAAATTCGATAACGGGCTGGTGCAGTTGAGATATACCATTCTGAACAAGTAGAAAAAATAGCATCTTGTTGCTTGTTTTGGATTTAAACTTTCACCGTGAATCCAGTAATAATTGCCGAATAAAAAAAAGGTTCCAATAAGCTGTAAATCGACAATTCGTCAACGGCGGAACCTCTTGTTCTTGGTGATTTTAAAAATGACCTGCTACAGGTAAACGGCACTTTTGGCTTGCCCCGGGTTCAAGCAGGAACAGGTAACATAATTGTAGTTGACACTGAAGGTAACTTGCATAACAGCATGTACGATATAGAATACCTGCAGAGTGAAATAGACGATTTAAAGGCAGAAATAAAAATGTTGAAAGAGCACTTGAATTTGACTAAATCAGAAAAGAGCAATTCAACGAATTCTCTCCATGTCGCGCAAAATAAACCCAATCCTTTTAGTGAAAGCACCGATATCCTTTTTAATATTCCGCCTTATATCGAAAAAGCAACCTTACACGTATACAACCTGCAGGGTGAACAAATCATGGAACAAAACCTCGAGCAAAGAGGAGAAGGAAGTAAAACATTAAATGCAAGCGGATTAAAACCCGGTATATACCTGTACACCATAATCGCGGATGGTATCAGCGTTGGAATAAAACAAATGATTATCACGGGATAACATGAAAAAACCCCGCTTGGTTGCGGGGTTTACCGGCGGGCGCCGGATTGAAACCTATATTGAAACCACGAAAACCTTCTTATATCATATCAATGAATAAATGACGTTTGTTCTGTGCCAAGAGTTTTGAATAATGGGACATTCATTCTACAATATCAATCGTGACACGTCACTACTCGAAAAATTCTTTAATTACTTCTTCTGCTTCTTTAAAATTATATTCCAGGGCTTTTTGCAGGTCTTGATATGCCCCTTTTTCATCGTCAATCATAAGTCTGGTAATTGCCCTGTTATAGTATGCTTTTCCATATTCGGGATCAAGGGTAATTGCCCTCGTGTAATCATTGATAGACTGCACGTAATTACGCAGGCAATAATTCACGATTCCCCTGTGATTATATGCTTCCGCGAATTCCGGATCAATTTTAATAGCTCTGTTAAAATCTTTTAAAGCTCGATGATAATTCATCACTTTAGTATGAGCGATTCCCCTTTTATCATAAGCGAGCGCGTATTCTTCATTCAAATCAATGGCTTCACTAAACGCGCTTATAGCTTTAAAAAGATCATGATTTTGAGCCAGTTCCATCCCCCTGTTCAGGTACATCTCTGGATCATTAAACTTAATATCTTCCACGGTTTCATTTGAGATTGCCGAATAGAAATCACCATAATTATTCTCCTCGTATGTTAAAGAATATTGTGAAAACATTACATTTGCAGATGTTGCTAAAACGACTAACAATATTACCAATCTTTTCATGATTTCCTGTCTTTTGGTTTCTATTGTAGTATACGCCTCCTGAAGCAAAAGTGACATGTTTTATGTTGATTTATGCTTTTCCTAATTGGTGTGAATTATCATCTTAAATATTGATACAAATCATCATTTGAAAAAGGTCTAATTATTGAAGTTCTTTATAATAAAAAAAGGTCTAGAAAAAACCGCGGGCCGGAAGGCCCGCGATTTACTAAACCCTAAACTAAAACCACTAACTAAAAACTACTAACTAAACCTAAAAACTATGAAAAGAACTACCTATGAAAAAACTACTTATTCTAATTCTGCCAACAACCGGGACGCACCATCATGAAGTAATTCCGATGCTGCTATAAAATCCTGCCTCGCACCCTTTCTATCACCCAACTCGAGTTTTAATATTCCCCGGTTATAATATGCTTTCGACATGTTTGGATTCATTTCAATGGCCATTGTATAATCCCTGATAGCCAACATGAAATGGCGAATGCAGTAATTTGCAATGCCCCTGTGTACCAATATCTCGGCATTCCATGGTTCAATTTCAAGCGCTTTGTTGAAATCCTTGATGGCCTTGTGAAACTTGTAGAGATGAAGGTAAACATAGCCCCTGTAATCATAAAGATCAGCCTGATTTTCATTCAACTCTATGGCCCGATTAAATTTCTTTAATGCTTTATGATAATTACCCTCCTCATGATGGCTTTTTCCCTCTTCAAAATATTTTTCCCATAAAATTTCATTCAATTTAACATTTTCTCCTACTGAAAAATTCATTTGCGAAAATGAAAATTCTCCTGCCAAAAAGATTCCAATAAACATCAGTCCGATTTTAGACGCTGATTTTTTAACTGAATATTTATTGATGAATTTCATGGTTGTTCTATTACTTATTCTTGTGTAAAGATACGTTGATATGCAACCATTTAACAATGGTTTTACAATGACATTTGTTACTTGTTAAGAATGACTTTGATTATGCATTAATGGTGACTTGTATCATCCCTTAACGGATTGTGTCTTGTAATAAGGGATACATGAGATGGTATAATAACGGTACCCTTTTAAATTACTTTCACATGTAGAATTTTTCTTGTTGATTCAGATAGTTTATATCTCTCGTCAATTCTTTCTCCTATTAACCAGACGATTGAATCACCTGAAGTAAGCACGTGTGTTTTTTCTTTTTCAATCCTGCCGTGTTTTATATCAGTAAGATAGTCACTTACCTTTTTATGTCCTTTCATGCCTAATGGAATGAAACTATCACCCGACTTCCAGGGTCTTATTTCCAGGGGAAAAGAAAGTTTGTCGGCATCAAGATATGCTTCTGATTTTCCTGCCTGACGAACACGAACTGTATTGATTTGATCTACATAATTGAACTCCAGCGAAACAGGATTTTCAATAAATACCGGGATGTTATCAATAGAGGCAGTATGTATTCCTGAATGTTTCTTTTTTACCAGCCTTAGATTATCACTTCCTGTAACCAAACGGTACATCCCGGATGAAAACTCCATGCCTGGCCGGATTTTATCCAGTGAGCGATTGATTTCCATGATCATTTCCGGTGAAAATCCCTTTTCCCGTAACAGGCGACTCAATATTTCATCTCGAATGCCTGAAGAAAACAACATTTTAACATCCAATAAAAAATCTTCATCGTTTTCTTTTTTTACAACTTGGGCAATTTTCTCTGTAACATGCTTATCAAAAAAACGATATGCTTCCATGAACTTTCTCATGTTATTTTGCATGGTCGTTCTAAAAGAAGGATTAATTTGTTCTGCAAGCGGAATTAGTTCATGGCGGATTTTATTCCGCTTGTATTTAATTGAATTATTGGAAGAATCTTCCCTGAAGTTTACATTGTGTTCACGAGCGTATTGTATAATATCTGTTCTTGAAGCAAAAAGAAGAGGCCGGATAACTGGTTCACTTCGGGGTTTTATTCCGGTTAGTCCTTTTAGTCCGGTACCCCTGATTAAATTCAGCAATACCGTCTCAATATCATCATCACTGTTGTGACCCAATCCGATATACTGATAACCTTCTGATTGCAATAAACTCCTGAACCAATCGTACCGGAGGTTTCGTGCTGCCATTTGCACGGAAATTTTCTCTTTTGATGCAAAATCAAGGGTATTAAATGATCTGGAGTAAAAAGGTAACCGGTAATCCAGGGCTGACCGTGCGACAAAACGCTCATCTTCATCCGATTCTTTGCCACGTAAATTAAAATTACAGTGAGCTATACCTGCCTGATAATTTGATTTGGAGAACAAGTCAAGCATTACCATGGAATCAATACCACCACTAACCCCAAGAATAACCTTATCGCCCGGCAACAATAACTTCTCTTTTTCAATAAACTGAATAAAATCTTTAAGCACGATGCATTTTTACTTCAAAAATAAAAAAAGCATTCCGGAATTGGAATGCTTTGATCATTATTAGCCATGATATTTTTAATTTTCCCTTTGGGCAAGAAATTCGCTGATTTCTTCCTGGCTGGCTTTCAATCCTTTCGATCCTGATCGCCGGTTGATCGGGCAAACTTCACCATTTTTTTCGAAAAACTTGAGCGCGTCAACCATTCGAATAGCCTCGTCAATGCTTCTTCCAAGAGGCATATCATTCACGACCGGATGCCGAACAATTTCTTCCTTGTCAATCAAAACCCTCGGAAATGGTTTTTGATTGATTTATAACAAGAGGGTACCTGCCTCCCCTGTTTCCTCCTTCCTTTGGATCTGTTTGCAACCATTTTCAGTGTGAAAGCTCCGAATCTACAGAACATCCCAAAACAACAACATCTCTTTTATTAAACTCCTCTATATTATACTGAAATGCTACAATTTCAATCGGGCAAACAAAGGTGAAATCCGCGGGGTAAAAATAAAAATTGAAGTATTAACAAAAGCCCATGGCCTTTGTTCAGTCGAATGAAAGAATTTCTGGTGAGTCAACATAAAAATCGTCAAATTGCCTTCTTTCCTTACCTGTAAATAAAATTTCTGCAGCCCGCATATCTGGGGGCAATACCGGGAAAATCGCGAACCTTAACTGAAAGGTGTTGAATACAAGTAGCTCATTTCTTACTCTTACTCCAAGCCCAAATCCACCGTATAAATCATGTTCAGTCACTTTTTCCTTGTTGAAACCAATAACTCCCAGATCAGCAAACCCAAATACAGCAAACCGGAACCCATACAAGTAAAAAGGGGTAAATGTCACGGTTTCCATGTTTACATTTATCCTGCTGTCCCCTCGAACGAAATTGCTGTTAAATCCCCTGATAACATCCCGATCGTTCAGGTCAAGGTATTCATCATTAAACCTGTTGATTCCCCGGGTATAACTAATATTAATAAAATGACGGAAACTGTACCTGTTTAAAATAAAAAGATTAGTAAAATATCTTAGATTAAACTCTGCAATGCCCTGTTCAAATCCATCTGCCGTTAAAAAACCTCCTGCTGCAGCACTTCCATGCATGTATCCCAACCCGAAAAAAAAGCCTCCCCCGGACATTTTCAGGGATCCATAAAACCGGTTGCTGAATTGGTTAAATTCCGGGCCCGCGGTTACATTAATCAGCATCCCGACAGGTATATCTTCTACACGTCCAAAACTGTTTATCAGGCTACTTTGGTAAAACGATTGATAGTAAAACGCCAGGGAACCTAAAAAAAGAGAACGATCATACAGGTCATAAAATAGTTCTTCTAAATTAAAAGGTTTTTTATAATACCTGTAACGGTAATAAGAGCCTAAAATGGCAAATGTGCTTCGTTTTTCATACAATGAATAATCTGCTGGTAATAAAAAAGATCGTCCGGCCCAGAAATTATAATATGAATACCGTACCCTGTTATAAAAGATAAAGTTCGCGGGATATTCAAATCTCCTTATGGTTGATGTGTTGTAAATGCTTAATCCACCTGCATACTTGACCCCGGGAGTAAAGAAACTCCTGTCGAGATACAACCCGTATTGTTCAGTATCAAAGGTATTCTCGTATTTTAAACTGGCATCAATGAATGTTCCAGCCAGGTTGGGAATATTATATCTTCCCTTTATTCCATGCATTGGTTCTTTTTTGGTATTCCAGAGTAGTGAGTTTCTGCTCTCGTGTCCCATTCCAAACATGTTGTTGTTCCATATCTCAACCTTTCCTGATTCCGCATCATTGATTTCCACAGAAAATGCCGTTGACCAAACATCTTTCGTAATAACCTTTACATCAACAGAATCGCCTCTGGTACCCACCGGTATTACCTTTATCCGGGCATCCTGAATATAAGATAAACGACGTAATATTCTTTCATTTTCTGCTAATTTTCCCGGATCTACTTCTTCTCCTTCATGAAAAAGAAGAAAATCCCGAATAACAATTTCACGGGTTTTCACGTGCAGTTTGTTAGCCGTTCTTTCTATCCATGATTCAGCCTTCAAGGCAGTATCATGCACGGAAGTACCAAACACGTCCAGCGCGATTAGCTCGATATCACGTATATATTTTCCCGCGTGCATAAGATAGGGTTCATCGGCGTGCTGGGATGGAATGGTATCCGGGAAATTTTCAGGGGGTGGTTTGATGATGATATTATGTAGCTCCCAAAGCCATTTTTTTTTCGAGGCTCTCTCTTTTAATGCATCAAGTAATTCTTTGGTTTCCTGGTACCCGGGAGGACGAACTCGGGCCGATTCAATGGTATCGGGCAATATAAAAAATGTATCCTGATAAGTTTTAAGTTCATGCCCATTCATGATTATGACACTTCCCGAGTCAATCGGAATGGTATCATACAAGTTTACAATGATATATTCCTGCCCGCTTGACTCGTGTATCATTAGCTGAAACATCAGGAATAAAACACATATTATTTTCCGGTTCTTCGAGAAGTAATCCTTTTTCAAAGTAAACCTCTGACTATAAGCAAAGTTATTATTTCTTACAAGTTTCTTGATATGCTTTTTTTTACTGGTATCGCGAAATTCTCTTTTCAACCCAAATCGAGCGATTTGCTCAATCGATGAAGAAATTGTAAGCATTTTACAGCACTTCATTTGTGGAATTCATCAAACTCAATATGGAGTTGTCCGTCAACTGACAGAAAGCGCTTGTTCGCTTATCTTCAACCGTTCAACTTAGGTTCAAATCAATTATTTTCCAAAAAAAAAAGTTGTAAACATTATTCCATATGCGTAAAGATAATTAATTTAACAGAAAAAAATCGGAATAGTCGTTGAGGATAATTAATACAAGCATTTAAGTTTTTTTATGTCGAAACTTACAGTTTACAGGGCATCCGCGGGATCTGGGAAAACATTCAGGTTAACAATAGAATACATCAAGTTACTTTTTGAAGATATTCAGAATTACCGTTACGTGCTGGGGGTAACTTTCACCAATAAAGCAACCGGTGAAATGAAATCGAGAATACTAGAAGTACTGTATCTCCTTTCAACCGGAAAGCCCACCCCTTACAAGGAAATCTTGATGCAGGAAACGGGCATTGATGAACCGGTTATCAAGCACAAGGCCTTCATGGCAATGGAAGCAATACTGCATGATTATTCCAGGTTTCATATCCAAACTATTGATAGTTTTTTCAATGGCATATTAAGTGGTTTTGCCCGGGAATCAGGACTCCAACTATTTCAAAATATCGAGCTGGATCAAAACAGGGTGCTTACCGAAGCAATTGAACAGTTGATATTCAGGTTGAATGAAGGTGACAATCTAACCAATTGGCTTACCAGGTTTGCAGAAGAAAAGATTAGCCAGGGAAAAAGTTGGAATGTATCGTCAGACCTCGGGCAATTAGGAAAGGAGATATTCAGGGAACACATTCAAACACTGGATCAGGAATTTGAAAATAAACTAAACGATAAAGAGTTTATCCGGGATTTCATATCCGGCTGCAAAAAAATAATTTCCCATTTCGAAATCACCCTGTTCGAAATGGGAAACAAGGGACTTGAAGTAATGGACTCCTACAACCTTTCACCAACTGATTTTAAAAATGGTATGAACGGGGTGGGTGGATTCATTTGCAAACTGGCAAACAAAAAAGTTGTCAAGCCTAAAGGAAGAACATTGAATGCTCTCGAATCAGAAGAAGAATGGAGTACTCAAAAATCACCTAAGGCACTGATTATTAAGGATGCAGTGCGTTCGGGATTGCAAGATATCTTGCGTGAAATCGTGAATTTTTATAACCAAACCGCACCAGTATACTATTCTTCCATACTGGTACAACGCCATCTTCACGCATTAGCGATCGTTACTGATATCAGGGAAAATGTTATCCGGCTTAACAAGGAAAAAGGACAATTTTTATTGCAGGATGTTACCCGCTTGCTGAACATGCTCGTGCGAGATAATGATGCACCGTTTATTTACGAGAAAGCGGGCAACCATTTCAATCACTTCATGTTGGATGAGTTCCAGGACACGTCGGAACTGCAATGGCAAAATTTTAAGCCCTTACTCGAAAACAGTCTGTCGCAGGGAAATCGTTGTTTGGTAGTCGGCGATGTTAAACAATCCATTTACCGTTGGAGAAATTCCAACTGGAACATACTGGCAGAATCCCTGCCCAGGGAATTTAAAATGTTTTTCAACGAGGAATTCCTGAATTATAACCGGAGAAGTACACGTGAGATCATTTACTTTAATAATTCCTTTTTTGAATCAGCCTTGCAGATTCTTACCTGTAAATACATTCAGAAAATATCTGAAAATGATAATGAAGATACGGGTATTGCCTTTTCGAATCGAATGAACAATGCTTACCGGAACCTGAAGCAAACAGTACCCGCCCAATCTGAAAAAACAGGGGGATATGTCGAGATGCGGGTTTCCTGCAATAAAGATGATGCCGCTGAATACACGTACCAAACCATAAAGAAATTAAGAACGATGGGGTACATCTACAAGGATATGGCTATTTTGGTGCGGAAAAAAGATGAGGGAGTTCATATTGCCCGATACATTTTGCAAAAAAACAGGGAAACCCATGGAAAAACAGAACCGGTTCGGGTGATTTCCAATGAAGCCCTTTTTATTCGTTACTCACCCGCGGTTCGCCTCCTAACCTGTTTAATGAAATACATTTCACTACCCCGAGATAAAATCAATCAACAACAAGTTATCACGGAATACACTGCTTACCTGAAAGAAAATGAGATGCGGGTTTTACAGGAAATACCTGAATACCCGGAAGAAATTCTCCCGCGAGAATTTTTCGCTGAATTAACCATGCTTCAAAAATTATCAATTTACGAGTTAACCGAAAAACTCATATGGATATTTGGTTTAAATCAATTAAAAGAAGAGCTTCCTTACCTACAAACTTTTCAGGATCAGGTTGTACAACAAACCGGGAAAAGCACGGCCGATATTTTCCAGTTTCTCGACTGGTGGGAAGAACACAAGAATGATATTTCACTTCCTCTTTCCGGACAACAGGATGCGGTGAGAATATTGACCATCCATAAAGCAAAGGGCCTGGAGTTTAAAAATGTCATCCTGCCCTTTACAGGCTGGAATCTCGATAATACCAATAATTTTAACGTGAACTTTCTATGGTGTACTTCCGGTGTTGCACCTTTTAACAAATTACCGGTAATTCCAGTAAATTATTCCAGTGGACTGAGCGAAACAGTTTTTGCCAGCGAGTATTATGAAGAAAAATTCAATAACCTGATCGACAATCTTAATTTGATGTATGTTGCATTTACCAGGGCAGAAAAAAACATTTTCGTGAATGCTCAAGCCAACGAAAAAGAAGAAATAAAAACCGCGGGAGATATTGTCCGGGAATGTGGACGCGAACTGGCAGAAAAACAATTAATTCAGATAGAAAAACATGAAGACCGGGAAATATTCAGGATGGGAAAAATTAACCCGGCAGAAACCTTACCTAAACCAGGATACGACTCAAGCTTGATCAGGCAGAACAAGTATCCGGTTACTACCCGGTCTGACAGGTTAGGTCTTAAAACCCACGCGCTCAAATATTATATGACCAGCACGGAACCGGATTTCATTAAAAAAATCAACCATGGACTGATGATGCATGAGTTGTTCGCTGGCATCACATCTTTCGAAGATATTCCCCGTGCAATCGAAAAAATAAAGATGTCGGGAAAACTTACAGGAGAAGAAGAGGGTGCCTTTGTTATTGAACTGGAAAAATTATTCCAAAAGAATGAAGTAAAAGAATGGTTTGACCCGGGGTGGAAAGTAAAAACAGAACCCGCGATCATTTTAAAAAACGCTAAAGTACGCAGGCCTGACCGGGTTATTACACGCGGAAACCAGGCCAAAATCATCGATTTCAAATTTGGGAATGCCAGGAATAATAAGCATACGAAACAAGTGAGAGAATACATCGGGTACATGAAGGAAATGGGTTTCACTGAAGTGACCGGATACTTGTGGTACGTGACCCTGGACGATATTGTAAAAATCGAACCACATGAATAAGGAAAAAAAAATATACCCCTGGGGGCACGGGAGAAGATTTAACGCGTATACCGAGTATATCAAGAAATTATTTGGTGAAAGGGTACAAAAAGTAACACTTGATGCCGGATTTACCTGTCCCAACCGGGATGGAACTATCAGTACCGGTGGTTGTACCTTTTGTAATAACAATGCGTTTAATCCTTCCTATTGCTCTCCCGCGAAACCCATCAAACAACAAATAAAAGAGGGCATTACTTTTCATGCCCGCCGGTACAAGGGAACCACCAAGTATCTCGCTTATTTTCAGGCCTATTCCAACACTTACGGGCCGGTAGATTTTTTACGATATATTTTTGAAGAAGCTCTTTCTTACCCGGGCATTGAAGGTATCGTTATTGGCACAAGACCCGACTGTATAGATGCGGAGAAACTTGATTTACTCGCTGAAATACATGAAAATCACCACGTCATGATAGAATACGGGGTTGAATCATGCTATAATGAAACACTCCGGGCAATTAACCGGGGACATACCTTCCAACAGAGTGTTGAAGCCATTAAAATGACCAGCGAGCGGGGAATACAGGTAGGAGCACACCTCATTATTGGCTTACCAGGAGAATCTAACCGGCAACTTCTGAATTCGATGGACAGGATAAGTGAGTTGCCCATTACAACCCTTAAATTTCACCAGCTACAAATTGTAAAAGACACCCGCATGGCGAAGGATTACAGCGAGGGAAAACTGCAAGTTCACCTGTACACGGTCGATGAATATATCAGTCAACTTATTGATCTCGTGGAAAGACTAAACCCGGCTATCGTGATTGAAAGAATTGCCGGCGAAACCACACTTCAGTACCAGGCCGGAAACATGAACTGGAGTCTGAGATATTACGAGATACTGCAAATGTTTGAAAATGAACTCGCCAGAAGAAATACCTGGCAGGGCAGACTATACAATACAACTGACCAATGAAAGATACTTTTCTATACAAGGTAACAGAAAATTTATACAGGAACCATAAGGATGAACTTGCTGATTATTGCCTGGTATTCCCAGGGAAAAGACCAGGTTTGTTCTTCCAACGGTATTTATCAGAATTAACGGAAAAGCCAGTTATGTGTCCCGAGATTAGAACCATCAGTGAACTACAGCAGGAATTCTCGGGGCTTCAGGTAGCCGATCACCTGACCTTGGTTACAATGCTTTTCAAAAGCTATATTTCTGTTACCGGATCAACAGAGACTCTCGACGATTTCTTTTCCTGGGGAGAAACTTTATTAAGCGATTTCGATGACGTTGACAAGTACCTTGTCGATGCTCAACAACTCTACAATAATATCGGGGATTTAAAAGAAATAGAAGCCAGATTCGAGTATTTCAACGATGAACAGTTAAAAGTAATTTCCACTTTCTGGGATAATATTCAAAAAAGCCGGTCATCAAGGGAAAAAGAAGAGTTTTTGAATGTTTGGGATAAGCTCTTTGATGTTTACTTGCTGTTTAAAAACGAGTTAAAAACCAGGAATATAGCCTATGAAGGCATGTTATACCGCGAGGTAGTTGATGACATAAAAAAGAACGGGTTACCTCCAATGAAATACACGAAGTTGGTTATCGTAGGTTTTAACGCCCTCAACCAATGCGAGAAAAACATTTTCAAAAAGTTCAGGCAGGAAGAAAAAATTCTGTTTTACTGGGATTATGATAAATGGTATGTTGAAAACCCGAGACATGAGGCCGGCTTCTTCATGCGGGAAAATATTCGACTATTTCCTTCAGAAATTGAACCCGGCCATTACCTGCAAAAGAAAGCTGAGGAAAAGAATTTCAGTTTTGTTTCGATTCCATCGGATGTTGGACAGGCAAAACTGGTTCATGAGTTCCTTCCAGAATTCAACCCGACAACCGATCCTCTGAATACTGCTATTGTTTTGTGCGATGAAAAACTACTACTTCCCGTGCTCTATTCTCTCCCTGATGAAATTGAAGACGTGAATGTAACCATGGGATATCCTGTAGCAGCTTCTCCCTTGTTTAGTTTAATTGATTTGCTTGGAGAATTGCAGAAAACTGCCATTCCCTCGAAAAATGGTGACCGGTTATATTACCACAAGTATGTAAGAGCAGTGTTGAATCACCAGTTTTGCATGGATGAAATGGCACGCGGGATACTTGATACCATCACCCGCCATAATCTCATCTATTCCAAGGCAGTTGAACTGGCACGGAATGATTTTTTGGCAAGCATATTCCCTGAACAAACACCGGTTTCGATAGCAGGTTACCTGACTGATGTTACAGGTTCCCTTTTATACAAGCTAACAACCGAAGCAGGTAATTTTGATGAAGAAGATGAAAAAGAAAACAATGCTGGTCAAGAACCTTACATGCTGTTGCATGCCGAAATTCTGCACCAGGTACATTTATCATTAAAGAGGTTGAATGATATCGTAATCAGCCTTAACATTAACCTTTCGCCCGATATAATGATGAGGTTGATAAGAAAAACACTGCAGGGACTTTCCGTTTCATTTACCGGCGAACCTTTAAAAGGTATACAGGTAATGGGAGTTCTTGAAACAAGAGTGCTTGATTTTGAAAATATCATCCTTTTATCCATGAACGAGGGAATTTTCCCGAAAAAATCCGTTCCCCTCTCCTACATTCCCTACAACCTGAGAAAAGGATTTAATTTACAAACAGTAGAGCATCAGGATTCAATATTCGCTTACTATTTTTACCGTTTATTGCACCGGGCACGAAATATTTATCTCGTTTATAATAACAATGAAAAAGGTCTGCTTACCGGTGAAATGAGCCGTTTCATGTACCAGTTAAAATATGAAACCGCGTTCCGGATAAATTACCTCCACCAGGCTCCTGATATCTTTCCCGTCGCGAACAAGGAAATCTCTATTACTAAGTCGACGAAAATAATGGCAAAATTGAAAAAGTTTACTTTCCCGGGTGGTGATAGTTACCTGGCCCCAACAAGTTTCACTACATACCTAAATTGTCCCCTCAGGTTTTATTTTCGTTATGTAATAAAGCTGGAAGATATTCCCGAGGTGGTTGAAGATGCCGATAACAGGATTATCGGTGAAGTTTTGCATGGCATCTTGGAAGAAATTTACAGGCCCCTGACAGGAAAAAATATCGAAAAAACCATGCTCGCGGAGATAATTAAAGATGAAAAACGAATAACATCTCTCGTATCCAGTGAAATGCAAAAAGCCACAAAAAACAGGAAAGAAACTCCTGTTACGGGAGTGAACCTGATTGTAAAACGCATTATAGAAAATTATACCAGGGAAATCCTTAAAAAAGATATAGAACTCGGCCCATTCACGATAGAAGGTGTTGAAATGAAATGCCAAACAGCTATTTTCCCGGAAGGAGCTAACAGGCCGGGAGTAAACACGGGGGGTAAGATTGACCGTGTTGACAGGGTAAACGGCACCACCCGGATCATAGATTACAAAACCGGAACAAGCAAAGTTGCATTTAAATCACTGGAAGATATTTTCCAGGAAAATGGTATATCTAGCGGTGAACATGTATTTCAAACATTCATGTATGCCTGGTTGTATAAGAACGAGCATAATAACGCGGGCATCCTCACCCCTGGTATTTACAATGTTAAAGAAATCTATAAAGATGATTTTTCACCATTGATTAAAGATAAAGGAAAAAAACAGTTAGTGCACGATTACAACAGTTACCACGAGGAATTCAGCGAGCATCTCGCCGGGCTTTGCAAGGAAATATTTAACCCGGAAGTGCCATTTTATCAAACCTCGGACGAGAAAAGATGCGAGATTTGTCCCTATAAATATATTTGTCACAGGGACTAATATCTTTTTTTATTTTCAATTGATATACTTTCAGTTGAACGGCGAAGCCCTCAATAACTCAATTGAAAAAGAAAATATGATGTGAGTAAAAAGAAAAAACTGTATTTTTGGGTTACAACGAATAAAAAGAAAACGTTCTTTGATATTGATTGCCTAATGCGTGTGAGTCAACCTGTTTTGGGCTTTATTGGTTGCGATATTGCCACAAGTGCATGCCCTGTATTTTTTTGCTAACCGAACCGGTGTTTAATTCCAAAGTTGTGCAAGCAACAAAAAACAAATTTGCTGATGGCAATGTTGGCGAATTTGCATGGCTTCAAATAAATTACAACCATAGGATTATCGAAATTGACCCTTCAGACGAAAATTGGCAAAACGAAAACATAACTTTTGTTCCTTTGACAAAAGTGACGAAATTTGCTTTCTTCTCCTGTGTATTAACTCTTTGGGTCAGTGCAGGAGTTAATTCCCATCGCTATCTTTTTCATTAAAGCAGTGGTAATAAAACTTAATAGATCAAAAAAAATAAACATTAGTGAAATTTCAATCATGAGAAAATTTATTGAAAACAGAGTTTTTTTACTCCTTTTGGTGATACAGTTCTATACGATTTCATCCTATGGTCAGATATGGATTGCATCGCCCCAATTAATAGGTAAGGGTGCGGGTGCAGAAAATATTTCAGGATACGTGTTTGATGATGCCAACAAAAACGGGACCATGGATAATGGTGAAAGTGGTGTTGCCGGCGTGCTTGTTTCAAACGGGTTAGAATGGGTCCGCACAAAAGAAAACGGCTTTTACGAGATCCCGGTAAGAAGTGATATGAATCTCACCATCGTTCAGCCCGCGGGTTGGAGAGTTCCTGTAAATGAGCTGATGGTCCCACAGTTTTTTTATATCCATAAAGAGGGTGGAACCGGCTATAATATGAGGTTTGGCGGATTGCCCGATACCGGACCTGCTCCTGAACGAATCAACTTCCCGTTAACCCGGGATGGTGCTGCAGGAAACCAATTTTCATGTGCAATTCTGGGCGATCCACAAACATACACCAACGAGCAGTTGGGATGGCTCAGGGATGGTGTATTTACAGATATTCTTGAAGCTGATTACCGACAAGGCGATTGCATGATTCAACTGGGCGATGTCGTTGGAGATGACCTGGGACTTTTGCAACGCAACCTCGAGCTGGCGGCAACAACAGGAATGCCACAGTGGCTGGTGATTGGAAACCACGATATTGACTTTGATGCCAAAACAAATGCTGATAAAGCAGACTCGTGGCGACGAATGTATGGTCCAAACTACTACGCGTTTGAAAATGGAAATGTGCTCTTTGTGGTACTTGATAACATTTACTATCCCTGCGGTGAGGAAGACGTGGCACGTGGGAGGGCGAATTGTGCAGAGGGTAAGACACCAACTTACAACGGACGCTTAACGGAGACACAGTTCACCTGGCTCGAGGGGCTGATAGATAACACTCCCGATGAAAAACTGATAGTTCTAAATAGTCATATTCCATTCGTGTCATCTGTTGATGAAAGAAACGGACAGCACCAAACGGATGAACTTCCCAGGATTTACCAAATCGTTGAAGGGCGGGACGCTTTATCATTATCAGGACACATGCACACCACAGAAAATCATTCCCCGGGTCAACGATTCGAGGGTTGGACTGAAACGTTGGGCATTGGGCCCCTGCCTTTTCGTCATATTATCGTCGGAGCCGCTTCCGGATCTTGGTACCAGGGCGATTTTAACATTTTTGGCGTACCAATGGCTTTGCAGCGCATGGGAGCACCAATGGGATATTTTCATGTAGATTTTAATGGACCGGATTACAGGGAAAGATATGTGGGTGCCCGATTGGGTAAGGATCGAGGACAGTGGGTGGCACTTAACACCCCGGCTTTTCGCGAATGGTACGATGCCATTACCGGGTGGGCATCCAAACCCTTATCAGAAAGGGATTCCGTTCCACCCTTTTCCGTGAACGATTTACCAGATACCAGGTTACTAACACCTGGAGATATTAAGGGTGGTGTATGGCTTACGGCAAATGTCTGGGCAGGATCAGCCGAAACGATGGTGGAAGCAACCCTATCCAATGGAAAAGTGTTGACCCTTGAGCGCACGCAACAAGGAGCAGGCGAAAGCATTAAGATTGGTGCAGAGTGGGCCGATCCCTTTGCAACTGCAAGACAGCTATCAGTTGCACGCTATGCTGTTCAAAGCACGCGAGGAGACGAGAAATCGCAAGGGCAACAGCTTTTTACAGGTCGTAAATACGGACCGGCACCTCCGCAACCTCAAGGTTCCATCGCTGACCGAAACATGCACCTGTGGAAGGTAAAACTGCCTGAACTGCCTTTGGGCGTACATACTATTGAGGTAGTAAGTACCGATCGCAACGGACTTAAGTATACAGATATTATTACTTTAGAGGTTCGGGCAGAGAGACCCCCTAAGTATTGGAGAAACAATATTTGGGAGTGAACGTTTTTTGCATTAGCATATTGATTATGTTTACGTTGAAGTTAATCATATATTAGTGAAGAAAACTAAACTAAGTGTCGCCACTTTAAACGAAAACCGGATGATATTTTTACATTCTTGTCAAACATACAAAAAATTAACATGAGTAAATTCAATATTACCTTCATTGCTTTTTTGTTGATTTTGTATGCATGTGAGAAAGACAAAACCCCTTTGAATCCCCGAATTGATAGTATTGCCGGTGAATTACCCCTTTTAAACGGCGAAAATAGAATTGGAACCATCAAGGGATTTAACCCATCAAACCCTCCTGGCACAATTGATTCTATGGCCGCGAGATGGCAGGAAGCTATAAGTGCCGGAATGTCGGTTGGGCGGCTACAAATTGACTGGCCGGAGTTAGAACCATCTCCAAATACATACGACAAAGTCAGATTTGAGCAACGATTGATGGAAATGAAAGCTGAGGGACTTCAAATATTTCTGTTGATTTCCGCGTATGACAGTGGTGAACCGGTAGTCCCTGATGATTTAAAAGCGAAAGATTTTGATGACCCTGTATTTATCCTAAGATTTAAAAACTTAATGGATTGGGTGATTCCATTGTTGGTAGAATATAATGGTTTTCTTATCTCAATTAGTAATGAAGCCGAAAATTCGTTTGGAGAAGTGTCCGATCTTGATAAACAAATACTTGAGTTTTTACAAGAGATTAAAGAACATGTCCAACAAATAAACGAAAAAATGGCGGTTACAGTTACCTTTTCTGAAGGCAGTCTGGATGACGATAAACCGGGCATTTATGAAATACTGGCAGCATGCGATGTAGCCTGCTTTAATTATTATGGTGCAAAATCTCAGTTTGCACCTCCACTTTATTATGTTGCTCAAACTGAAACTGAAATTAAATCCGACATTCAGAGGATGCTGGATGTTTCAGGTGAGAAAATTATTGTTATCCAGGAGTTGGGAATGTATTCGGGTAATACCACCCTGAATAGTTCTCAGGAAATACAGCGAAAATTCTTTGAAGTATTCTTCAATGAAATGAAGGAGAAAGAAAGGATTAAAGCAGCCTTTAATTTCCAGTTAGTGGATTGGTCACCGGAAGTAACGGAAATATTTAATGAAATGCTGGAAAATGAAGGCTTGCCGCAAGATTTTATTGATCAGTTTGCCGAGTCATTAGAAACAATCGGACTGATACAGTATGATAATGGCACGAGAAAGAAAGCATGGAATGAATTTTTATTTTGGGTATCAGAATTTAATTGATCTGTAAATAAAAAAGAAACCACAATAAAAGGACTCAGTAACCGGGACGCGTATGCCTTTATTGGTCAGAACAAGCGGAGGAGCAATTACATCGGCCCAGGTATCGGCATAAATGCCCTCTACAATTTCGAATGCGTTTTCTAACACCACAGGATCATTTCCTGATACCTCAAACAAAAATAATTTGTCTATTCATATTTTTTGAGAATAGTCTTATAGTGCAAAGGATATATTCATGCTAATTCATGTCCATGAAAAACTGGCGGATGATCTATGCCACATGCCCTAAATAAAGGGGTATTCTTTCTGCATAAATAAATGTGACGCGTCAATAAAATGTATTGAACCCAAATTGAGCGATTTGCTCAATCGATGCGCGTGCAATGTATTATAAAACATACCGTTTTATAGTATAACATAATTTCAGGTTTTTATTTTTGGATTTTATTAATCATTAATTAAAAAAAAAATGAACAGGGTATTATTTATTTTAATCATCACATTCATCATCGGTAGTTGTACATTTACCGGTAACAAAAACACTCAATCAAATAATCCTTTACTCTCGGAGAGGGATACCCCATTTGATGTTCCCCCTTTTGACAGGATAGAAACATCGCATTTCATACCTGCCTTCGAACAGGGAATGCAGGAACAAAATGAATTGATTGATGAAATCATCAACAATCCTGAATCTCCGGATTTTGACAATACCGTGGCAGCATTCGCGTATAGCTCTGAAACTCTGGAAAGGGTTTCTGATGTCTTTTATGGTTTGCTAAGCGCCGCTACCAACGATAGCATGCAGGCTATTGCCAAGCAATTATCACCAAAATTATCCTCTCACAAGGATGCTATCAATCTAAATCCTCAACTTTTCGAAAGAATTGAAATTGTTTATGACAAGGCAGATAAAGAGCAATTAACTGATGAGCAACTTTTTATCCTGGAGAACTTGTACCGTGGCTTTGTCAGAAGTGGAGCAACACTTCCGGATGATAAGAAAGGCCGGTTGATGGAGATCAATAAGGAACTCTCATTACTTGGACTCCAGTTCAGGGAAAATGTCCTGAAAGAAACCAATTCCTATCAGTTAATAATTGATAATGAAAAAGATTTGGAAGGATTACCCGCTAGTGTAATCGAAACTGCTGCTGAAAAAGCGAAGGAAGAGGGGATGGAAGGCAAATGGATTTTTACCACCCAGAAACCAAGCATGATTCCTTTTCTTCAATATGCTGATAACAGGGAATTGCGAAAAGAAATCTACATGGCATATACCAACCTAGCCAATCATGATAACGAGTTAGACAACAAGAAGGTCCTCTCGGATATGGTAAAATTGAGAGCAGAAAGAGCCAAATTACTCGGTTATGAAAACCACGCTGCATACAGGCTTGAATCCCGGATGGCGAAAACCCCTGAAAATGCGATGGATTTACTGGAGAATCTTTGGGATGCCACGGTTCCGGTAGCTAAAAAAGAAGCTGCAGCATTACAGGAAATAGCCGCGAAAGATATCCCGGAAATCAAACTTGAATCGTGGGACTGGTGGTATTACGCCGAGAAGCTGAGAAAAGAAAAATATGATCTGGATGAATCGGAATTAAGACCTTATTTTAGTGTTGACCAGGTACGTGAAGGTGCTTTTGGCGTTGCCAATAAACTATTTGGCCTCACGTTCACGGAAATAAAAGATATTCCAAAACCACATCCCGATGCACAAGTATATCAGGTTAAAGAACAAAATGGAGATCACATTGGCATTCTTTACATGGACTTTTTCCCCAGGGAAAGTAAGAGAGGTGGTGCGTGGTGCGGTGACTACCAGGATTACATGATCAAAAACAAAGAGCCGGTTCCTCCGGTAATCACGGTCGTTGGAAATTTCACTGAACCCACAGAAACAACCCCCTCGCTGCTTAGCATGGATGAAACGGAAACATTATTTCATGAATTTGGACACGCGCTTGATGGTCTTTTGGCCAGAACAACATATCCCATTTCCTATATCGCGTGGGATTTTGTTGAACTACCCTCGCAAATCATGGAACATTGGGCTTTCCAACCTGAGGTTCTGGCGTCGTATGCTAAACATTATCAAACAGGTGAAGTGATCCCGGATGAGCTTATCCAAAAGATATCAGAAAGTAAATTATTCAACCAGGGATTTGCTACCATGGAATACCTTGCGGCAGCAAGACTGGACATGGCCTATCATACTTTAAGCGAACCAGGGAATATTGATGTAGCTAATTTTGAGAAAAAGTACTTTGATAAAATCGGACTGATTCCCGAGATTGTTTCAAGATACAGGAGCACTTATTTCAACCATATTTCGGGTGGGTACGATGCCGGTTATTATGTTTATATCTGGGCAAGTGTGATGGATAACGATGCTTTCGAAGCCTTTAAAGAAACCAGTCTCTTTGATCAGGCAACCGCTCGTTCGTTCAGGAAAAATATACTTGAGAAGAACGGAATCAAAGAACCCATGCAAATGTATATTGATTTCAGGGGAAGAGAGCCCAAGATTGAACCTTTACTGAGAAGCAGGGGATTAAAAATGAACTAAATCTATTTAAAAACAAGTTGTTATTAATAAAAAGACCGGTCGCCCGGTTTTTTTACTTTTGTTAAATCAACTTATACCTTTATTATTCTTGTAACACGGTTTTCCTTACCCAAACTAATTTTTACAAGGTAATGCCTGCTTCGCCTAACATTCCATGTTAGCCTTTAGCTCATGTACACAATTGAAACCCTCATGAACAAAAGTACACCATAAATCATTAAGGACTAACATGAGGGTTCCTTCCGACCTTTAAATAATAAAAGTTTTTTGGAAGAAAATATATAATTGTGAGTAAACTAAACGGATGAATAATGCAAGCTAAAGAGTAAATTGAAAAAAACTAAAATTAACGTTGCCGTAATATCGATGTTCAACAAAACCATGGAGGTCTTTCAGGATCACGCGGGAAGAATGCTCGATAATTAGAATTCCGTCACGTGTAAGCAGGTTATTTTTCATTACCAATGATGGTATCAAGTGAATATCCTCCATATGATACGGCGGGTCACAGAAAATAATGTCGAAGCTTTCATTCAGCCGTTTCAAAACCTGAAAAACATCACCACGAATAATGTCAACCCCGGCAAGTTGCAGATTCTTAACTGTTTTCGCTATAAATGACACGTGAACCCGGTCTTTTTCCACGATTACAATTCTTTTGACATTCCTGGAAGCAAACTCAAAACTTATATTGCCGGTTCCGGCGAAAAGATCAAGCACGTTTGTTTCTTCAAGATCGAACCTGTTTTCCAAAACATTGAAAAGTGCTTCTTTCGCGTAATCCGTGGTAGGTCTTGCCCTTATACTTTTAGGAGGATTGATTTGCCTGCCTTTATATTTTCCGCTTATAATTCGCAATTCTCAAGAAAAAAAAGATTTGTAAACCTATGCAGTACTTGTTTTTCAAAGGTATAACTATAAATTCTTTCCTCTTTTATTTTTCTAATTTTTATGCTTCCAATATACGCTTGCAGTAAATGGTAAAATTCCGAGCGGGTAATTATATTGCCTGAAACCAGCAACGGTGTGTACTTCCTGTCAAGGTTAAATTGATCATACATGTAAAGAACAAAATAGAGAATATCACGCGGGTGTTTACATGTGAATGTATTGTAAAAAATCAATGTTTCATCATCGGTAATCATGATATCAATAAAATCATCGCTGATATTCAAAGAAACGACTTGATCTCCTTCCCCGGGTAAATGATGCTGGAAAATATCCCGGACGAGAGGAACGGACTGATGAAAGAAAACAGGATTTGGGAACTTCCGGGTAAAAGTAGTGGCCACATGATTCGGAACGGTAAATACCGAGTATGCCTCAATTTCAGGAATAAACCTGTAGTGTAACTCATCTAACTCTTCAAGTTGATGATGGAATTCGAAATAAAACCTCAGGTTATCCTTATCAAAAAGCGCGGAGGGAATCAAGGTGAATTTTCGGGAAGTCCAGATTATATTTACTTTTTTAAATTTTTCCTGTAAAAAATCATCTTTGTCAGCAATATCAGCAATTCTGTCATATATATCATCTACCGGTAATGAATTATCCAGGTTATATTCCCTGAGAACAATATATTTACCTGCAATAGGATCTGTAACAGAAAAAGAAAGTCCATTCAGGTTTGCCTGAATGGACAGGTAATATGTTTCTGTAATATTAGGATCGTATGTTTCATCGACAAATGATAAAGCGGGCATGCTTCTGTTTATTACTCCCAGTTCCCGGCATTATTTGTTGCTTCCTCGAGGGAACCAACTCTGAGTCCCGGGTATCCGGTCATCTTTTCTCGTTCCTCGTTAAAATTAATAATAAGCTGTTCATCTAATCCTTCTAAAAGAACATTATTATGCACTTTAACCTCGAAGATCTCAACATTCACCTTGGATCCGGTTTCGATATTCGTGGCACCCATTTCAAATTCTTTTCCTCGTGAATAGGGTATGTACCTGAGACTATCAACATGGAATCGATGGCCAAAAAGTGAATCAAGGACAGATACCCTGATTGTATCCCTGCTAATGATGCCTGCTCGAAGCGCTTCTCTTTCAGTCCAGCCCGCTTCAATTAAACTATCACTTAACATACCTTCTTTTTTAACAACTCTGAAGCTGTCGGTTTTAATAAAATTAATTAATGTATCAAAACTTCCCGTGAACTCTCCATATACAGCTTTATAAGCAACTTGTGCGGTTCTGATATCTTTCAGTCGCTTGATTGTGGCATCATACCTTCTATCTTTTTCCTGATTAAACCTGATAGGATTCATGATGCTTTCTACCAGAAGATATCCCATCATTACGATTGCTATTCCTAAAATAATCTGAATAACTGTTCTCATTTTTATTATTCTTTGTTTAAGTTTGATGCAAAAATAAGAAAAAAAACAAATTTTAGGGCTATTACATCCATTTATTTAGGAAGTATGATAAAAGACCATATAATCAGGTTAATAAAAGAGAAATTAGAGTATGTTCCCACGCCAAGCCAGGACAAATTAATACAGGCATTGGCTGGATTTCTGACACACGCCCCTCGACAACAGATTCTGGTTGTAAAAGGATTTGCCGGAACCGGAAAAACCACTGTTTTGAGTTCTTTCATTAACATTTTACCCGGTTTAAAACTACGGTCGGTTTTACTTGCTCCCACGGGCAGGGCCGCGAAGCTGCTTTCACTGGCATCTGGTAACCCAGCTTATACCATCCACAAAAAAATATACAGGCAAAAATCCGCGAAAGATGGTTTTGGAGAGTTTACGCTCGACAGGAACCTCCATTCCCAAACCTTTTTCATTGTTGATGAGGCATCCATGATCAACACTGGTTCTGCTGACCAGTCCATTTTTGGCACCGGGAATCTACTTGAAGATTTACTTTCATACGTTTTTAATAATAAAGGATGTAAACTAATTCTAATAGGTGATACTGCACAACTACCCCCGGTAGGAACAGATATCAGTCCGGCTCTTGATTCAAAAACCCTGGAAAGTTACGGGTTTGATGTCCATGAAAAACTACTCGATGATGTGGTAAGACATAATCTCGATAGCGGCATACTGAACAATGCTACAACAATTAGAAATTACTTCCATGAAGGATTTGAAGGATTTCCCCGGTTAAATGACAATTTTGACGATTTCATTCGCCTGCCCGGGAGCCAGTTGGGTGAAGAAATATCAGAATGTTACGATAAATTCGGCATGGATCAGACCATCATAATTTGCCGGTCGAATAAACGCGCGAATAAATATAACCAGGGGATCAGACAATCTATTTTGTTCCGTGAAGAAGAAATATCACCGGGTGACTATTTAATGGTCGTGAAAAACAACTATTACTGGCTCGCGGAAGAAGAAAACCCTGATTTTATAGCTAATGGCGATATTATCCGCGTTCAGAAAATACTGGGTTACGAGGAGAGATACGGGATAAGATTTGCTGAAATAATTGCCGAGCTTATTGATTACAAGGACATGGAGGTAGAGATAAAAATAATTCTGGATACTTTATTGCTGGAAGGACCCGCGTTTACTTCGGGCCAAAACAAAGATCTCTTTTATTCCGTTCTTGAAGATTACCAGGATATTCCTGCCAGAAAGAAACAATACGAGGCAGTTCGAATGGATCCTTACTTCAATGGACTACAGGTTAAGTTCGCCTACGCTGTAACCTGCCATAAGGCACAGGGTGGACAGTGGAAAGCAGTTTTTATTGACCAGGGTATCCTCCGCGAAGAAATGATCGACAGGGAATATCTTCGCTGGCTTTACACCGCGGTTACAAGGGCAACAGAAAGATTGTACCTGGTAAATTTTAGTCCAAAATTTTTCGGCGAAGAATAATTCCATTTTCTTAATCAATATTACAATTGCCAGCGAATTCCGCCAATAATCCACCTTCCGGGCATCCTGGCACCCAGAATGTCCGAATATTCTTTATCAAAAAGATTCTTTACTTCCATGTAGGGTCTTATTTTTCCTGACAAAAGGGGTACTTGTAATCTTGTATCCCATATCGTGTAAGAATTTTCAGGTTCATATGCCGGAATACCTTCAGAAAAAATATTTCTTCTTTTCCAATTCCCGGCAAGAGAAACGGTAAAATACTGGTTTTTCCAGGTTGTATTCAGGTTAAATATTTGCAAGGGCCTTCCTGAAAGATACTTTGATCTTGAATCCATGTCTGTTTGATGCTCCATCAGTGTAATTCCAGATTGCAACCTGACACTGCTTTTAGGACTGAAAGTAACATTCATCTCGCCGGAGAATTCTATTCCGGTAGTCATCACGTCATGAATATTGGAGGCATAAAAATACTGACCATTGTTTTCAAGTTGTACTTTAGATTGGATAAGGGCCGCATCCGTGAGCACGTAATCAATAAGGTTGTCTGAATATCTCCTGAATAGTGTCAAATGTAACGCGGAATAAGAAGACAGGTAATAATCAGCACCTGCTTCAAAACTCCATGCACGTTCTGCTTTCAGGTCTGGATTGCCCAGGTTTCTCCCGGAAGATAATGTTCCAGGCAAGTGAGTTGAAATATAACGCTCGGTAAAATCAGGCGCCCTGATGGTCCTGCCAGCGGAAGCCCGCGAAGTTAGTTTTCCCTGCTGCCATGAAATATTTACCTGTGGCAAAAACTCGAAACCATAATTCTCATCAAAGTCAGTTCTTAAGCCGGTTGTCAGATTTAAATTGTTATACCATTTAAAATTCAATGTACTGTAAAATGCCAGGTGTAAGTCATCGTGATTACCACGATCAGTACTGGAAATAGTTCTCTCTTCAACCTGTATTCCCGCGGATAGCTTAAAGTTCTCAGAAAAGTAACGGTAATAATCAAAATTTGAACCATAGAGGTGTGATGCATGGATATTTGCAGGAAAACTGGGATTAAATAAGAAAGAGTCATTCAGGCTTTTATAAAATGCCTGCATGGTATACTTGCTCTTGTCTTTTTGATACAGCACCTGCAATTGCGTGTAAATAGTTTCAATACTTTCCCTGGAAGAATCGAGAGGACTGATCGTGTAAAAATATTTCGCGTTGAAATCCCTGAAGTCAGAAGCTGCTCTTGCCATAATTTTCCAATTATCATTGGGATTATAGGCCATTGAACCCGAGAATGTTCTAATTTTGAAATCACCCCTTGAATCACCATGAATTTCATGTCCTGCAGACTCTTGCCATGTTAACCCACCGCCAAGTTGTATTTTTTTTCCCTGGTAACTAAAGCCGGGCGAAACACCCGCCAACAAATGTTGTCCGGCCCATATTTTCCCTGAGGTATTCAATCCTTTTTCTTGATCAATTTCCCGGGAAAAAGTTTTTGTAATGATACTAATTACACCTCCCATTGCATCAGGACCAAAAATAGCGGCTGCAGCACCCCTGTATATTTCAATTCTATCAATTTCGTGTATATGCACGGGCAAGTATGCATTAAAATGGCCTGTTAAAGGATCATTATACCGCATCCCGTCAATGAGAACAAGAACCTGGGCAAAAGAACTTCCCCTGATGGAAAGATCAGACTGCACGCTAAAAGGCCCACGGGAACAAACCTCAACAGATGGAAAATATTTTAATAATTCATCTAATGTATTAGCAGGTAAGTTCTCTAACTGTTCTGCACGAATGATACTAATATATTTTCCCGTTTCAGAAGCTTTGAGTTGAGCGCGTGACGAAACAACAGATATTTCCAATAAATTAACCGTGTCGGGTTCCTGCACCCCGAAAGAGAAGCCCGGGCTCAAAAACAAAACTGCAACCAGGAAAAATAAATCTTTGATTTCCATCCGTTCCACATTTTCATGAGGATGCAAAAATAATAAGAAAATATCTCACGACTCGTTAAGGAGAAATTAATTTAACTTTTTCATCCAATCTTAATTTTTTATTAATTTTATATTAAGGTAATGTGAATTATTAGTTATGTATCTTTCCAAATAAATAATATTGCGTTAATTTTATATTAAATAAATGTGGAAAGTTTTTTAAATAACTTAAATAATGAAAAAGAAAAATGCCAAAACCCCTGTTAATGAAAGCAAGGTGGTTATTACTGAATCTAATAAGGATGGTTTAGACAAACAAACAAAGAAAAGGCAGGCCAGGTTACAGAAGAAATTGAAAGAGGCTATAAAGAAGCAGGAAAAGGCCAAGGATGAACTCATGATGTTAAAAGAGAAAGAAATCATTAAAAAAGAGAAAAAACTGGAAAAAGTCAACATGAGAATTGCTGAAATACAGGCTGAACTGAATAAAATTTCAAGCAGGAAAGAAGAAAAACCCTCGGGAGAAGAAGCAGAAGAAATTCCAGTAGTCTAATGCCGTGTCAATGGCAACATGTCAATCGGGTCGTTCTACTCCTGATTTTCATGGTTATCCCCGGGTTTATCAGCATGTCATTTCATCAGGAGAATTTCAGGTGCTTTTTCATGATTGCAATGGAATCATACACGCTCGTGGCCGATTTCTCAACGACTTTCTTTTCTTCACCTGATAGATTTATTTCCATGATATTTTCAATTCCCTTTTTACCCAATTTTACCGGTACGCCAAAAAATATATCATTTAAACCATATTCTCCCTGAAGGTAGGCGCTTACAGGGAAATATCTTTTCTGGTTCCGTGCAATGGCTTCTACCATTCGGGCAGTTGCATATCCCGGGGCATACCATGCTGATTTTCCCATCAGGCTCACCAGTTCACCGCCTCCCATACGGGTGCGTTTAATGATCTCATCCAGTTTCTGCTCAGAAATTAATTGCGTAACGGGTACACCCATCACCGTGGTATATTCTTTTAACGGAACCATAAAATCTCCATGTCCACCAAGAATTATTGATTGAATATCTTTAATGGAACAGTCAAGTTCATCAGCAATAAATGCCTTATAACGAGCAGTATCTAAAAGCCCGGCCATGCCCATTACTCTTTCGGGGGGAAAACCGGAAACCTTTAAAGCACAATATGCCATTGCATCAAGCGGGTTTGAAACCATGATGATAATGGCATTAGGCGAGTATGTGACTATATTCTCGGTAACTGTTTTTATAATTTGAGCGTTCGTGGAGATCAAATCATCACGCGACATACCGGGACTTCTCGGGAAACCAGAGGTTATAACAACAATATCAGAATCTTCCGTGGCTTCATAATCATTGGTCACACCAATAGTTTTTGTATCATAAAGTGCCAGGGGTGCCATTTGAAGCATATCAAGTGCTTTACCCTCGGCCAGCCCCTGAGTTATATCAAGCATTACAACGGTACTGCATATTTCTTTCTCGGCAACCACCGATGCACAAGTGGCACCCACGTTCCCGGCCCCTACTACAGTGAGTTTCATAAATGGGTAATGTTCTAAAGCATTTAACGCTGCAATTATATGAAATAATTTTATAATTGAAGGTTAACTACAAGTTATTTTTGAAAGAACGAATTTTTCCATACTCTATTATCCCAAATAAAATGGTCGCTTCAAAGCTGATTTTTATTCCATTTTTCTTACTTTTGAGGTGAAAACGTCGAGAAACAATGAGTATCAAGGAAAATCTGAAACATATAATCAACGAATTACAAGGTAAAGCAGAATTGGTCGCCGTTTCTAAAACCAAGACTCCCAAAACAATAATGGAGGCTTATGATGCCGGACAAAAAGTTTTCGGGGAGAACAAGGTACAGGAGCTAATAGATAAAAAAGATGAACTTCCCGAGGATATCCAATGGCATATGATTGGACACCTTCAAAGAAACAAAGTAAAATATATTGCCCCGTTTATTACTTTAATCCATTCGGTTGACAGCCTTAAATTACTTAAAGCAATAGAAAAAGAAGGCGAGAAAAACGAGCGAATAATTGAATGCCTTTTACAAATGCACGTTGCTAAAGAAGAAACTAAATTTGGCATGGATGAAGAAGAATTGAAACAACTGCTATCATCAACGGAATACCTTGAATTGAAACATGTTAAAATCCGCGGACTGATGGGAATGGCTACCTTCACGGGAAACATGGAAATCGTCAGAGATGAATTCCGCTACCTGAAAAAGTTATTTGATCAAACATCTAATTCCTTTTTCAACGGTAACCCGGATTTTTCTATTCTTTCCATGGGAATGTCACACGACTATAAAATTGCCATCGAAGAAGGAAGTACGATGGTAAGGATTGGTAGCTCAATTTTCGGAGAAAGAATATACAACTAAATATCAATTAAATAATTGACCTATGAACCTTGAAACAAAATACATCGGTCTTGAACTTAAAAATCCAGTTATTGTAAGTAGCTCGGGCCTAACCGACAGTGTTGAAAAAATTAAAAAACTGGAAGAATATGGTGCAGGGGCAGTCGTGCTAAAATCCCTCTTCGAAGAACAAATTAACTATGAGGTAAGCCAAATGATGGAACATGCAGATTACCCCGAGGCGGAAGATTACATAAGAAATTACAGCAAGAATAATTCTGTAGAGGAATATCTCAGCCTGATTGAGAAAGCTAAGCGGGAAACAGGTATTCCTGTCATCGCTTCAATTAATTGTATTTCTGCCAATGATTGGATCAGTTTCGCCAAAAGAATTGAAGATGCAGGTGCCGATGCTCTTGAAATTAACGTTTTTTATTTTCCTTCCGATAAAAGAATGAAAGCAGATGACTACGAGAGAATATATTATGATTTGGCCAGCAAGCTAAAAAACGAGGTAAGTTTGCCTATTGCTTTTAAACTGGGAAGCCATTTCACAAACCTCGTTCGTGTAGTTGACGAATTGTTTTTCAGAGGAGTTAAAGGAGTGGTTTTATTCAACCGGTTCTACGAGCCTGATATCGACGTTGATAACATGAAGTTTAAAGCCGGTGAAATATTCACGTCACCTTCAGATATTTCCAAATCGCTCCGGTGGGTTGGAATTTTATCCGATAAAAACACCGAAATCGATATTGCTGCCTCAACTGGAGTGCATGATGGTAAAGCCGTGGCAAAACAACTCCTGGTAGGCGCTGATGCCGTTATGATTTGTTCGGTGTTATACAAAAAGGGTCCTGAATATCTCGGGATTATACTTCACGAGTTTAAACGCTGGATGGAAAAATACGGGTATGATTCCATCAACGATTTCCATGGCAAAATGTCATATACTAAACTTAAAGATCCTGCAATTTACGAGAGATCTCAATTCATGAAATACTTCTCCCATCAACAATAAAACAAACTATATACAAATGAAATCTTCACTCACCGCTTTATTTATTTGTTTTTCTATTCTATTGGTTGTCACATGTAAACCTGAAAAAGAAAAAAATACCAATGAATCAAGAGAGAATGTAGCAAAGAAAGAAAGTAAAAAAAAGACAACTTCTTCAGGGCAGGCTGCACCAGATACGATACTACCCGACCCAGCAAGAAAAATAACTCCTGCTGAAATGATCCTAATCGAAGGAGGAAAAATAACTATTGGCACGAACGAGGGACCGGAAATTTCACGGCCTGCCCACGAGGTTTCAGTTCGATCATTTTACCTGGACAAGCATCCTGTTACTGTAGAACATTTCAGGAATTTTATCAATACATCTGGTTATACTACAGATGCCGATAATTTTGGCAACTCGGGAGTATACGATATCGCTTCTTCCAAGTGGAATCTTTTGGATGGTGCCAATTGGGAATATCCTCTCGGTCCGAACCATCCACCCGCGAAAGATGAACACCCGGTTACCCACGTGAGCTGGAATGATGCAACAGCTTACGCTGCTTGGGCTGGAAAACGGTTACCCAGGGAAATAGAGTGGGAATATGCTGCAAGAAATGGAAAAAACACGGGAGATAAATACCCGTGGGGCAATAATGTTCTTGTTAATGGTCAGTTCATGGCAAACACTTGGCAAGGTGCACAAACAGAAAGCCAGGGAGCTGATGGATTTGTATACACGTCACCTGTCGGGCATTACGGTGAAACTGAACTTGGATTGACCGACATGGCAGGCAATGTTTGGGAATGGTGCGAGGACATATTCAACCTGTACCCTGGAAATAAAATGCCTCACAATACCGATCCGGCTGTACGGGTGATCCGGGGGGGATCTTTCATGTTCGATCAGGCCGGGGATAATTCATATGCTGTTTGGTACAGGGGTTACAATACTGTTGAAACTTCCCTATTCAATACCGGGTTCAGGTGTGCAAAAGATATAAATTGATTATCCTTTGACCTAGGTGAAGCGTTATGAACACCATGAAATAGCAGTTTTCGATTAGATCCTATCCCGCTACTAAAGTCTGGTTTTACCTGGGTATTACCAAAATTTTGAAGTTTGAAGGATCTTTCCAGTTATTAACTGTCCCATGCCACATGAGCTGGCTTTCTCTTTTATCCTTATCTGTATCATTTATACCAATATCCAGGCCTATTTTTCGTCGAAGAATATAATGGTTTTTTCTCAATCCCGCGTTGGGAAAATAAACTTTAACGGAATACCCGTATTTCATTTTCCCGTGGGAAACTTCAATCAAAGGCACTACAGTAGCGTATGTTTTAGGATGATAATCCACACGCAACTTCCCTTCCTCATTCAGTTCAGGCACAACGTTTAATTTAAAAACTCCCTTACTGTAATAGTTCTTACCGCGGAACTTGTATGGCCGTGTATCCAGGTAAATTTCAACGCCATCGCTGTTCAGAAAATCATTCCCGGTTACCAGCTTATCATCTGTTACATTCACGATAACCAGCAAACCATCCGGTACTCTTTTTACCTCGCCAGTGGCAGAACAATCAGACGGACCTGACCAGTTATCTTTACCTATTACAACCTGATCTCCCTTCGATATATCCATGAGTATTTTACTTTTATCTTCCTGGTTAAAAGCCGGTACTAGTAATAAAAAAAGCATTACTAAAAATAGCGGTAAGTACATGCTGATTCGAATTGGTTTAAAAGGTAATATTAATAAATTTTGGGAGACCAACCCAATTCTTATTTAATAATTAATTTTAATACTAAACTACTGTTTTAAATCTGTTATATAAATCTTATTTTTAAAAGATATTATTATAATGTACTTTATGAGCATTTATTTACCTTTTGAACCGCGTGTATACCATACCATGCAGTTCACTCCGTACATCAGTATGCGAGCCGAATTGAATTTTATAAACAAATGATAAGCATGAAACCTCTTTGGGGTATAGATCTCGGGGGTACGAAAATAGAAGGTATCGTGCTGGAAAGCAGCATGACGACCATCCCCCTTGCCAGGTTGAGAATACCAACCGAGCAGGAAAAAGGGTATCAACATATTTTAACCAGGATAAAACATCTGGTTGAAAAAATGAAAGATGAAACCGGATTGAAACCATCAACCATCGGTTTCGGGACTCCCGGCGTACTTGACCCGCGTTATCATACACTCAAGAACAGCAACACGGTGTGTTTAAACGGGAAACCACTCAAAAAAGACCTGGAAAAAATCCTGGGTATTCCTGTTGAAATTGCCAATGATGCCAATTGCTTCACGCTGGCAGAAACACGGCTTGGTGCAGCAGAAGGTTTAATACTGAACAATAAAATGGTCTTTGGCGTGATCATGGGCACGGGCGTGGGTGGCGGTATTGTTTTCAATAATCACGTCTGGAACGGATCCCAAGGCATCGCGGGAGAATGGGGACACAATTTTCTCGATGAATCGGGTGGTAAATGTTATTGTGGTAAATCCGGTTGTGTTGAAACGGTAATTTCTGGTCCGGGAACCGAAAAATTTTATCAATCGCTTTCCGGCAGCTACCTTCAATTACCCGATATTGTCGATGCGTATAAGAAAAACAATGATGTTTTTGCCAAACAAACCATGAAACGGTTAACCGATATGTTCGCCAAAGCAATTTCACAGGTGATCAATATCCTGGATCCGGCAGTCGTGATTATTGGAGGTGGGTTAAGTAATATCGGGGATCTTTACACGGGCGGGAAAAAAAACATTGAAAAATACATATTCAATAACACCGTGCAAACCAGGTTTTTGAAACCGGTTTTGGGAGATAGTGCCGGGGTTTTCGGGGCAGCCATGTTAACAACAAAAAGCTAATAAAAATGAAGCTCAAAGAGGCTACATTTCGTTTTTATGAAGAATTAAATGACTTTTTGCCAGAAACAAAGAAGAAAGCCCGGTTTGTATATTATTTTAAAGGTAAGCCAACCGTTAAAGATGCCATTCAGGCCATTGGCATACCTCATGTTGAAGTTGATTTAATTTTACTGAACGGACATTCGGTTACCTTTGATGCCCACCTCAATAACAATGATGATGTATCCGTTTATCCTGTTTTCGAGACATTTGACATATCGGGTATTACCCGGTTGCGGCCGGAACCATCGCGGGAACCCATGTTTATTCTGGATGTTCACCTGGGAAAATTGGCAAAATACCTTCGTTTTCTTGGATTCGATACCCTTTACAGGAACGATTACCATGACCATCAAATCGTTAAAATAGCGAAAGTTGAAAAAAGAATCGTACTTACCCGGGACACCGGTATTCTTAAAATCGATGAAGTACAACGAGGTTACTTTCTGAGATCAAAAGACCCTCTTGAACAGGTGAAGGAAATTACAGAACACTTTCAACTGGCATCAAAGTTCAGGCCATTTACCCGGTGTTCTGCCTGTAATGGAAAAATGAAAAAGGTACAAAAGGAAGAGATTGTCGACCACCTGGAAACGCTTACCCGTGTACACTTTGATGAATTTTATCGCTGCGGTGAATGCGGTAAAATATATTGGAAAGGCTCCCATTACGTTAAAATTAAACAGTTTATCGAGGGTCTATCAGATGTATAAATTTTACGAACAAATGACCTAAATTAAATCTCTTGAAAACATTAATTTTCCTAAAGTAACTCTAAGAAGGCTTCAAATTCGACGCATAACGAAGAAATTGGAGTTTTCTTAGAAACACTAAACATTCTTTTTCTTACTTTTACAGGAAAAAATACAATCCATGCAATGCATAACCCTATTATTATCACTGTTTTTTACCATGAATATCTTATCAAAAGATGAAAACAATCATGATTTAAACGTACTTGTTTTCTCAAAAACGAACGGGTTCAGGCACGCTTCTATCCCGGATGGTATCAGGGCTATATTTAAAATAGGAGAAGACAGAAACTGGAAAGTCACTACCACGGAAGATTCAACATTATTTACCAGTAAGTTTTTAAACAAATTTGATGTGGTTGTTTTCCTGCTCACCTCGGGTGACGTGCTAAATGAAGACCAGCAAAACGCCATGGAAGCATTCATTAGATCCGGAAATGGATTCGCGGGCATTCATTCGGCCACGGTCACCGAATACGATTGGGAATGGTACGGGGAACTTGTAGGTGCCTATTTTACCGCGCATCCTCCTACCCAGGAGGGTACCATCATCATAGAAGATCCAGCTCATCCTTCCGTTCCCAATGGAATTAAAAATACCTGGACCCGGGTTGACGAGTGGTATTCATTCGACAGGAATCCTCGTGATTACGTGCATGTTATCATGTCGCTCGATGAGTCCAGCTACGATGTGGATGATAATAATTGGTTTGAGAATAAAAAAATCCGGATGGGCGATCACCCAATCGTGTGGACCCGCGAATTCGATGGTGGCAGATCATTCCAAACTGCCCTTGGTCACACCCCTGAAAGTTATACAGACAGCCTGTTCCTTCAGCATATTGCCGGGGGGATTGAATGGGCAGGAGGAAAAGCGAATTATAAATAGTCTGTCTAGTAATGTCCGGAATATTTATGAAATTAGTAATATTCATAAGGCATTCCCGGTCAAAGCCAGCAGTCCATGAGATCGCTATGCTAAGTTCCGTGTTTCTCTTCCATCCCTGTTCACCGGGCTGGAATTGTCATATGCTCGATTAATAACTATGAATAACAAAATAATTAAAACCGTATGACTTCTTATCGGCACCCGGGACATATGAGCATCATGTTCAAATTTAACCTACTTTAGGTGATCTATATCACTAATGGTTTATTCAACAGTTATTTCATTTTTTTCTAATTTCACGGGAGAAAATCAGCGGTATGAAAAGTATTATTCCCGCGTTAATATTATTGGTTATTTCTATCACTCTCTACCCACAAAAGGCAGAACCCTTTATTGATCATGCAACGGGGCTGGTTGGTTTGCGGGCAGTGAACTCGGAAAAGGTAATCGTGGACCCCGGGTACCTCGATGTATCCTGGGAAAGTGATACCATTTTCGTTTTCAAAAAAACAGATGGAACATTTGGAGTATTGAATGGACGCGGTGAAACATTGATAGACTTTGGTGAAAATCCAATTCACCTAAACACGTTTGACGATTGTTTTCTTTACCGACCCTTGGAGATGCCTTCATTTATCGAGGGCAGAACCAATAATCGCTGGTATTTTATTAACAAGCAGCGGCAATGTGTACCGGAAGATTATTATCCATGTCCTTATGGCGTGAAGTCCATGCCTTTCAATCAACTCCCACCGCACCTGGTCTATATCCAGAAAGCAGAGTATTTCAGGGCACAATCCCGGTTCGATTCTGCAGTATTTTATGTTGAAAAGGCTATTGAAACGGTTCCCGACAATCCATATCCTTATTACTACGGGGCAAATTTATTCCTGAATAACCAACAAGAGAATGTTACCTATGAGAATAATGAACAATATAACAATTATTACGGGTGGATTGCTAATTGTCTTGAAAAAGCGAATAATCTTGAAACTGAAAGGTACCATAAAATCCGGATTAACAACCTGCGTTATCGTTTCTACAAGCACAATGTAAAAAAACCACACCTTTACAAGAATGTTGAAAATGAATTAAGTCGCTACAATCCTGAAATTGAATCATCTGGAATTCATTTACTGGCCGGATTTGCCTATAACCATGATCCCTTTCTTGAAATAGGAATAGTTGATGCCAGGTGGAGAAAAAAATCCGGGAAAGGTAGATATGGACATATCGGGCTTGGGTTTTCGATCCAAAAAAACCTCACCAGGAATATTGATGCTTACAAGTTCTACTTTTACGCGCTTCGCGCCCCTGTTACACTTGGTTTACACCCGGTTTTTTATACTGATTACCAAAGCAATGAACTGGCCCTGCGCCCCGAGGCTGGATTCAGCATCGGTTCCTTGTCACTATCATATGGTTATAATCTTCTGCTGGATAAACAACAGTTTACGCCATACAAGACCCATCATTTATCATTGAATTACACGATACCCTTATGGATAGAGAAAAACTTCAGCGCTAGATAAGCAAAAGTTTGTAATACCTTTTTCTTGCATGAATTTCATGAAGATTATGACCTGACGGGAATATTTATTAATTTCGTGTAACATTTTTTATGAAGGCAAAATAAATATTCCCGATCATGAAAAAAAGCACCTGGATTTTTATATTAATTGCTTTTGGTTTAAGCTGGTTATTAGCAGCTATTTTTTTCCTCGCGGGGGGGAAATACAATTCACCCGGGGGATTGATTATTGCTACAGCATACATGTTTTGTCCTTTAATTGCTGCCCTGGTGGTTCAAAAATTCTACCTGAAAGAAAAAATTGCAACCCCGTTGGGCATGAAATTTAACTTCAACTTCTGGTGGGCCATAGGCTGGCTCGGGATACCTGTTATTATGTTCATCGTTTTAGGGTTTAGCTTATTTCACCCGGGTATCAGGTTTTCTGTGAGCATGGAAGGTATGATCGATCGATTCAGTGACGCGATGGATCCTCAAAAACTTGAACTCATGAAAGCCCAGGTTATAAATTCTCCAGGGTTGGTCATCCTGCAAAGTCTTGTTTCAGCGATTATAGCGGGAGCTACTATCAACGCCATAGCTGGGTTTGGAGAAGAGGCAGGCTGGAGAGGGTTCCTTCAGAAAGAACTAATCGAATTTGGTTTCTGGCCATCCTCCCTCCTGATAGGTGTAATCTGGGGCTTCTGGCATGCCCCACTTATTCTTGCAGGCCATAATTTCCCGGATCACCCGGTAGCAGGGGTCTTCATGATGACCGTTGCCGGAACATTACTTGGACCCCTCGTTTCTTATATCAGGCTCAGGGCAAAGTCGGTTTTTGCTGCCTCAGTGATGCATGGCACCATTAATGCATCCTATGGATTTACCATCATGTTCACGGTAGGCGGAAACGATCTTACAACAGGGCTTTTCGGTTTACCCGGCTTGTTTACCATGCTTGTTCTGAACCTGATAATTTTCGTGGGAGATAAAGAAATACGACAATTGAAAGAAATAAATGACCAGTGATGCATCACATTGATTTTCTATAAGAGATGTCCCTTTATTTACGACATGTGGCATAGATCATCCATCATTTTTTCATTGACATGATACAAATATTGTTTCAGTCATCATTTTTCATGAGATTTCCACTTCCACTTCTTGTCAGCTCAATGTGCGGATTACCGCGATAGTATACATTGCCAGACCCCGAAATCTGAACCTGTAAACGCTCCAACGCGTAAATGCGAGCATCGTTTACACTTGCAGACTTAATCTTTAACCCGCTGGTTTTCAAATGAAACAAATCAATCCTCCCCCTGGCAACATGATGGACAGTACATGTGTTAACCTGGCCAGACATTTTTAAATCAATAACTCCGAAATAATGTTTTAATTCCAGGTGTCCTCCTTTTATTTTCATGTTCACAACACCCGATGCATCACCGATAATTATTTCCAGTTTACCGGTATTCCCAATATTAAATGTATCTGTAGTGTATAAACCGGCACTACCACTGTATGTAATTTGCTTCAGTTCATCCAGTGTTAGAAAAACTTTCATTTCATGTTTATATCCTGATAACCAGTTACAAAATACCTCATCATATATCCTGAGTAATGAATCTTCAGTTTCACAAATAATCCCGTCTATCAGATTTTCTCCTGACTGCAGGTAAATAGAATTTTCCTCGCCTTTTGTTAGAAACAAGGACACGTTCCCCTTAAGTTCTATACTGTTAACAAAATCAAGGTTTTTAGTTTCCCGTTCAACTTTGATTACCTTTCCCGGTTGGATATAACAATCCCCTACCCGTTCACACCGGGTAAGTAACAGAAAAACAATCAAAAATGACAATAAAAAAAATAACTTTGACATCATTAAAACTTGTAACCTATACCCCATTCAATATTATCTCCCCTGAAGAAATAATCAGATTTATGGGTAATGTTAATACAAAAATGTTCATGAATAAAGTAACGTAAACCAAACCGGTTAAACAATTGACTCCTGTACTCGGCCTCCCCGTGTATGGCATACCAACCCATATGAACCGGGATTATTACCGGGTAAAAGGTTAATTCGTATGTAAGATAAAAGCCACCGGTATAATTATAATGGTGTGCTAATTGTTCCCTGAATTTTCTCTGGTAATCTGAAGTATTAGACTCATCGTAAAATAATGAAATACCTGTTCCAACGTGTTGGAAGTTATTTATTTGCCATGTCTTTTCTATTGAAAAAGAATTAGCACGAAAACTCATACCGGGAAAAAAATCAATCTCCTTTTTCCCGGTGGTCAGGTAAAACGCCAAACCAGGATCATAATTTTTTTTTTCGATATTCAGTTCGCCATTCATGTCACTGTTTAATTCGTAACCGAAGCCCCCATTTACAGAAATCAGATTCATACCGTAATTTGGAAGTTTCATTTGCCCGTTCGAAAAGTGTTTCAATTCGAACCCGGCATGAGTAACCAGTTTTTCTGTTAGTGATAAACTTAACCTGGCAGAAACTCCAAAAGTTGCCAAAACACGAGAACCAATCAATACATTTTTGAAATTCTTCACGGGGTGATAAGGATTTGAACTATAAGTCACGCCCAAAGACAACCCAATACCTGGAGAAACCCGACCAAGCTGAAAAGGTACCAGGTTCACCAATCCATTCACAGATGTAAGTGAGCCAAGAACATCTGGATTTTGCAAATTCGCACGATGAAGAGAGATTCCAAATACTGCATGGTCAAACGAATCGGTCCACCCGTTTCTGTGATTTGCTTTTAAAAAAAAATCGAGACCATAAGATGGGATATAATTTAATATAAGGGTATTATAATCATCATATGGATCATAAATTATCCCCAGGTTTGAAGAAGCTGAAATGGTGTTCAACTTCGCCTGGGCGAATGATGAAGCGTAAAGCAGGCAAGATAATAATAGCCAGGCAATTCTTATCCGGGAATATTTCTGCATGTAGCTTTATTTTTCAATCAAATTTCCATGTAAAAAAGAAACCTTTTCCTCCAAGATAAAAACTGAGATTATCATTTTTATTAGTTTTATGAATACGGGAAATGAGCAATCCTGTTGCAGAACCTGTGTATACCCGGTAATGATATCGGTTGGAAAGTGTTTCCCGATTTTTCTTCCAACGATACGCCATCATTATAAACAAAGGGCCTGTACCTGCGCGTGATTCCCTTTGTCAGCTCTTTCAATTCATTGGTAATAATTGCTGTTTCCAGGTACATCACCAACAGGGGTATACATTCCTGTCTGGCTTGCCTGAATGGTGCCAAAACCAATGGTGATTCTATTGAGGCAGCAAGTAATCCATCACTTTTTTCAGATACATTCATACGACCCTGATTTAAGAGTAAAGAGAAAACTATACAACTTACTATGGTTAGAAGCATGCCTGAAATTTTAGTTTAATTTCAATTTAGAAGAAAGGTATTTACCGGTATATGAGCCTTCAATTTTTGATAATTCTTCAGGCGTACCTGCAAAAACAAGATTTCCTCCCTCCTTCCCCCCCTCCGGTCCCAAGTCGATAATCCAGTCGGCAGATTTTATAACTTCCATGTTATGTTCAATGACAATAACCGAATGGCCCCTCTCTATCAACGCGTTGAAAGCTTCCAGTAATTGCCTGATATCATGAAAATGAAGTCCCGTGGTAGGTTCATCGAATATAAAAAGGGTATGGTCTGTTGTTCCTTCTTTACCGAGAAACGAGGCAAGTTTAACCCTTTGACTCTCACCTCCACTTAAGGTGCTCGACGACTGCCCAAGTTTCACGTAACCCAGGCCTACAGACGCGAGGGGTTGTAATTTTCCCGCGATTTTACTGGCCAGGGTAGATTTATCACCCGAGAAAAATTCTATTGCTTCTTTCACGGTCATCTCAAGTACTTCATAGATGTTTTTTTCCCGATATTTCACGTCCAGCACCTCTTCCTTGAAACGCTTACCCTGACAGTTTTCACAAATTAGCTCCACGTCCGCCATAAATTGCATTTCAACCCTGATAATACCCTCACCCTGACATTCATCGCAACGGCCACCATCCACGTTAAAGCTAAAGTGAGTAGGCTTCATGTTAAAATGTTGTGCGGTGGCTTGTTCAGCATACAATTTTCTTATTTCATCGTAAGCCTTTATATAAGTTACAGGGTTTGAGCGGGATGATTTTCCAATGGGGTTTTGATCCACCATTTCCACTGATTTTAATATTCCGGTACTTCCGATCAATTTATCAAATTCACCGGGTTTATCACCATGACCCAATACTTCCTTTGCAATGGCAGGGTATAAAATTTCATTCACCAATGTTGATTTTCCTGAACCACTCACCCCGGTAACCACGGTTAAGTTATTCAGGGGAAATTCTACAGATATATTTTTCAGGTTGTGTTCTCTGGCACCCTGAATTACCAGTGAATTATTCCAGGCTCTCCGTTTTGCAGGTACCGGAACCTTCATTTTTCCCGTGAGGTATCCTGCAGTTAAACTATTATTCGAATTGATAAGTTCGTCGCGCGTACCAAAAAAAACAACTTCTCCTCCAAGCCTGCCAGCGCCGGGGCCAATATCAAGAATATAATCAGCAGCAGTAATGATCTCTTCATCATGTTCTACCACGAGGACGGTATTACCAATTTTTTTCAGGTTTTTTAGTACACCAATCAACAAGGAAGTATCCCTGGCGTGCAGGCCTATGCTGGGTTCATCCAGGATGTAGAGAGAGCCTACAAGACTACTGCCCAGGGAAGTTGAAAGATTAATTCTTTGCGTTTCACCTCCAGACAGGGTTGAAGATACCCGGTTAAGCGTCAGGTACGACAAACCAACATTCATCAGGTATTCTAACCGATTCCTGATCTCGGTAAGAATTCGCTTAGCAATCTTCTCATCCTCCCTGGAAAGGGTGAGTGAACTGAAATATTCAAATAGTTCATCAATTGGCATTAAAACCAATTGTTGAATATTCACTCCATTTATCTTCACGTGGCCGGCCTCTTTTTTCAACCGGCTTCCCCTGCATTCAGGGCAAACGGTTCGTCCCCTGTAACGGGAAAGCATTACGCGGTACTGTATCTTATATTTTTTTTCTTCAAGATGAGCAAAAAATGCATTCAATCCTTTGAACCAGCGATTACCTGTCCAGAGCAGTTCCCTTTGCTCGTTTGTTAACTCATGAACCGGCTTATGGATAGGAAAACCAAATTTTTCAGCGTTATACACGAGTTTGTCTTTCCACTTGCTCATTTTCTCGCCCCGCCAGCACACGACAGCATCCTGGTAAATCGAGAGGCTTTTATCAGGGATCACGAGATTCTCATCAATACCGATAATTGACCCGTATCCTTCACAACGAGGACAAGCACCAATTGGATTATTAAAACTAAACATGTGCTCAGAGGGTTCCTCGAAAACTATCCCGTCGGCCTCAAAGCGATTATTGAACACTGACTTTTCGCCTGAAGTATAATCAATGATAATACAATTCCCCGCTCCCATCGTGAACGCTGTTTCAACACTATCAGCATACCTGCCAAGACTATCTTCATCATCCTGTACAGAGATTCTATCAATAATAACATCCAAGGAATTAATATCTACCTTTTCCGGCAATTTATTTAGAAGCTCATCAATCTTAATCATTTCTCCATTTTGCCAAACCCTTTGAAAGCCTTCTTTTACAAGAAAGGTAAGATGCCCTGCATGATCATTGCCACGATAAGTATAGGGAGCTGCTATCAGCACCCGTGAATCTTTTTTAAATCCCAGGATATGATTGATGACATCTGTAACAGTGTGCCGCTTTACTTCTGTTCCGGAAATGGGTGAAAAAGTCTTACCAACGCGTGCAAATAGCAGTTTCAGGTAATCATATATTTCAGTTGAAGTACCCACGGTTGATCGTTGGTTACCGGAACGTACTTTTTGTTCAATCGCGATGGCAGGAGGAAGTCCTTTTATATAGTCAACTTCCGGTTTATGAATCCGCCCAAGAAACTGCCTGGCATAAGCAGAGAGGCTTTCAACATACCGCCTTTGCCCTTCAGCATAAATAGTATCATATGCCAGTGAAGATTTCCCTGAACCCGAAAGCCCGGTTACAACAACAAACTCATTTCTTGGTATGGCTACATCAATGTTTTTTAGATTATTAACCCTCGCTCCTTTAATTAAAATATTTTTCTTATCTTCGAGATCTGGCATAAAAATTGTACCTTATTAGACAAATAATAATTAATTTTAACAAAAATTAACTACCATCAAAGGTAATATATTTTGCGCAATCAAATTTTTTTGTTTTATTTCGTCAAATTAAAATAACCAAAGGAGGACGCTTATAGGATAAATTTACTTTTTATTAATTAAAAAAGGAGGTGGTTTTGAAAATGAATAATCTAACGGATTTTGAACTAGTTAAAAGATTCAAAGAGGGTGATCAATTAAGCCTTGAGTGTTTGATAAGCAGGCATAAAAATAAAGTATACACTTACATATACCTGATTGTTAAGAATCAGCAACTTGCTGAAGATATCTTTCAGGACACTTTTATAAAAGTCATCAAATCGTTGAATGAAAATAAGTACCGTGATAACGGGAAGTTCGTATCATGGGTAATCAGGATTGCACATAACCTTATCATCGATCATTTCAGGAAAGAGAAGCAAATGAACACGCTTTCCAACGATGACTACGAGGCAGATTTGTTCAATTCAAAGAAATTCGCCGATGATAATATAGAAGATGTAATCGTGAAAGATCAAATCACATCAGATGTACGTACTCTTATTGATGAATTGCCGGATGATCAGCGTGAAGTTATACTTCTAAGACATTATGGAGGCATGAGCTTTAAAGAAATCGCGGATCAAACCAACGTGAGTATCAACACGGCCCTCGGGAGAATGAGGTATGCCTTGATTAACTTACGCAAGCTTATTGAAAAAAAGAATTTATCACTTACAAACAATTAATTGAAGCTCGATTTTGTTTAATGATTCTTATAAAAAGGAGAGAAATTAAATTTTCTCTCCTTTTTTTTTTGAAAAAAATAATACGGTCACACGATAGCGAGTTCTTCGGCAACTGCCTGTAAATAAAAGGATATGATAACGATGGCATTGTTATCTTCATGAAGGTAATAACCCATTACGGTTAAAAATTCAGATGAAATATAATATTGAGAACTTAATTTTCGTTTTGAGAATATTACAGATTGTTAAAATAAACGCTTTTAAGCCTATGGAGAAAACCTCTACTCTCTTTTATCTGGTAAACGGTTTTGAAGAAGATATCTCAGATAATGAAACAAATGCAGGATACATGATTGATCCTGAATTCAGGGAGTTTAAAAGCATCTTCGACTATTTAAATCACCAGATTTTTGAAGCGCCACGTGAAACAGTAAAAAATATATTGAATTACGCGAGGGCAGTTTCAAAATAAAATGTTTACCGGAGTGAAAATATTACCGCTGATTCTTTCAGCGGTTTTTTTTATTTCAGATTCACGAGCGATTTGTCACTTTGACATTGCAGAAAAGATTCTACTCATTTTGTTCAAATGCCCTGAATCAACCAAAGTTTTTTTCATTGACAAGACATCAGGTATATTCCACTACAAGCAACCAGGCCCGCCGTTTCTGTTCTTAAACGGCTTTCACCCAATGAGAGTCCCCTGAAACCATTTTGCATTGCCAATTGTACCTCATTCTCTGAAAAATCGCCTTCAGGACCAATCAGCACTATAGTTTCCTTTCCTTTTACACTAAAATTTGAAATAACCTCCCGGTGATAATCCCTGCAATGAGCTATCCAGCCCCCTTGTTTATATTTTCGAGTAAACTCTTCGAATTCCATAGGAGTATTTATCAGCGTCTTGTATGCTTTAAGAGATTGTTTCATGGCAGAAATCATTATTTTTTCCAACCTGTCAATTCGAATCCGGGTTCGCTCTGAATTATTGCAAATGATAAAGCTGATCTCATCAATCCCGATTTCAACAGATTTTTCCACGAAGTACTCGATCCTATCCATGTTTTTAGTGGGTGCAATTGCAATATGAAGGTAATAATCTCTTTTTCCAAAATGTTCATTTCGCTCAATAATCTGAACCTCACAACATTTTTTTGAAGTAATTTCACTAATTCTGCCCATGGCAATAATTCCCCTGCCATTCACTATATGGATAGTGTCTCCCTGCTTCAACCTCAAAACCTTAATCGCGTGTTTTGATTCTTCTTCTCCAAGAGAGATATAATCCTGATGTTCTAATTCAGGTACATAAAACAACTGCATTTTGGTGCATCTTAATGTTCACGGTAAAGATAAAAAAGATAATTTTACATGTTATTTGAATTGAGAGAAGAAATAAGCTGAACATAAAATTTATGAATAGAATCGGATTGTTGTCGGACACGCATGGCACGCTGGAAGAACCGGTAGTCAGGTTTTTATCGTCTGCAGATGAAATATGGCATGCTGGAGATATCGGCAATTTGATGGTAATTAATAAATTGAAAAATATTGCACCGGTAGTAGCTGTACATGGTAATATAGATGGTACGGAATTACGGGAAACTTTTCCAGAAAATCAAATTTTCGGGAAATCGGGAGTAAAAGTAGTGATGAAGCATATTGGCGGTTACCCCGGTCGGTATGAAAGGGGAGTCAGTGAATTGCTGACAAATGAAAAACCGCACCTGTTTATTTCAGGCCACTCGCATATATTGAAAGTCATTCATGATAAAAAACTCGATATTCTACACATGAATCCGGGTTCATGTGGAAATACCGGATTACATAAGGTAAAAACCGCCATTCGGTTTATTATTGACAAAGGCATGATAAGAGATTTAGAAGTTCTCGAAGTCCCCAGGAAATAATTAAAAAAACATGATCGTATTAATTTTCAGCATCTTCCAATTTCAACCTGTATTTATTATAAAACTGTCTCATTTTTCGATCGGTTGACAACAAGTAGATATACGGAACTCCACCTTTAGGAGCTTTCACTTTTCTTTCCCTGGGCTTCAGGTCCTGGATAAGATCATTATATTCCTTGTTTGAAGAGATAGTTTGCATTACACTCCTTGTATAGCCGAAATAATACCAGTTACGATCATCTAATTCCAGGTAAATATCACACATATCCCCGCTTCTCTTACGTGAAATTTCAATATATCCGCGAACATACTTGTTGATCTGCGTGTTCTTGATATTTGAAATCCCAATTAACCCGTTTGACTGGTATAAATTGGCCTCATCATTCCATGTAAGATTAACATCTGAAAGCAAAAGTGTTCGCGATAGTTCTGGCGGGAATTCTCTTGCTTCACCATATAACCCGTATTCATCAAGGTATTTACCAGTCTTTTCAAGCCCTATAAATTCTTCAAGTCTGCTCTTTATTTTTTGATCGGTAACATTCAAGGCACCGGCACCAGCCAAACTATCAACATCCTGAGCAAAAAAATCAATTGCCTGCTCATGCATGGCAAAATCGAGACCAATCATAACATTTAATTCTATCTGATTAGGAATAATCCGGGTTTTTATCTTGCCTATGGTCATTACATTAACCTGCCCGTAATCCACACCCAGATCCAGTTTGCCGGAACCATCCAACTCACAATCGAAACGCCTGAATTCTAAGCTATTACCGGGTAATGCCGGGTTGTCAATTTTCTCCCTTTCTCCAATTACATAGATTCCAGAATCTTTGTTATAATGAAGGAAACCCTTTGCCTGCGCCAGGTAAGTATCATTATAATTTTTTCGCTGAGAGAAGAAAGCGGGATAGAGATGGATAGAGTCATGGGTCATGAAAATGCCTGAATAAATATTGGTTCGATTGATATTTCGGTGTTGCTGGAAAAGGGGGATGTATATTTCTTCCGGGTTGATTTGTGATTCAAACAGTAGCCAGTCGGGTTGAAAGGTCTCACAATCACTCATTACCTTTACACCACCCTCGAAGGTAAGATACTTATCATTCGCGAATAATTTCACTTTACCCTGATAGGCAAAATAGGGACTTAACGTGAAATCTTCGTCTATGATTATATCCCCGGTGGCAACGGTTTGTAATCCAGTATCAACTTCTATTTCAGATAGATGAATAATTTGAACCCTACCCGTCTCATCAATATAGTCGTAATTACCACTTCCGAGGTAATTATCACGGGTATTAATTTTAACACTTGCAGTATGAATGGAATGATACCTGGTTTTATTATTTGCCTCTATAACCGCGCTATCCATTTTTAGCATGTTTGCACCTGTTTCTACGGTTACTTTTCCCTCGTGAGGAAAAACACGTGCATCAGCTACCCTGATATACTCTACTTTTTCTGCCTTAATCACGTTGCTCTGATAGTTATAGACGGCAAGAGGAGAGATAAAGCCCAGTGAATCCTGTTGTGAATGAGTAGATGTATACCTCGCCCCAGTTAGTCGTTCATCATCGGCATCTATATCATCCTTGTAAGTATTGGGAACGAGGTCTTTCTGAAATTTTTGGGATGAATGAAATTCCAGTTCATGGTTATCCATAATCCAGGTAAAGTTATCAGGGTAACCGATATATTTGTTTTCGGGAAATTCTACAAAACTATAAATGTCATTGGATATGAAATTTCCTTCACGCTTATCGAAATCAATAAGAGCCCCGGCATTTTTCGTGGACACTGTAAGATTTTTACTGGATAGTGATCTCAGGTTAAAATCAGTAGTATCAGCAGAGAAACTATTGGCATTATAGTCGAAAAGATTTGATCTCAGGAAGGCTGTTGTTAAATCCATGGTACCATGACCAGTTAATCCGGTTGGCGTGAGCAGTAAATTACCTGAAAGGATTGTCTCGTCGTTAAACATCCTGAAATTTTGTTCTATTTTCTCAGCATTCATTTTGTCTTCCCCTGGTAACCAGTGTATATATGTTTTCCCGTTTTCGACAGCCGGGTATTGAGTACCGGCAAGTTGTTGTTTAATTATATACCTGTCTGCTTCAGTATTCATGGAATCAGGATAAAAATTAAAATCCTGTGAATAAGTACTTGATGTAAGGTATTGAATTGTTCCGTTTCCTTTTAACCCCTGGTTACTCATCACGATTCGGTTATGATAGGTACCTTTTCCGCCATAAAGAGGCAATCCTCCCTCGGGAGCTACATGCGTGAATCCAAGAGAATAGTCAGGTTGTAGAAAAAGTGTCTGTTCAATAGGTGGAAATATCCCGGAAGACATGAAATTTCCCTCGAGTTGGAGAGCCTCTTTTTTAAAATTATCTAGGGAATCAAATGTAAACGGGAATATCTGAAAATAAAAATCATCACGTTTATATGCTCCATTCTGTATCACCCCGTCACCATAGTATACATATGAATTTTCACGGCTTTTAAAAACTGGGTATTCCGGGTAATCTTTCACACCCGACTTGTTTTCCGGATCATCAATTAATAGTTCACCTGTAATATTTCTAACAATATTCTTCACATCTGCAAGAACATCAAGGCCAAAATTATCCTTTTCACCAGTGATAACTTTAATGCTCAATGAATCAATATTCTGAAGATTTATTTTGAATTCAGGATAACTAAAGAAAAAATTATTCCCGTGGCAGCTAAATAATCCTGCCTGCACGCTGCCGTCAAACTGAAAACTCCTGTCACTTTTCATAGTTATGCTGCCTCCTCTCGGAGCAAGTTGGACTTGCTGTATCCGCGATAACTCAATGAGAGGGATGCCATTAATATTTAAATCAAAAGTTTTCAGGTCCAGAACAGCATTTGGCACAGGTGCACGGGTATTTGACACCAGTTCCATGACATCATAGTCAATTTTCCCGATACTTGCATCAAGGGTATTAAAAAGTTTATTTTTCACTTCTACCCTGTCTGATTCAGTATTGAAGTATATATATCCTAACATTGATAATTTTAATAGTTGGTGTCTTATCTGGTAAACGGGTAGCCCCATGTACCTGGCAAACTCGGTTGCAGGAAACTGGTTGGATCGGAATGCTATCGAAAATTTTTTCAGCTCTACAAGTGGATGAACCGGATCAATGCCCTGAAGTTCAGTAAACTGATTGTTATTAAAATAATTGATGGATTGGAAGGCTGCCTGACCTATACTCGCTCCACGCGACATGGTGAGATACACTTGATTTTGATTGGTAACCCATGACAGCCTGTCAAAATACATGTCAATATTATGATATGTATCAAAATAAGGACTTTGCGAATTAAAGTCATCAGATTTGATGATTGATACTTCCTCATTTTTGACATTGTATAAGAATTCCTGGTTCCCATGATACAAGGAATCTCTACCCAGGTAGAGAACTACGGCTGCCTTGACCGCTTTTACACGCTCTTCACGAAAAACAACATATTTTGATGCCACCTTCATGCGAAGGGTGTCATTCCTGAATAACTTTAAAAAGGCATCGGCCGTTTCACTTCCAGTGCCAATTACTCTTGCTCCTTTTGTAGCCAATCCCCCGGTATATGTAATATTGGGATATAGGTTCGTGAGAATAAAATTCTTTTTATACGAATCAAATTCGGGGAATTGTGCATTTTCAGGTGATCGTATATTTCGCACCTCATCATTCAAAACACCCATAAGAGGATAGTCAAAAAAATCTTTATTTGTAAAATAAACTGAATCTGCGGTATACTTGTAGCGGGTGAGATCAATTTCAAAAGATCCGAGTTCGGCATATGTTTTGTTTCTTTCTATACCTGCTCTTTCCCAGGTTACTATACCTTTATTTCCATGAAATACTAAATTAAAGAGATCGAGCCAACCGGCAGTTTCAAAAATCTTGATACTATCTCTTTTCGAATAACAAGTAAGTTCAAGTTCAGGAAAATCAACATACAATTGGTCTCCCCGGTACTTGAACCGGAAATTAGAATTATTTGATTTCCATGTAACCGATGAAGAGGAATAAAGACTGTTCTCATGCACCAGCGAAATGGTATTTTCGAAATACTTGTTTAACCTCGAAAGATTAACCCGTTTTGATTCCAAAAGACCAATCAATCCCTTTTGCCAGTTCAGAAAGCTCTCGTGGGGCTGGGTACTGGCCTTAAAACCCATAAGGGTAACAATATAATTATAAAAGTGAGGCTTGGGCCTGGCTTTTTGTTTCAATAGCTGGTTAGAAATGTCAACAATATTCTGCTTTTCCTCCTCTGAATAAAGAGAGTCTTTTTCCCACTGCTCGAAGAAAAGTCGAAGTGTTTCTTCTTCTTCTTCGGACATAAGATTGATAAGCATTTCGAACAACTCATCGGGATATTCTTCAGTACTACCCGAGAATTCTCTGCTTTGCCCTGATAACAAGGTGCTGGTAAATATAAATATAAAGCCGAGTAAAAATCTAATCTTCATCAAATTCGGATACTTAAATTCACTGGAAAGGTTTCATAAATTGCAACAATGTTTATTTTATTGCATGTAACCTGGTTTACATGACCTGAAAATTGCATCCTTCCCGTTTAAATTCATTGATCAAATCTAATGTATATTTTCAAAAGACTAAAAGATTTTTTAAACAATATTCCGGGTTAATGAAACCTCATGGTTGTTTTATGCTTTGATGAACGTTACAGCACACCACTTATCCAGGATTCTTGTATCGGCATGTACCAGATCATGATTTGCCGCTTCGCCTGTTATCGTTTCTATATCCTCCTGATAAAAGCCACTTGAAATAACCATTCCTTTTTCATTTACGATACCGGAATAATATTTCAATTGTTCCATTAAGACATTCTTGTTAATATTGACCAGGATTACATCAACCGGCACTTTTTGATCTGTAATAGTTCCCTCCACCACTTTTATATTATCTGCCCGGTTGTTTTTCACATTTTCCATCGCGTTATTGATGGCCCATTCATCAATATCCAACGCTGTTATTTTGGCTGCTCCCATCTTACTGGCTAAAATCGCCAGGATGCCCGTACCACACCCCAAGTCGAGGACTACTTTTTCATTCAGGTCTGTTTCCAGCATACTTTCTATCATTAACCGGGTAGTTTGATGGTGGCCGGTACCAAAAGACATTCGCGGGAGAATTACCAACTCGTACCTGAAATTATCCCTGCCCGGATGAAATGGAGCCCTGATGTAACATAAATCCCTGATGATGGTGGGTGAAAAATTTGATTCCCACTCTTTATTCCAGTTTTTTTCAGGAATCCTGTAGATTTGATAAGACAATTTAAAATCTTGGAAAACTGTATTATAGAGCAATTTTATCAGTTCATTCTCGTCAAAAAAACCGGAAGGGATATATGCATCCAATCCGGTCTTTTTTTCTTCAAACGATTCAAAACCTATCCCTGATAGGCAGGCAATTAGAAGTTCGGTTACCTCGCCAGGAAGGCATTCACAATAAATGAAAACTTTCGTGTATTCCAATTAATCCATTGCATTTATTATGCCCATGAAATCTTCAGCATTCAAGGATGCGCCACCAATCAGCCCGCCATCAACATCCGGGTTGCTGAATAGTTCTGCTGCATTCGAAGGTTTACAACTTCCACCATAGAGAATAGTGGTATTATCAGCAGTTTCTTCTCCATATTTCTCCCGTACGAGTCCTCTGATGTATTTATGAATTTCCTGTGCCTGCTCCGGGGTTGCAGTTTTACCCGTGCCAATTGCCCATACAGGTTCGTACGCGAGCACTAATTTTTCAAAATCTGACTTGTCAAGGGTAAAAACAGCATTTTCCAGTTGAGATTTCACAACTTCCTCCTGCTTGTTAGCTTCACGTTCTTCAAGTTGTTCTCCAATGCAGAAAATAGGCAATAAATCATTTCCCAGGGCCTGTTTTACTTTTTTCTCAAGGACGGCATCATCTTCATGATAATAACTTCTACGTTCGGAGTGACCTATAATTACGTACCTGGCACCTGCTGATTTAACCATTGCTGCGGATACTTCACCCGTGTAAGCACCCTTTTCTTCGGAGGCACAGTTTTGAGCGGAAAGCTGAACTTTCTCAATCACATTTGCAACGGATGTAAGATGAATAAAAGGAGGTGCAACGATTGCTTCTGCTTTTGGGTTTTTTCCTTCCAGCATTTTCTCAATTTCGTTTGCCAGTGCAACACCTTCTTGCAAGGTAGTATTCATTTTCCAGTTCCCGGCGACAATTAATTTTCTCATAATTCAAGTTTATTTTTAAACAGTTTCTTTTTGAAGGGGTCAAAATTACAAAATCATTTTCTATTTTCTGAAACCTACAGCTATTTAAACACGAAAATATTCATTTAACTATAATGAATTCTTGGATCGAGATAAGCATAGATGATATCAACCACGATATTGAGGATCACGAAAATGAAAGCAATAGTCAGCACCACTCCCAGGACAAGCGGGAGATCATAATTATTCAGGGCCATAACCAGAATATAACCCATTCCCTTGTATCCATAAATATACTCGACAAATACCACGCCTGCCATCATGGAAGCAAACCAACCGGAAATAGCGGTGATAACAGGATTAAGTGAGTTTTTTAAAGCATGTTTTCTTATTATCCGGAATTTACCGGCACCTTTCGATTTCGCGGTTCGGATATAATCCTGAGAAAGTACATCGAGCATCGAATTCCGGGATAGCTGCAAAACGATGGAAAGAGGCCGGATCCCGAGAGTAATCGCCGGTAAAACAAGATTCCTTAACTGTAGTTTCATACCCTCGCCAAAATCATCAACCTCGTATAGATTCCCGGTCATATTTAATCCTGTAATATCTCCCAGTATGTAGGCAAAAAACCAACCAATAAGAATGGCTGAAAAAAAAGAAGGTAAAGACATGCCCAGCGTTGATACCAGGAGCAGTAACCTATCTGTAAGTTTGTTTTGTTTAAGTGCCGATATAATGCCAAGCAATAATCCAAAAACACTTGCTATGACGATGGCTGTAATTGCCAGGATGAGTGTATTGGGAAGTGTTTCTCTGAGAATACCCGAGATTTCTTTTCTACTTTGATAAGACCTTCTCAGGTAAGGCACTTTCAAAACAAGAGAATATTTCCCCACGGAAATAAGCCGGGTAATTGGAGAATAGAGAGATTCATCAAGCCAGAAATAACTTTCTTCATTATCATGATCATGAATGGACAATGGACTTAAATCATTCAGGTATTTCAGATACTGCAGGGAAACCGGTTTGTCAAGCCCGAGATCTTTTTGCACAATCGCTATGGATATACTATCCGCTCTTTGTCCGAGAACCATACGGGCCGGATCACCAGGCACAATGTTAAAAAGAAAGAAAACCAGTGAGGCAACACCCCATAGAACCACAATGCTGTATAGAATCCGCCTGACAAGGTATCGAGACATGATTTACTTCCTGCTATCAAAATTTTGCCGGATAATTCTCACTAAGGCGGCAAACAATAAAAAAAACAATATCAAGTAAAAAACCCTGTGTTTTTCCAACTGGTTAGTATTCTTTGTTAAAATATCCGATAAAAGATGTTCTGAGACAGTTGAAGCATCAGGCAGGTCATTATGGTGCCACTTTTCAACTATTGTCCCTTTCCTGAGTAATAACAGACCAGGATTTGATCTGACAATCGTTTTCAGTGTTATCTCATCTGTATAATAAAAATCAAAAACCAACCCCAAATTTTTCTTGTAATCTTCTAAAATATCACCAGGTGAAGAAGTCAAACAGTAAAAGTTCCAGTTCCTGTCATTACACATCAATGCCAGCTCATTAACCTTTTCAAGTGCCTTTTTATTTGCATCTTCCAACTTATAAGTTATCAGCAGAAAAGTCCAGGTTGTATCTTGCAAAACATTGTCAGTAATATCCACACCATTGGGTCGGGTGATAGAAAAATTATAAATCGGCGGTGTATATCCTTTCTTAACCAATACACTTTCAGAATTCACGAATTTCCAGGTTGTATCCTGCCAGGGGAAATTTTCTTCAGTAAACTCCTTGACGACACCATCTTTCTCATAATAAAGGATTGTTTCATATTCATCTGCCGATGCACCTTCAGGAATAACCATTTTAGAAGGGATGTGTGTTCCCACGTTATAGGGACGGAAATCAACAATTGGCAAATGACGATATGAATAATTTACCACCCAGAGAAAGCCAGCCAGGACAATAGCCAAAACAGACCATTCACCTGCCTTCTTGTAAACTTGCCTGTATTTGTGTCGGAATATAAATATCGGGATCGTGATAATTATCAGGATTAAATTCTTCCAAAATGTTTCCCAATTGGTAAGAATAATTGCATCACCAAAACAACCACAATCTGTTACCGGGTTAAAAATAGCCAGGAAAAACGTGAGTACAGTAAAAAAAGCCATGAAAATCAAAGCCAACCAGGAAGCAAGTTTCATCCTTAGCCCCCATAATAAGGCCACACCAATAATAAACTCAGCAGACGATAGAATGATAGCCAAAGGAAAGGACAGAACGTTTAAAAATTCAAGATTAAACGCGGTGAAATAATCCGTGAACTTGTAAGTGGACCCGAGAGGGTCAATCCCTTTAACAAAACCACTATAAATAAATACCGCACCAACGATTAACCTGCTTAATGTTTTAATGAACTTCATATTATGATAATCATTTTTCAAGTGAACACCAGAAATAATATCAGATAATTTCTTTTTCCCCAAATGTATCAAGAATTTTCTTAAAAATCATATCCGGTTTTAGAATTTCATGACTTGCCGGATCATGACACTCGAGTTTTACAAAATCATCTTCCAGATTTGTTTGCCATAAATAGACATCGAGCACTTGTTTTTGAAAATCAAGGTCGGCTTCGTGGATATCAGTTTTCCCGTTTAAATAATCCCTGTCGCAGCCCGTGCGATTAGATGTCAAGTTCACATGAGTAAATGAAAAAGGAACATTCAGGAAAATACTTAAATCAGGTTTAGGAATATCGTGGTAATTAAACTCCAGGTTCTTTATCCATTCCCTCAATTCAGCCCGTTCCTGAACAGAAGATAATTTGGCACACTGAAACGCTATATTGGAATAGACATACCTGTCGGTAAGCACCAGGTATCCGTCTTTTATCCAGGTATTTATCATAAATGATGCATCGTACCGGTCACCGGCGTATATAAGAGCGACCAGGTAAGGATTTACCTCGTCAATTTTCCCCAGGTCACCCCGCAAAAACCGGGCAACCAGTTCGCCATATATTCCTTCCCCGGAACGGGGAAAGTGTATGTACTTGAAAGGAATCTTACTTTTTTTCAGGTACTTCTTTAATAATTCTACCTGGGTTGATTTTCCCGAACCATCCAAACCTTCCAGAACAATAAACTTCATTTTGTTAATCCTGTTTAAAAAGAAAAAAACAAATTTTGTTAATTTGCTGGAGACATATGCAACAATTTTAATACTTTTATCCAGGCTTATTGTTATTTGCCTCCTGTATATTAAGTTGCTTTCTAAAATGAATACATTGCAAAGCAAAAACAAGGATAAAGATAGTTTTTTTTCTGTAAACACTACCCTGAATTGTAACGGGAGATTAATCGATCTTTCTGCCCCGGTCGCAATGGGTATTGTAAACATTACTCCTGATTCCTTTTATAAAAGTAGCCGGTATGTTCAAAAAGATGAAATCCTGCAGGTCGCTAATCAGATGATAACCGAAGGTGCAGCAATCATAGATTTAGGGGCTTGTTCAACACGCCCGGGAGCCAATGAAATAAGCATTGTCGAAGAAAAAAAGCGATTATTCCCTGCACTTGAAATCATTCGGGAAAAATTTCCGGATATAATTATCTCAGTCGATACCTTTCGATCATCAATAGCTTATGATGTCGTAAAGAAATATGAAGTGGCTATCATTAATGATATTTCTGCCGGGCAAATGGATCCTGAAATGTTTGATGCAGTGGCTGAATTGCATGTTCCTTACGTGTTAATGCACATGAAAGGTACCCCGCGGTCTATGCAAAAACTGAACAAGTATGAGAATTTACTACTTGAAATCACAATGTATTTTGCTGAAAGAGTGACAGAATTAAAGGAAAAGGGAGTTTCCGATATCATACTTGATCCAGGTTTCGGCTTTGCCAAATCACCCGATCAAAACCTGACGCTATTAAAACAAATGGATAAGTTAAGGATTTTTGAACTCCCCGTTCTTGCCGGTTTGTCCAGAAAATCAACTATCTGGAAAACACTTGATATCACGGCAGATGAGGCCCTGAACGGCACAACCGTATTAAATACTATCGCCCTCTTGAAGGGTGCAAAAATACTTCGGGTACATGATATAAAACCCGCGTTGGAAGCTATAAAGCTAATGAATAGATACAACGATGCCTGAAAACCAAAATAAAAATTCTAACTTTGTTTATCATTTTTCATGATATGGTGCATGCTTTTATAACACTCAGGGTTCTTGACATCATTGATATTTTGTTGGTCGCGTATCTAATGTATTTGATATACAATATTATAAAAGGAACCGTGGCCATCAATATCTTCATCGCTATATTCTTCTTTTATTTTTTATGGCTCATTGTTAAAGCACTCAATATGACATTACTTGGCAGCATTCTTGGCCAAGTAATTGGTGTTGGTGTTATCGCTATTATCATTGTCTTCCAGCAAGAGATCAGGCGTTTTCTTTTATTGATTGGAACCCGTTATTTTTCTCAAAAATTCAACTTTGAGAATCTGTTTTCACTGAATGTTGCCCAGGGAAAAGAACAGATAAGAATTAATTCTGTTGTAAAAGCAGCAGCCAACATGGCACAAACAAGAACGGGAGCATTAATTGTATTGGGCAGGAAATCTTCTCTCAACATGTTTGCAGAAACTGGAGATATTTTGAATGCAAATACTTCCAGCCGGCTCCTTGAAACAATATTTGCTAAAAACAGTCCCTTGCACGATGGAGCCGTGATTATAGAAAAAGATAAAGTTTATGCTGCCCGTTGTATTTTACCTGTATCGGAAAACATAGATCTGCCTCCAAGGTATGGCCTCAGGCACCGCGCCGCGATAGGAATGACTGAAAATAATGACAGCCTTGTAGTTATCGTATCGGAGGAAACCGGCTATATTTCTGTTTCTGAAAATGGAAAAATAAAAGAAAATGTTTCTCCCGAGGAACTGAAAGAAATACTGGAAAAAGAATTTGTTCCTAACCTCCAACAAGAAACAAACAAAAATAATAATCTGTAGTCAAATCAACGAAAAAATATCGGTTGAATCGTGCTTCAATTCCTTAATAAAGAGAAATCCTTTTTTTTCGATATTACATGTAACGGGTCATTATTCCCTGCTTTGCCTTGTGCCCCGTGTAAGAAAACCCGCTTTATTTTCCTCGTTCCGAACCAATCGTTCGATATTTTTTTGATGTGTAATCAGGAGCATTATAGCCACGATAATAGAAAAAATGAGAAGAATTGAACTGGCTGTCTTAAATATAACCACGAGTATAATAGGGAAAGAGATACCTGCCACGAGAGAACTCAAAGAGACATACTTTGAAATTAACAATGTAACGATAAACACGCTAATGGCTATAAGTGTTGCAAACGGGTGAATCGCCAAAACCACACCCAATATAGTTGCAACTCCTTTACCTCCTTTGAAACCCACGTATACAGGAAAAATGTGTCCTATCACGGCAATAATGCCTAAAAGTAACTGAAATTTTATATAATCAGGAGAGCCGGCAATATATAAACCAAAATATCTGACCAGGTTCACGGCGATCCATCCTTTAAAAACATCAAATAATAAAACGGGTATGCCCACCCTGGGCCCCAAAACTCTGAGAGCATTTGTAAAGCCGGCATTTCCACTTCCATGTTCCCGAATATCGGTATGGAATAAATACTTACCCAGCCAGACCGATGTTGGAATTGATCCCACAAGGTATGCCAGGATTACAGCAGTAAGTTTTAACCCCATAACATCTTTTCTTTAGAAAAAACGTACAAAGATAAGAAAAAAAAAACAAATGTGCCGTGTTTGGATTAAGAGGTTGTATTTCTTATAATTGCGGACCAGCGCTCACCAATCTCTTACCCTCTTCAATATCAGTGAATGTTTTAAAATTATCTATAAACTTTGTGGCGAGATCACGGGTAGTTTGCTCATAATCCTCTCTATTGTCCCAGCTATTACAGGGATTCAGAATAGAGTTATCGACACCCGGAACACTTTTCGGGATTTGTAAATTAAAAACAGGCATTGTTTCAAACTCCATTTCATGAATCGAGCCATCAAGTATCGCGTTGATAATTGCCCGTGTTGAAAGGATATCTATTCTTGTGCCGACACCATATTTCCCGCGTATCCAACCAGTATTTACCAAGAATGCTGATGAACCATGCAATTCCATTTTCTTTGCCAGCAGGTGCGCGTATACCATGGGGTGAAGCGTCAGGAAAGCGGCACCGAAACATGATGAAAAAGATGGGACTGGTTCTGTAATGCCTCTCTCTGTTCCAGCCACTTTAGCAGTGTATCCACTCAAGAAATGATACATGGTTTGCTCGCGGTTTAACCTGGCAACCGGGGGTAAAACTCCAAAAGCGTCTGCAGTAAGAAAAATCACATTTTTAGGGTGAGTACCTTTTGAAACAGGTTTCACGATATTGTGAATATGATCTATCGGGTAGGATACACGCGTGTTTTCAGTTTTTGAATTATCAGAAAAATCAATTTCCCCTGTTTCTTTATGAATAACCACGTTTTCGAGAAGTGCATCTCTTTTTATAGCATCAAAAATCTCAGGTTCTTTTTCGGGATCGAGATTGATAGTTTTCGCGTAGCAACCTCCCTCAAGGTTAAAAACACCTTCATCATCCCACCCATGCTCATCATCACCGATAAGTGCCCGGTCAGGATCGGTCGAAAGGGTAGTTTTTCCTGTACCAGAGAGACCAAAAAATATAGCTGTATCTCCATTCTTTCCTTGGTTTGCTGAACAATGCATTGATGCAATTCCTTTCAAAGGGAGATAATAGTTCATGATCGAGAAAATACCTTTCTTCATTTCTCCCCCGTACCAGCTTCCCCCAATTATCAACATTTTTTCATAGAGATTGATCGCGATAAATACTTCACTATTCAACCCTTGTTCTTTCCAGTTTGGATTTTTAGCCTTGGAGGCATTGATTAAAACAAAATCAGGCACGAAGTTTTCTTCTTCTTCCCGGGATGGCCTGATAAACATATTTTTCACGAAGTGTGCCTGCCAGGCAACCTCCATAATAAAACGAACACTAAGCCTGGTTTCAGGATTAGCCCCTGCAAAACCGTCAACCACGTACAATTTTTTGCCTGAAAGTTGATTGGTAGCCACACTTTTAAGATTGTTCCATACCTGCCGTGAAATTGGTTTATTATCCGAACCTTTTCTTTCTTCACTGGCCCACCAAACATTATTTTCGGATGAAGACTCTTTCACCAGATATTTATCCCTGGGAGATCTACCTGTAAAAATACCTGTATCAACAGCAACAGCACCCGTGTTGGTAACAAAGCCCTTTTCAAGTCCTTCCAGGGCAGGATCGGTCTCATGCTTAAACAGTGTCTCGTGGGAGGGATTATAATAAATCTCTTTAACATCAGTAATTCCGTAAATTGACAGATCTATATTTTTATTAATAACCTGCATAATTATTTTTTTGTAATTACATCTATCTAATCAGGATCTTAACATTCAATGCATTCATGGTAAAATTAGGAAAAAAACCAGCATATCTCATTCAAGGAATATTTGTTAAACAGCATGTATATTATATAACAGGTTTTTAAAACTAAAATTAAGTATGCATGGAGAGCTGAATCATGAAAGGTATCCTCATGTCATGTGCATGAAAAAAAATGTCGGTTGACATTTAACATTTGTTATGTTAAAGGGAAATTATTTACGTAATATCAAGTTTTGGCGAATCGTTAGATTTATTCAACCAATTTACGGCAATAAAAAAAAGCATCCCGTCCGGAATGCTTTTTTTATGTAATGTCAAAAAAATTAGTTGCTTTCTTTGATGGCCGCCTGGGCAGCTGCCAGTCTTGCAATAGGCACCCTGTAGGGAGAACAGCTCACGTAGTTCATACCAACGGTATGACAAAATTCAACTGAACTGGGTTCACCACCATGCTCGCCACATATTCCCACTTTCAGGTCAGGATTAGAGCTTCTACCTCTTTTTGTACCCATTTCAACCAATTGTCCTACACCTTGTTGATCAAGAACCTGGAATGGATCATGCTTAAGTATTCCTTTCTCAATGTAAACCGGAAGGAACTTACCTGAATCGTCACGTGAATAACCAAACGTCATCTGGGTAAGGTCGTTGGTACCAAATGAGAAGAACTCAGCATCATTTGCAATTAAATCTGCAGTCAGAGCGGCCCTTGGAATTTCGATCATGGTACCCACGAGATACTCTATTTTTTCTCCTCTTTCTTCAAAAACTTTCTCAGCAGTACTTCTGATAATATCTTCCTGCATCTTGTATTCTTCATGAGTTCCGATAAGAGGAATCATTATCTCGGGAAGTACCTTGATGCCTTTTTTCTTCAGGTTAAGAGCTGCTTCAATAATAGCCCTGGCCTGCATTTCAGAAATTTCAGGATAAGTGTTTCCGAGACGGCACCCGCGATGTCCCAGCATGGGGTTAAACTCGTGTAAAGATTCAACAGTAGCCTGTATTTCCTTCACGTCCACTCCCATCTCTTTCGACATCTCCAACTGATTTTCTTCTTCATGAGGAATGAATTCATGCAAGGGTGGATCAAGAAGACGGATGGTCACTGGAAGATCTTGCATGGCCTCAAATATACCCTCGAAATCTTCACGTTGAATAGGTAGTAATTTTTCCAGGGCTTTTCTTCTGCCAGTTTCATCATTGGCAAGTATCATTTCACGCATGGCCTTAATGCGATCCCCTTCAAAGAACATATGCTCTGTACGGCAAAGACCAATACCCCTGGCGCCAAATTTTCTGGCTACCAATGAATCTTTAGGCGTATCAGCATTGGTACGGACACTCATCCTGGTATATTTTTCAGACAGCTCCATCAATTCACCGAAATCTCCACTTAGATCAGGATCTTTCGTGGCTATCTTACCTTCATAAACCTCACCTGTAGTACCATTCAGAGATATCCAGTCACCTTCCTTGAAATCAACTCCATCTACAGTCATTTTCCTCTCCTTGTAGCTGATTTTGAATGTGCCGGCACCTGATACACAGCATTTACCCATTCCTCTTGCAACAACAGCAGCATGTGAAGTCATACCGCCCCTGGCTGTTAGAATACCTTTTGCCACGTTCATCCCGCGCAAGTCTTCCGGTGAAGTTTCAACACGTACCAAAATCACGGTTTTACCTTGCGCTGCCCATTCTTCAGCCTCATCGGCAAAGAATACTATCTGACCTGTTGCAGCACCAGGTGATGCGGGTAATCCTTTGCCAATAACCTTGGCTGATTTGATAGCCTTTGTATCAAAAACAGGATGCAACAATTCATCAAGTTTATTGGGTTCATTCATCAACAACGCTTTTTTCTCGTCGATGATACCTTGCTTAAGCATGTCCATGGAGATTTTTACCATGGCAGCACCAGTACGTTTACCATTCCTGGTTTGCAGTAACCACAGTTTACCTTCTTGGATAGTAAACTCCAGATCCTGCATATCTTTATAATGGTCTTCAAGATTTTGCTGGGTTTCGAAGAGTTCCTTGTAAACTTCAGGCATTTGCTCTTCCAGGGAAGTGAATTTTTCTCTTCTTTCTTCTTCTGAAATGGTAGCCAGTTTCGCCCATCTTTGTGAACCTTCTTTGGTAATTTGTCGAGGTGTACGTGTTCCGGCCACAACATCTTCACCCTGCGCGTTAATAAGATACTCGCCGTTGAAGATATCTTCTCCTGTCGCGGCATCCCTGGTAAAAGCAACACCTGTACCGGAGGTATCACCCATGTTGCCAAATACCATGGCCTGAACATTCACTGCAGTACCCCATTCCACGGGAATATTATTCAATTGCCTGTAATATACAGCCCTGTCGTTATTCCAGCTATTAAAAACGGCAAGAACAGAACCCCATAGCTGATCCCAGGGATTTTCAGGAAAATCTTTTCCTACAGAATCTTTAACCGCTTTTTTAAACCTGGTAACAAGTGTTTTTAGATCGTCTGCTGATAATTCAGTATCAAGTTCAACACCTTTTTCTTCTTTCATGTGTTCAATAATTTCCTCGAAAGGATCTTCATCTTCTTTTGATACAGGTTTCATTCCCAATACAACATCACCATACATCTGGACAAATCTCCTGTATGAATCCCAGGCGAAACGCTCGTTTCCTGTTTTCTTTGCCAAACCTTCCACTGCTTCATCATTCAGTCCAAGGTTAAGAATTGTATCCATCATGCCGGGCATTGAGGCTCTCGCACCTGAACGTACTGATACAAGACACGGGTTTTCTTTGTCACCAAATTTGGTGCCCATGATCTCTTCAATATTCCTTATCCCGTCTTCTACTTCTGCTTTTATCAATTCAATAATTTTCTCCTGTCCTACCTTGTAATATTCATTGCAAACATCTGTAGTAATGGTAAAACCAGGAGGTACAGGAACGCCAATCCTGTTCATCTCAGCCAGGTTAGCGCCTTTACCTCCCAGGAGATTTTTCATGCCGGCACTTCCTTCAGCCTGCCTGTTCCCGAATTTGTAAACTCTTTTGACTTTTGTCATTTTTTATTAATTTAAAGGTTTATGAATAGATTATAAATGAATTCCTTAGTTCCGATTTTGAGATTGCAAAGGTATCTAAAAAATTGCAAAGTCGTGCTTTAAAATCACAAAATCGTACCAAAAAAATGTTAATTATTTTGTCTATTGATTGGAATATTTATTTTTTGGCAGCTCTTGGATGGAAGCGTAAAATTGCATCACGCAGGAATTCCCTGTCGAGATGAGTGTATATCTCTGTCGTCATAATAGACTCGTGGCCCAGCATTTCCTGTACCGCCCTTAAATCAGCCCCCCCTTCAATTAAATGGGTAGCAAATGAATGCCTGAATGTATGTGGACTGATGGTCTTTCTGATACCTGCTTCACGGGTTAGTTTCCTGACTATTATAAAAATCATTTCTCTTGTTAATTTACCTCCCCGGCGATTTAAAAAAAGGATATCTTCTGCATCTTTATGAATTGTTTTCAAAGCTTGCCGGTCCGGCAGATAGTTGTCAATCTCACGAATAGCTTTTCGTCCAATGGGAACCAGGCGTTCTTTATTTCCCTTACCCACCACTCGCACGAACATCTCCTTCCTGTTAATTGCCGATAATCTCAGGTTTACCAATTCCGTGACGCGTAAGCCACACCCGTATAAAGTTTCAATGATTGCCCGGTTTCTTCTTCCCTCGGTCGTACTCAGATCATTCTGATCCAGTATCCTGTCAATTTCTTCAACAGAAAGCACATCGGGAAGTTTCCGGCCAATCCCGGGTAAATCGATTAACGCGGTGGGATCGCTGTGGATGCGATCCTCGAGCAAAAGATACCTGAAAAAACCTCTGATACCGGATATAGTCCTGGCCTGACTACGGGCTTTCATATCCTTTACAGCAGATTGATGAATAAAATCCCGTATATGTTTAGGCATTACCTCGCGGGGCGTAATATTAAGCTTCTGCTCCTCAATATATAATGCTAACTTTGATATATCTCTGATGTATGCTTCAACTGATTTTGGTGACAGGGATTTTTCAATTTTCAGGAACATCTCGAATTCTTTGATATCTGAATTCCAACTCATGAGTAAATTAAGTGTAATTTAAAACAAAAGTAGTTGTTTTTTATTTTTAACTAATTACATTCGCGGCTTATTTAGTGTTTCCAGCATAATAGCTATGCTGGAACAACTCAAATCCAAAAAGAAAACATCTTTCTAAAATTTGATTTTTATCCACGGTAATCAGTAAAATGTAACCATGAAAAAGAAAACCAAGATAGTAGCTACTATTTCAGATCGTAATTGTGAAAAAGACTTCATTATTAAATTACATAAGGCAGGAATGGACGTGGTTCGCCTGAATACTGCCCACCAAAAAAGAGAAGATACCCTGCGGATTATTAAAAACGTGAGGTCTGTATCGGATAAAATTCCTTTTCTGCTTGATACAAAAGGACCGGAAATAAGAACAACAGAGGCTGAACAACCCATTCATTTAAAAAAAGGGGATATTATCAAGATTCGTTCATGTCCCGATCAATTTACAACAGAAAAATGTATTCAGGTTAATTACCCTGGTTTCGTTGATGAAATCCCCCAAAACAGCAAGATCCTGATTGACGATGGATATTTAGAATTGCAGGTTGGAAAAAAGGAAAAAGAAAGTCTTACCTGCGTGGTTAAAAATGAGGGAATTCTAAAAAGCAGAAAAAGTGTGAATGTTCCTGGCGTTTGTTTCAGTTTGCCTGGACTGTCAGAAAAGGACAGGGATTATATTCAGTTTGCTATAGAACAAGACATTGATTTTATAGCTCATTCTTTCGTGAGACATAAAAATGATGTAATTGATATTCAGAAAATTCTGGATCAATATGATAGTAAAATAAAAATCATTGCCAAAATTGAAAATCGGGAAGGAGTAAATAATATTGACGAAATATTGGAACATGTATACGGGATAATGGTTGCCCGAGGGGATCTTGCTATTGAAATTCCTTATGAAAAAATCCCGGGTATTCAGAAAATGATCATTAACAAGTGTATCGCTAATAGAAAACCGGTAATAATAGCTACCCAGATGCTTCACTCCATGATAACCGAACCAAGACCAACAAGGGCTGAGGTTAGTGATATAGCTAACGCGATTTATTCAAAAACAGACGCCATCATGCTTAGCGGGGAAACAGCGCATGGCCAGTACCCGGAAGAAGCAGTTAGTACCATGGCAAAAGTGGCGAGGGAGGTAGAAAAAACCAGGAGCGATCTCCACGAGGCCCCGGTAAAAGTCCTCAGTAGCGAAATATCGGCATATCTAACTAAATCTGCAGTAGAAGCTTCTATCAAATTAAACGCGAAGGTAATTGTTGCTGATACTGTCTCGGGAAGAACCATCCGGAACATGGCTGCTTACAGGGGACGAAAACCTATCCTGGCCATGTGCTATGATAAAAGAATTGCTCGTGAACTGGCTCTTTCTTTTGGCGTGTATCCTGACTACGTAGAACCCACTAAAAACTCATGGAAATCGGTTATAAAAGGATTAAAACGATACCTGGATAAAAAGAAATTAAAAGAACAAGACCTCGTTGTAGTAGTTGCCGGCAATTTTGGCATATCCCATGGTGCTTCCTTCGTGGAAATCAGCACTCTAGAAAACCTCATGGGCTCTTAACCATTCGGAAATCAATTATTTACCTGCAGTGTTAAACGAAAACAACATATTTTTCGTTATATTATAATCATTCAGGCATTATCATGGGGATAAAATCTTTCATAGGATTGATTATTTGGGCGTTATATTTTCATCCGGTGCATGTTTCGGTAATGAATATTGAATATAATGAGAAAGAAAAACAATTCCATTGTGTTTTAAAAGCTTTTCGCGATGACCTGTCCGAAAACATTGCACGAAACAATCCAGGCTTACCCTTGCTCCCTACTAATAAAGAAGTTAACATTTCAGATGAGATTCTCATGGATTATATCCATTCGTATATCGCCATTAAAATAAACAAGCACGATATAGATTCTTTTTTGTTCGACAAGTTGGAAATGGACGAAGAATCCATTTGGATTTTCTTCAATTTTCATTATGCTGAAAAAATAAAATCCGTGGAACTTCAAAATCGAGTAATGATGGATATGTTTGAAGATCAAACGAATCTGGTTATAATAAATATAAAAGAAAAAGAAAAAGGCTTTTCACTCAACGCGAAAAGTGATAAAGCATGTTTAAGAATTGACTAAAATAGATAAGATTTTCCTAATTTTGATCTGTAGATTTCAGAAATGAAGAGACTTTTAATTATCGGCATAATTCTTGCTTTTTGCTCAAATATAGAGGCCACCCATAACCGGGCCGGAGAAATTACCTACAAGCAAATATCAGGATTAACATACGAGGTAACCATCACTACTTTTACCTACACGTTAAGCAATGCTGATCGGGATACACTCATCGTTAACTGGGGTGATAACTCTTTTTCAAATGCCCCGCGCATTTCAAAAATCAGCCTTCCTAATTTCTATAACCAGAATATTTATGTAGCAAGACATACTTTCCCTGGCCCCGGGACTTACAATATCCTCGTGCAGGATCCAAACAGAAACTATGGAGTAGAAAATATTCCTAATTCCGTTAATGTAATTTTTTCAATAAAATCAACGCTTATTATTAATCCCCAGGCAGGCTATAACAGCACACCTCAATTATTAAATCCACCCATAGATAAAGCCACTATCGGAAAATTGTTTATCCATAATCCCGGCGTTTACGATCCTGAAGGTGATAGTATTTCATATAAACTTACAGTTTGCACGGGGGAAGATGGAGAACCTATACAAGGTTATGAATTCCCGGAAAAAAGCGATACGTTCTATGTTAATGAATTGACGGGAGATCTGGTATGGGATGCTCCCGTGGACTCTGGTATATTTAACGTGGCAATTTTAATAGAAGAATGGAGAAACGGGATTCTGATTGGAACCGTGACCAGGGATATGCAAATTGATGTTTATAGCACTGACAACAATCCACCTGAACTTTCAATTCCTGAAAATCACTGTATTATTGCTAATGAACTTTTACAGTTCAGTTTTTCCGCGACAGATATAGATAATGATAGTATTCACTTATCAGGCTCCGGGGGACCTTTTCTTTTTAAACCGGATTCGGCGAGTATTGAAGTAATTGAAAAAGACAAGGGACTTTCGCGAGGACTGTTTTCCTGGCAAACCAATTGTACCCACGTGAGGGAACAACCATATAACCTTTATATCAAGGCTACTGATGACAACGATGATGTAATTCTGTCGGATATTGATGATTTTACTGTAAAAGTAATGGGCCCGGCCCCCCGGAACCTGTCGCTTACTCCTTCAAATAATTCTGTATTTTTAACATGGTCGACTTACATGTGCCCGAATATTTCAGGATTTGAAATATATCGTCGTACAGGCCCTTCTTCATATATACCGGACACATGCGAAACGGGTATTCCTGAATCAGCAGGATTCGAGCTGGCAGGATTTGTAAATCTACCAGATACTTTTTTCATGGATAATAACGACGGGGAAGGTCTTATCCAGGGCAACGAATATTGTTACAGGATAGTAGCCGTATTTGAAAATGGTGCAAGAAGTATCCCTTCTGAAGAAATTTGCACCTACCTCGTACCTGGAATTCCTCCTCTTATCAAAACCAGTGTTGAAATATCAGAAAATGATGGCACGGTAGACATCGCGTGGATTCAACCCCGGGGTTTGGATACGATCCCTGCCAAAGGACCTTATGAAATTATTATCTACAGGTCTAATGATTTATGGGGAAATAATTTCTCTCCTATCGACACCATTGACGATGCAAATCTGTCAGATACTATTTATACTGATAATCCTCTTAATACATTGTTGTACCCCTATTCTTATAAAGTAGAAATATATAATGATGCCCCTGGCGATCGCCGGTTACTGGGCTCGCGGGAAATAGCCTCAACACTTTACCCTGAACTCACCGGGGAAGATAATCAGGTAACACTGGAGATGATAAAAAACGTGCCCTGGCTCAATGAATCTTATACAATTTATCGTTCTCAAGGCCCTTCTGAGAATTTTGATTCTATAGCGGTTACCTATAATGAAACTTATATAGACACCGGACTTACAAACAAACGTGAGTATTGTTACAGGATAGAAAGTCATGGCTACAGGATTCTCAATGGTGAAAGAGTCAACACGACAAATTTATCTCACGTGAACTGCACCTTCCCGGTCGACACAAGTGCACCTTGCCCCCCCGTACTGGAGGTAACCAGCTTTTGCGACAGCGCCATGAATTTGTTAAACTGGACCAACCCGAATAATTTTTGTGCTGATGATGTCGTTGGTTACCGGATTTACTACTCCCCGCTCATTGATACAGAACCTTCATTCATTGCAGCAGTCAATAACCCGGAAGACACAACATACTATCATGAGCCAGAATTTTCTCTTGCAGGTTGTTATTACGTGACCGCCATCGACTCTTTTGATAATGAAAGCAGTCCTTCAATTATAATTTGTACTGATGAATGCATTCTCTATAAATTGCCAAATGTTTTCACACCAAATGGAGATAACGTGAATGATATTCTCAGGGCTTATAATAAAAACGGGTACGTGAAAAAAGTGGATATGAAGATATTCAACCGCTGGGGACAATTAGTTTATGAAACTTCTGATCCATATATAAACTGGGATGGAAGACACCAGCAAAATAAAAATCTTGTATCACCTGGTGTTTATTATTACATATGTGATGTGTATGAACCAAGGCTAACCGGAATCGAAACCAGAAATATTGTTGGTTTCGTTCACGTTTATTGGGATGAAGAACCTAAAAATTTCCAAAATGAATAAGAGGCTAATATTAATATGGCTCACGATTTATATACTCCTGAATGGAATAATGTTCGATTCTGTTGCCCAACGAATCAATAAAAACTTCATGCATGGACTTGCTGAAATGCAAAAAGGTTCCTATCAGGAAGCTACACGTTCTTTTTCGCTCGCGATCGAAGAAGAGCCAGATAACGAAGATTTTTATATTGAAAGGGGGAAAGCATTTTTATCTTCAGGTGATATAGACAATGCCATCATTGATTTTGAAAAAGCAAATGATATAAAAGCGGAAGTCGCGTCCGTGTTTCTTGCCCGATCCTACGCGCTCAGGAATAATCCGGAAAAAGCTCTTGATTATCTTTCCAGGCATTTAGAAAGCAGGTACCGTTTACCCGAAAGCGAGCTGCGACTCGACAAGGCACTTCAAAAACTTGAGAACGATAAAAGATGGTTAGAACTTTGGAGAAAAAAACATTATCACCGCACGGAAGAAATCGTTGCTGAAATGAGATACCTGGTCAATTCCAGGGATTACCTGGAAGCCCTGGATTTTGCCAGCCGAAACATTGATCGCGAATCCCGGAAACATGAATTATTTGCATTAAGAGCAGCCGCCTACATGGCATTAAATAATTATAAAAATGCCTTGAAAGATTATTCAAGAGCAATCAAGATTACAAAAAGAGAACCCACCTATTTTGAATCGAGGGCTAAAGTATACTCGATCCTGAAAAAGTACGGGAAAGCTACAAATGATTATACCAAAGCATTGAAGATTGATCCATATCGTTTTGAATGTTACCTCAAACGTGCTACTGTTTACAGGCTGGATGGGAACTATAACAAGGCAATTGAAGATATCGAAGAATATCAGGTCTTTTTCCCGGAGAGTAAAAAAGCGGCTTTTGAGGCTGGCAGAATTTACCACGGGGCAGGAGAATTCACAAAGGCTATTGAAAATTTCGATATGCTTATCGACCAGGATAAATCAAATCCAGATTATTTCTATTTCCGAGGCTTATCGCATTTTCAAAAAAGAAATTTTCAAAATGCCTTTTATGATTTCAGCCAGACACTCGACCTGGATCCAAATTCAAAGGAGGGATGGTTTCAACGCGGGCAGGTAAACTTTTACCAGGGAAATAGAAAGCAGGCCTGTTCAAACTGGCAAAAAGCTGCAAATTTAGGTCATCCCGGGGCCGTGGATAATTTAAGGATTTACTGCAGGCATTAATCCTGAGTTGATCCGAATACTTTCTTCAGGATATCACCCACGGTTGTTGAAATCCATTTCAGTGGATCCCGCCTGATTTCTTTCTCTTCTTCTCCTACCTTGTAAAACAAACCATTAAGAGCTTTCTCGGTACAGAAAACCCCAAGGTCATCGTTAATACCGGCTGGGAGATTATACTCGGAAATTAACAATCGTGTAATAAAATTACCATCAATATAATCATACGCGTCATTGTAAGTACCGGTTACTGATTCCCATGCAGAAGTGGCCGATACAGTACCAACCACGGGTTTTCCCAATGAATTATTAATTTTTGGCGCGTATAAATCAGTTAACGCGACAGAAGTTACTGCTTTGAAATAATTGGTCGCGGCAGTGCTATCAAATTCTCCAGCGCTTTTCTTCGCTGATGCCGGATTAGTGCCGTTCAATATCTCCCAGGCATCCGAGACAGACATTCCCGTGATTGCATCCTTGAAGATTGGCGCTGCTTCAGATGCAGCATCGCTTGCTGCACGGTTAACGGCAAGTACAACATCTTCAAATTTGTCGTCCAGGCTATATAAATCATTGTTAAATATCGTTTTTAGTTCAGGTGTACTGTTAATTTTACTCCTGAGAGCTTCTGCCTCGGGTGGCAGTGGTATTTTTAACAGAATATCACCATAGTATCCATTAAGGGCAGATAAAGCTGTTGTTGAAGAATCCGTGCCCACTTTCAATGCAGTTTTCAGTCCTTCTACAACTTCCTCTGTAGAGAGGCCACCTTCCTCTTCCAGTAATTCACATCCGAAAGGTAAAGCGAGTAAAACTGCCAGCATTATGTAAACATATTTTTTTATCATAGATATTTTTTATTTTATATTAAAGTCAATTACCCTGGTTTTAACAAGTAAGAAGTTATTTGTTTTATACGGTCAATCATCATATATAGTTATAAAAAAGGCCCATGAAATGAATGCATGAGCCTCTCTATAAATATTATTTAGGCAACATGCCTTTTGAACTCATATATTTACTCATTCAAGATTACATGAATTGGTCAAAATGATTGAATTACAAAATATTAAAATAACCTTTGCTAAGATTAACCAGTAGGATTTACGATAAAAGGAGGGAGATTTTAAAAAATGAATTATTCTTGCTAAATTTGTAAAAAAGCGCAACATATGATTAATTACAAGGAGATAATCAAAAGAAATCCAAACAAACGATTTGGAAAACCTTGCATTAGGGAAACAAGGATAACAGTCTTTGATGTCCTTGGATGGCTTGCTGCAGGCATGACTTATGATGAAATAATCTATGATTTCCCCGAGCTTAATGTAAATGATATAAAGGCTTGTTTAGCTTATGCCGCTGACAGGGAACATAAATTACAGCATGCTTGATGAATTTATTGTTTGACCAGAATATATCTTTCAGAATAACCGCTAAACTGAAAAGTTTTTATCCAGATTGTAAACATGTATCTGATTTTGGCTTAAACGATACTGATGACCCAATAATTTGGAATTTTGCTAAAGACAATGGGTATTCGATTGTAACCTTTGATTCCGATTATTATGATATTAGTTTAATAAATGGACACCCCCCAAAGATAATCTGGATAAGAACTGGAAACTTGACAACCAGACAAATAGCGGATTTAATGATTAGGGATTATGATTCAATAGTTTCGTTTCTAAAGGATGAGAAATATTCTGATATTGCTTGTAAAGAACTTGAAATTTAGCACGTTGCCTAACACATGGTATAGTGCATGCAGGTTTTGGAGGTTTTCGGGTGTTTGTGGCTCGTAAAAAAGGTCTGTGAAAGCTGATAGTGAATCGCTTCGTAATCCCGCACGACACCATACCATCAACCGATAATGCTTTATTTATCTTTAAAACCAAACATGATTGAAACACAGCCACTCACGATATTATCAGCACTTTCACTATTCACCGGCACCTTAACAAATATTTTTAGCTGTTGTGATGATTCGAGCTTAAAGTCCCATACCCGGGTATTATTATCTTCTGTATTATTGAAAAGTACTTTTCTATTCGAATCAATCACTTTAAATTCAACTTCCGGAAGTGCATCTGAACCGCAAATCGCTATTCGGTATTCCTGATCACTATAAAAGGTCTTGTATAATTCAGCTTCTTCGCCTTCAGTAAGAACTGCTGCATGATAATTCCCGTCATGAATATATTCATCTAACTCCAGTTTGCAAATTTTTTTGGCAAATCCTTTACACTGGGCTTCAAGTGAAAGGGGTATGATTGTCAGGATCGCAGTAACTAAGGCTAAGTGTAAAAAACGTTTCATAATCATGGCAATTTTATAAGGTAAAATTGTTTCTTATTGCTTCAACTTTTGACTTTAATTCATCAAAAACTTCTCTTGTTATTTCAATTTCTGATTGAGACTTGAGTGTGGTAACATTGGTTTGTTCATCATGCACGGTCTCTATTTCTGAAGTTTTAATTTTAATCTTGTCGAAAATAGCTTTTAATTCATTAACCTCCTCAATCAAGGATGCAACACTCGCATTGGATTGATACTCGTTAAGCAACCTGAGGACAATATCAAAAGAAAGTTTCTGATCCACGATTCTCTCAACCAGTTTATTGTCTTCAATAGGACTATCACCTACAAGCTGTGTAGCAATATACAACCCTTCAACCCAACCACCGACCAATACAATGGATGCTATAGCAGCCCTGTCGTTTTCTTTTAGGAACGAACTGGATGACATGAATGTTTCAGAAATGATATCCATTATCACATCCCGGTTATTAATATTCTCCTCAAGCCTTTCTATTGTCTGATTATCAATAGCATCCAGTATACCTAACCCATCCGCCATTTTCTTTGCAGCATTCATGTAGGTAATAGTGGTTTGCGTCTGGTCAAAAAGACTGGCGAAACTTAAATCAGTGGTATAAACACCCAGGTTTAGCGCCATGCTCTTGTTTGTCGTGTAATTATCTGCATTAGTGACAGGATTTAAAAGGTCTTCATTAAATTTTGCCCCTGCAGATTTAATTAACATCGCTGTTTCAAGCGGGGAAGGCAAACTATAAAAGATTTTTTTTGCCTCGTTGATATCATTAAAAATCTGATCATTAACTTCAAAAGTTTCTACTGCAATTTTTTCATCAGACTTTTTCTCTCCATCACCACGACATCCATTAATAAGAAGAGCGATGGAAAAAAGCATTAATAAGCTGATAGTTTTGGTTATGGGCCTTATACTTAGCATGGATTTAAGGTTTTATATTATAACAAGTCTGTTTTTTCTTTTTATACAGAGTAAAATTAATACTTTTTTTTAAATTACAAAATTGCAGAAATGCAGAAATAAAGCGAAATTCAGCAATATATTAAAAATATCAACTTACTCGTAAGTAATCCAATTCTGTATTTCAAATACTTCAAATATATGAAAATTTTCACCCAATCCTAAAAATTTACAATTTTATCGGTAAGAAGAAATTCATATTCTTCTGGTAACTCCTTTTCCCAACCAATTAAATATTTCGTGTAAATACTCATATTCATTTCCCAAATACTTTCCGAGTATGGATCCTGCATGATATCCTTTGGGAATTCATTTTTAAGGAATTCAATTTTTTTATCATGGCGCCGGTATGGTGTTTTATACATATCTGCCGCCCCGAAAAGATTAAGAAAACTATGAGCAATTTCGGAGGGATACTTGTAACTAATCACGGCAAATTCAACATCTTCTGTATCCATGGTGTTAACCGTGATTGAAATATCATCCCTGAAATAATTATTCACGAAATACATCAAGGCAACGCTTTCCACATCATACGCATCTCTTAAAAATGCCACCAGTCTTTCTTTATTCCTGGGATTCTTAATTTCCGGAATTCCGTCTTTACCGGTAATATGAAGAGAATTTCCAGCGACCCGGGCAATCCCATCCGCCCATTTATTCATTTCTGCCAGTCCTTTTTTAAAACTGGGTTCCCTAACTGTCTGTTGTACTGTACCGTATGGAAGATTTTTTCTTACGGTGGTATATTCCTGACCAATATGGTAATCCGTTTTTATATTAAGCGGGATATTATTTTCTTTTGCTTTTTCATGAATCCACCGGACCGCGAGATTAATGGAATCGATGGTTGATTTTATATCAAACTCGGTCCACGGTGAGGTTTCTTTTGTATCAACAAAAATAAAATACAATAATGCTTCACCCCTTAAGTCCTTGCAAACATTTTTGAACCGCCCGTCGCGATAGTCTAATCTTTTAATAGTGTAACCTACAGAAATAAAAAACAAGAAAAAGAAAAAAAAAAGGTATTTCAGTCCTTTCATCACTTATTCATTATGATTGCCTACAAATTTAATAAAGTGTTTTAAATATAAAAACTTCTGATAATGCAGTAATCCACATTTTTTGCATTATTATTTCTTTTAAACATAATAAGATCGGAAAAGTTACACTTTTTTACTTTTAACATTATTGAAATACCGGCAAAATTTTCTCATCCCACATTCATTGCATTTTGGTGCACGGGCCGTACAAATATACCTGCCATGTAAAATGAGCCAGTGATGCGCGACATGTAAAATATCTCCCGAAATATATTTTACAAGTTGTTTTTCAGCCTCCAGTGGAGTTTTCGCACGCCAGGTTAGACCTATTCTCTTCGATACCCTGAACACATGAGTATCTACAGCCATGACCGGTTTGCTGTAAATTACAGAAAGAATCACGTTGGCCGATTTTCTTCCTATGCCGGGCAGTTCCTGCAGCTTATTGATTTCATCAGGCATTTCACCTTTGAATTTTTCTACTAAAACCCGGGCCATTCCCTGCAGGTTTTTCGCCTTGTTGTTGGGATATGAGCAACTCTTGATCAGCTCGTAGATTTCACCTGAATTTGCTTTTGCTAATATATCAGGAGTAGGAAACTTCCTGAAAAACCAGGGTGTTATTTGATTCACCCTTTTATCAGTACACTGGGCCGATAAAATCACCGCCACCGCCAGTTGGTATGCATTAGAATAAACCAGTTCTGTTTCAGCAACCGGCATATTTTCCTGAAAATACCCGATAACTTGCCGGTATCTTTCTTTTCTATCCATAATCACAAATATAGGTTAAATTAATAATAATGCTGTAAGGTGCAATCCGGCCAGGTGGAAATGATTAAATTTGCAAAAAATAATATAGTGGTATGAGCAGTATCCTGCAAGTTGATAACTTAACAAGAAATTACGGGGATTTAGTACTCTTCGAGAATATTACCTTTTCCCTTTCACCCGGGGAAAAAATGGCTATCATTGCAAAAAATGGCACCGGGAAAACATCTCTTCTTAATGCCATAGCCGGCAAAGAGGAGCCCGAGGGTGGTAGCGTGCTTTTCCCTGGTGATGTATCATTTGCATACCTTGAACAGGAACCATCCTTTAATCATGAAAATACGGTTTGGCAGGAAACGTTTGCTTATGCCGGTGAAAAAGCCAGGCTCATTAGTCATTATGAAAAAGCACTCAGAGAGGAAAATAAATCTCAGATAGAAAATATCAGCGACGAAATTGAACGCCAAAACGCCTGGCAAATAGAAGTAAAAATAAAACAGGTGCTTACCCATCTCAAAATAGGTGATTATGATAAACCGGTTAAAGAGCTTTCGGGTGGACAAAAAAGAAGGCTGGCCCTGGCCAGAACACTCGTTCATGATCCAGATATTTACCTGTTGGATGAACCCACCAACCACCTCGACCTTCACATGATTGAATGGCTGGAAGAATTCCTGAAGCAGACCAAAAGCAGTGTTCTGATGGTAACACATGACCGCTATTTTCTTGATAATGTCTGCAATTCTATTATCGAAATTGACAGGAAACAACTTTTCAGGTACGAGGGAAATTATAATAAGTATATAGAAAGAAAAGCTGCTGCCATGCACGCTGAAACGGGGAGCATCGCTAAATCACAAAACCTTTACCGCACTGAGTTGGAATGGATGCGACGCATGCCAAAGGCACGCGGCACCAAGGCAAAATACCGTGAAGATGCTTTCAACGAGCTTAAGAAAAAAGCTTTTTCGAGCCCGGCGGAGCAACAACTAAAGCTCAATATCCAGACATCGCGCCTCGGCAAAAAGATATCTGTAATGAAAAATGTGTCCAAACATTTTGGAGATATCACCATATTGAACGACTTTTCCTATACTTTTAACAGATTCGAGAAGGTGGGAATTGTTGGTGAAAACGGTTCGGGAAAATCAACATTTCTTAATATTCTTACCGGTCTGGTAAAACCAGATAGCGGAACAATAGAAACAGGTGAAACCATCCGGTTTGGGTATTATCGCCAAACAGGTATTGAATTCGATGAAAATAAGAAAGTAATAGAAGCAATTACAAGTATAGCTGAAACCGTTCCCGGTGACAAGAACTCACAACTTACAGCATCACAATTACTTACTCGCTTTCTCTTCCCTCCTCAAGTGCAAAATTCCTTCATCTATAAATTAAGTGGCGGCGAAAAAAGACGACTCTACCTATGCACCGTTCTGATGACACAACCCAACTTTCTAATTCTCGATGAACCAACCAATGATCTGGATATTGAAACCCTGAACGTATTGGAAGAATACCTTTCCTCTTTTAACGGGTGCGTGATTATTGTATCCCACGACAGGTATTTCATGGATAAGGTAGTTGACCATCTCTTTATTTTTAAAGGTAACGGGAATGTCATGGATTTCGCCGGTAACTACACTCAATACCGGCAGTACGAGGTATTAGAAGAAGCAAGAAAATCACACGAACCAAGATTTACCAAGGAAACCCAGCGAAAACTGATTCAGAAAAAAAGTTTCACCTATGGAGAGAAACTGGAATACGAGAAATTATCTTCTGAAATTGAGGTGCTTGAAAAAGAAAAACAAAAGCTTGAGCAAAAGCTTTCAGATACATCCCTGCCTCAACCAGAATTGATTGAAACGTCAGAAAAAATAGGTGAACTCATGCAAGCAATTGAAATAAAAACAGAACGGTGGATTGAACTCGGGGAAAAGATCGAAAAAGAATGAAAAAAAATATTGCATTTATGTTAAATAACATATTTAATTTGGTTATATCAAATACTTTCAGTAGGTTTGTCTTTTCAAACAGAAAAAAATAGAAAAATGAACTGGCGATACACCTTTACTTATTTTTACTTTTATTTTTATCGAATAACGTAACGGGATTATTCGCCATTAGGATATTTGTGGAAGGTCCCGTTTTAAAAACGGGGCCTTTTTTTTTATAAATAAATTAAATATGGAAACAACAGGGAAAAAAACAAAGAGGATCGCTATTCAAGGAGGATACGGTGCATTTCATGAAATTGCCGCTTTACATTATTTCGGCTCTGAAAACACGGAAATTGTTCCGGCCGATACCTTCAATGATGTTTTTAAATCCCTGAAGAAACAACAGGTAGATTACGGCATCATGGCTATAGAAAACTCTCTTGCCGGAAGCATACTGCCAAACTACAATCTCCTGCAGGAGTCGAATATGCAAATTATAGGAGAAATATACCTGCGTATCCGGCAAAACCTGGTAGCGCTAGCCGGCCAATCAATCGAAGATATTAAAGAGGTCTATTCTCATCCCATGGCGATTTTGCAATGTCAGCAATTTTTCAAGAAATACCCATATATAAGGTTAATCGATAGTGCCGACACTGCTTTATCGGCAAAAGATATTAGAGAAAAAAACCTTCAGGGAGTAGGCGCCATAGCCAGCAGCATGGCGGCAAAAAAATATGGCCTTGAAATATTATCCGAGTCGATAGAAACAAACAAGATGAATTACACCCGTTTTCTTATTTTACAAGATAAAAACGGTGAGAATAATCTACCCGGGGAAGTTAATAAGGCTTCAGCCTATTTCAGTGTTCAACACGAGATCGGCAGCCTTTCAAAAATTCTCTCGATTCTTTCTTATTATAATATAAACCTGACGAAGATCCAGTCAATGCCGATTATTGGAAAAGATTGGCAATACCAGTTTTACCTTGACGTGGAATTCTCTGATTACAATTACTATAAACAGTCACTTTCAGCGATTCAACCCTTCACTGGTACTTTGGGAATCCTGGGAGAATACAGGAAAGGAAAATCAATTCTATAAAACATAAAATCCTTATGATATGCCAGTTAAATTAGATTTAGAAAAATTCACTTTGCCAGGTCTGAGCGATGAACGCCCACTGGTAATTGCAGGACCTTGCAGCGCCGAGTCAGAAGAACAGGTATTACAGACTGCTGAACAACTCTCGGCCATGGGAATCAAGATTTTCAGGGCCGGGATATGGAAACCCCGTACACGCCCGAACGCTTTTGAAGGGCATGGTTCAAAAGCACTTCCGTGGCTTAAAAAGATCAAAGAAAAAACCGGCATGTACATGGCCGTTGAAGTTGCCAATGTTAAACATGTCTACGAGGCCCTGAAATGGGGAGTGGATATCATATGGCTGGGTGCAAGAACTTCTGCCAATCCCTTTGCCGTGCAGGAAATAGCGGACACACTTTCCGGAGTTGATATTCCCGTGATGGTTAAAAACCCGGTAAACCCGGATGTGGAACTATGGATCGGCGCCATTGAAAGACTGAATAATGCAGGAATTAAAAGACTGGCAGCTATTCACAGGGGATTTTCCAGTTATGAAAAGTCTGCTTACCGCAATCATCCACAATGGCAATTACCCATTGAATTAAAGAGAAAAATACCTTCGATTCCTATCATCACGGATCCCAGTCATATTTGCGGGAACAAGGATAACCTCATGGATATTTCACAAAGAGCAATGGACCTTAATTTTGACGGGCTGATTATTGAATCTCATATTGACCCGGATAATGCCTGGAGCGATGCCAAACAACAAATTACACCATTTGCTCTAAAAGAATTATTGGGCAAACTCGTGATGCGCCAACCAGAAGTAGATCAATCATTCAGGCTGACGCTGGAAGAACTCAGGGAAAAAATCGATAAATACGATGATCATATAATCGATATCTTTGAAAAACGAATGGTAATCGCTGAAAAGATAGGTGAGTATAAAAAAAGAAATAACGTGACTATCCTGCAAAGTAAACGATGGGATGAAATTCTTAACAAGAGAATCATGCAGGGCAGTGTAAAGGGATTAAGCGAGGAATTTATCACCAAAATATTTCAGGCCATTCACCAGGAATCTATTAATCATCAGACAACAATCATGAACAAGATCGATGATGAGATCGCCCAAAAAAATAAGGCCGGGAAAAAAGATAAAATGGCGAATAGTTAAACAATGGAAGAAATAAACATTGACACTGGCTATAAAAAATCAAAAATAGTCATCGGTGAATCCATTGCAAATCTCCGGGATTATATCCCTGGGAATAAAAAAACCGTGATCATTACAGACACGAACATACATGACCTGTACAACCAATACATGAAAAAATTCCCGGTAATTATCACTCAACCTGGAGAAACCAAAAAAACTCTCGATTCTGTAAAGGATATTTACCGGCAACTTATTGAACTTGAAGTAGACCGGCATTCGTACGTGGTAGCAGTGGGTGGAGGAATCGTATGCGACATGGCCGGATTTGCGGCCTCTACATTCCTGAGGGGAATTGGTTTTGGTTTCGTGAGTACGACTCTCCTTTCCCAGGTTGATGCCAGCGTGGGAGGCAAAAACGGTGTTAACCTTGATGGTTACAAAAACATGATAGGTGTATTTAACCAACCAGATTTCGTGATTTGCGATCTTACCATGTTGCAAACCCTGGACAATCGGGAATACAGGGCCGGATTCGCCGAAATAATCAAGGCTGCCGCGATAAAAAGCAAGACCCTCTTTTCTATGCTTTCTTCCTCTGCAGAAAAAGCACTGAGTCGCGACACGGCAACTCTGCTTCCTTTAATCAAAGAATCTGTATTAATTAAAGCAGCTATCGTAAACGAAGATGAAAAGGAGGCAGGCACGCGCAAGCTTTTAAATTTTGGGCATACCTTTGCCCATGGTATAGAAAAGCTAACAGGAATAGTCCACGGGGAAGCCGTCGCTATAGGTATGGTAATGGCAGCGCTACTTTCCGTGAAAAAAAAGCTGCTATCACCTGGTAATGCAGACAATTTAATAAGTCTGATTGCTGAATATAATCTCCCGGTGAAAATTGAAATCAACCCTGCCGAATTGTTTCAGGCAATGAAAAAAGACAAGAAAAGGGAAACCATGCACGTTGATTTTATTTTACTCGATGATATTGGAAAGGGTACAATTGTTCCCATCAACCTCAAAGAAATGGAGGAATTAATTCATGATCTGTGTTAGTATAGCCGAACCGGATTTTGACAGATGCAAGTCAATGCTCGATAAAGAAGATTTTGCTGAGATCAGGATAGATGCAACCCGGTTTACCCCTGAACAAATTAAAGAATTGTTTTCGACGAACGTGAAAACCATCGCTACCTGCAGACCTGGTCAACATGGTACCCTTGAAAGGACGAAACTACTCGCGGCCGCGATAAAAGCGGGAGCCTGTTATGTTGATATTGAATACGAGTCGGATAAGGAATACAGGAATCAACTTGTTGAATTGGCCAACAAAGCCGGTTGCACGGTAATCATTTCTTACCATGATTATGAAAAAACACCCACGCCTATTGAATTGAACAATATTGCTGAAAGCTCATTGACCATGGGTGCAGAAGTAATAAAAGTAGCCTGCATGGTAAATCAAAAAAGTGATCTGCTGGCGCTTTTATCATTGTACCAGCGCACGGAAAGGGTTGTGGCCATTGGCATGGGACCCGAAGGGATTCTTTCAAGGATCTTGGCTCCTGCACTGGGCGCCGAGTTTACATTTGCTGCTCCTGATAATGGAAAGCCCACGGCGCCAGGACAAATAACAAAATCAGAGATGAAACGGTTAATTCATGACATAGATTCATTAAAGCATTAATATATGAATACATTTGGCAGGCTATTCAGGGTATCAATATATGGTGAGTCGCACGGTAACTCAGTGGGAATTGTTATAGACGGGTGCCCTGCAGGTATTTCGCTCACCGTGGATGATTTCCTGAGTGAACTTGGTCGGCGGAAAAGTGGTGCCAGGGGAACAACTCCTCGCGAGGAAAAAGACATGCCAATGCTAAAAAGCGGTGTGTTTAATGACTTCACCACTGGCGCTCCTATTAATATCATGTTCGAGAATACCAATACCCGATCGAAAGATTACACAAGGTTAAGAGAAACACCCCGACCAGGGCATGCTGACTTTGTGGCATCTCAAAAATTCGGGGGATTCGAGGATTACCGGGGCGGAGGGCATTTTTCCGGCCGGCTTACCCTGGGATTGGTCGCCGCTGGTGTAATTGCAAAAAAAATAATAGCGCCGGCAGATATCAACGCGAAATTAATTGAAGCAGGAGGATCTTCAGACATTGAAACAGCCATTGACAATGCCATTGATGAAAAAGATTCGATAGGGGGTGTTATCGAGTGCAGGGCAAACAGGATCCCTGTTGGATTAGGGGAACCTTTCTTCGATTCCGTTGAAGCGGTTTTGTCACACATGGTCTTTAGTATCCCGGCTATTAAAGGAATTGAATTCGGTTCTGGATTCAGTGCTGCACGGATGAAAGGAAGCGAGCATAATGATAATCTTATTTCGGCCACGGGAAAAACGGAAACAAACCACGCCGCTGGCATAAATGGTGGTATCACAAATGGCAATGAACTGGTATTCAGGATTGCCGTTAAACCGACATCCAGTACATCTCAAAAACAAAGAACTTACAATATTAAATCAGATCAAATGGTCGACCTGGAAATAGAGGGACGGCATGATACCTGTATTGCACTTCGTGTACCTGTTGTGCTTGAAGCCGCGACAGCTATCGTGCTGGCCGATTTCTTTTTATTGGAACAAAAAATCAGGAGGGTAATCAACCAATAACATGGAGAAAAAAAAGAAAATATTGGTTATAGGCGCCGGGAACATGGGTGCATTTTTCGTGGAATCATTGTGTCTTGATCACGAGGTAGGAGTTTACGACAAGGATAAAACAAAGCTCAGGTATTTTTTCAATTCCCACAAGTTTTTAACTGAAGAAGAGATCAGGAATTTCGCTCCTGATCTGATGATCAATGCCGTTAGCCTGCAACATACCCGGGCAGCTTTTGATCAGGTACTTCCCCTTTTACCTGAAAATTGCATTATCTCGGATATTACCTCGGTTAAAAACGGCCTGAAAGACTACTATAAGTCAGCAGGAAGAAGATTTGTTTCAACCCATCCCATGTTTGGACCCACTTTCGCCAACGTGAAAGATTTGAGCAAAGAAAATGCTATTCTAATAAGAGAATCTGACCCGGAAGGTAAAGCATTTTTTCATGATTTTTATGAATCGCTGAAGCTGAAAATCCACGAGTACAGTTTTGAAGCACATGATCAAACCATCGCCTATTCTCTTTCCATACCTTTCTCCTCATCCATGGTATTCGCGGCCTGCATGAAAACGCTTGAGGCCCCCGGAACCACTTTCAAAAAGCACCTGGCCATTGCCAAGGGGTTATTATCGGAGGATGATTATCTTCTTTCTGAAATTTTACTCAATCCCTACACACTTGAACAGGTTGAGAAAATCAAAGAAAAATTGCATTACCTCACGGGGCTCATTCGTGAAAAGAAAATAAATGAAATGCATGAATTCTTCAATCAATTAAGAATGAATATTGATATGGAATAAAATCATTCTATCATGAGATTTTGTACCTTCGTGAAGGACTAAATCTTATTTATGATGAAACTCAACAAGAAAACCTTCATCCGTTGGAAAATATACCTTGACAGGGCGAGGATGTATATCGGTTACGTGAATTTTTTCATGATTATCGTCGTGTTTATCAACTCGATTAAGGACAATCAGTATGGAAGAATTCTGGTTGATTATTCTTTCATCTCGATTCCCGTGATCTTCATTCTTTTCCTGGGTGGTTCACTGATTCTCGGTTACCTTGATTCACGCCTGGGTATTCGCAGCGAGGAAATGAGGAATTTATCCTCCGCCAATCCCATTCAGATGGAAATATTAACATTGCTCAGGGATGTAAATGGGAAACTGGAGGAAAATGATAAAAAAAACCGGGATAAACCGGTTGATTAAAAGAACGTGGTGACTCCGACAGGATTCGAACCTGTGACCCACGGCTTAGAAGGCCGTTGCTCTATCCAGCTGAGCTACGGAGCCAGTCTGTTTCTTTTTTGGGATTGCAAATATAAGAAAAAATCAATGAACCATGAATTTCTATTTCAGAAAATTAATAGTAACTTTATCAATACAACCAAAACCCTATGATTATGAAAAAGATACGCGTAATTACAGTAAGTCTTCTTTTTATTATTACTTTCTTAACGATCCCGGTCACAGCTCAAAATGCACCGGAGAGTCCCGATAATAACGACATCTCATTCGATGCTGAAAGATTATTTAATGGTTTTTCCGGTGCCGGATTTCTACTAAGAATCAACAATCCACAATCAACCTTACGTGTCAAGTTCAATGGAATAATAAATACGCGGGAGAATGAGACTGCCCCGTCAATGCCGCCCTTGAAGCTCATGCATACCTGGGATACAGATCTGCAAAGCACGTGGAC
>CAYRRV010000008.1:0-26985 GCA_964426725.1 uncultured Bacteroidales bacterium | reverse complement strand
TGCCGCCCTTGAAGCTCATGCATACCTGGGATACAGATCTGCAAAGCACGTGGACAGTGATCTGTCGAACACGGAATTTACCCTTGACTTTTTTGATGGTGTTAGATTGTGGGTAGGCTACCAATTCTAGTGTCTTGTCATTGAAAAAATGACGGTTGATCTGTGCCACATGTCCTCATTAGTGCTTATAAGAAAAGACACGTTTTTTTAAACGTGGTGCTAAGAAAGCTCCGGATTTTAGTCCCTCGGAACCTGATAGTCAATAGTTTACTCACGTAAATGTCTGGCTGTCAAGTTAAGCGGAACCTTTAGTTCACGAACACCATAAAAATAGTTAGATGGTGAGTAAATTTGAGTTTTCTTGATGACATTAATTCGTGTTCGTCAATGAACCCGAGTTGTTTGGACAGAATGTTGGTAACTGGATTTATAGCGAAATCCGGTAACCAGTATATCATCATTTTGTGGATCACTGCCCTGCCAGTCCATAAGGGCTTTATCCAGGATAAATTTCTGTTCCTTGAGCGGGAGCTTATAAAATGATTCGAGCAGCTTTTTAAACCGTTTTGAACCAAACTTTTTACCGCGTTCACCCCCAAATTGTGACCGGTAACCATCGGAGAACATGTAAACCACGTCATCTGGTTCAATCTGCAACTCGTGATTGGTAAATTCAACTTCAATATCAAATAAAAATCCGATTGGAAAACTGTCTCCTTTTATCTCAAGGAGTCCGTCCTTTTTTAAAACATACAGAGGCAATAATCCCCCGGCAAAGCGTAGTTGTCCGGTTTTAATATCAGCGATAACAAGTGAGATATCCATTCCATCCTTGGGTTCTTTACTGGATCCTGTCTGGCGTAATGCCTGGATCACCTTAATTCTTAATTCTCCTAAAACCTCTGAAGGCAGAAGTTCTTTGCCCGGGTGAATGCTATAATGCGCGTTAATAATTTCATTTAAAAATGAAATACCTAAAATACTCATGAACGCGCCAGGCACGCCGTGGCCCGTGCAATCAGCAACCACGAACATTATTTTATCCCCGTGTTTCCGGGACCAGTAAAAATCGCCACTCACGATGTCCATGGGGCGATTAATAATGAAATGATCAGGAAAATACATGTTGATAATTTTCCTTGGAGTGAGCAGGGCTTTCTGAATTCGTTTCGCGTAAAAAAGACTGTCAGTAATTTCCTCCTTGCGTTTCACCAGGAAATCCCGTTGCTGTTTTATCTCCGAGTATTGCCTTTGTATATGATCGCGTTGGATAGTGATAGCCTCCTGTTGCCTTTCTATTTTCCTGAAACTATTTACAAGTTCTATCGCGTTTTTTATCCGCACCAACAACTCGCTTTTATCGAAAGGTTTCTTTATATAATCGGTAGCGCCGTTTTCAAAGGCTTCTTTAATTTTATTGGAGGCAGTCATAATGATCACCGGTATATGGGAGGTGACCTTGTTTTTCTTGAGAGCACGCAGTGTACCTATCCCCTTTACATCAGGCATATCATGATCCATAAGGATTAACTCGGGAACTTGCGTTATGGATTTTTCATATGTTTCTTTGCCACAGGATGCGGTAAGTATCTCAAAATCATCTTCAACTTCGAGATAATTACCTATAAATGATTGCACGGCAATAGAATCGTCCGCGATTAAAATCTTTCTCTTCATCCTGACATTTCAGCAATTCAAAATTAACACTTAAAAATAAACCACCCCCCTGAAAGAGGCAATAATATATAATTGATATAAATCATATAAAATACATGATCTAAATCAACCCGAAAGGTAATTGATCAATCCTTTACTTGTGATAATGGATTTGAGTTTACCCGGAAGAGGAGCAATCCTGATGCGTCTATTTCCTACCATGATGGTTCCCTTTTCAAAATCCACTTCAACCGAATCTCCTGTTTTATAAGTATCTACCGCATCTGGTGAAACAATCAGAACTAGTCCCTGATTCACTGAGGAACGATAAAAAATCCGGTTTACTGATTTGACAATAATTGCCTTAATACCAGCGTGGGCCATACCTACAGCAGGATGTTCCCTTGAGCTTCCACACCCAAAGTTTTCACCGGCAATAATTATATCCCCCTCCTGTACACTTGCAGCAAAATTGGGATCAAAGTCTTCGAACAGATGAGGTACTATCGCTTCTCCATCAGAACTAAGTATATTGTAGGTATGCTTACCGGAAAACATTCTGTCTGTATCCAGGTTATCAATATCAGAATAATCCCAGACATTTCCGAATCTGCGCGACTCATTCTCACTTAAAGAAACAACAGAGGTCTTTGGCAATTTAAATGGAAATACCTGCTTTCCATCCGATTTGAAGGGATTCACAATTTTTCCTTCAACAGCAGACAATGCAACAGTTGCAGGAGAGGCCAGATATACAAACGCATTTTTATTTCCCATTCTTCCCGGAAAATTCCTGTTAGCTGTTGATATCACGTTCGCGTTATCAAATGGAATTCCCTGGCCAGTCCCGAGACATGGGCCACACGATGAAGAAAGAACGTTTGCTCCAGCTTTCACGAATTCTGCTATCAATCCCTCCTCGATGGCCTGAAGATATATTTTCCGGGAAGCGGGAATAACCAGTAGTTGAAAACCTGGACTAACCTGTTTCCCGGCAAGTATTTTCGCGGCCACTCTAAGATCTTCGAGTCTCCCGTTGGTACAGGTTCCAATTAATCCCTGATGGACGGGAATCCCGGCTATCTCATCCACGGCTTTAACATTGTCTACCTGATGAGGTACAGCGACAACAGGAAAAATTTCATCCAGGTTAATCTCGAATACCGCCTCATATTCCGCGTCGTGATCTGCCCAAACCGAAATAAAATCATTTTCACCCAGGTATTCACGCAGAACATTATCAGCCGGAAACACCGCATTTTTCGCCCCCATTTCACTGGCAAGATTAGCAACGGTCATGCGTTGTGGCAGAGTAAGCGACTCCACCCCTTCTCCATGATACTCGATGGATTTATAATTGGCACCGGCAGAACCTAATAAACCAATAATCCATAATGATAAATCCTTGGCGTAAACCCCCTTACTCAACTGACCGTTCAAAACAATCTTGATTGACTCGGGAATTCTAAACCAGGTCTCCCTTGTTTTCCAGGTAGCCGCCGCTTCTGTACGATCTATACCCGTGGCAAGTGTATTGAAAGCACCAGCAGTACATGTATGGCTATCGCTACCCGTTATTATCATACCGGGCCGGGCATGATATGACATGATCTCGTGACAGATTCCATGACCTGCATCATAAAACTTTGTTATGCCATGGGTGGTCACAAACTCCCTTACTGCCTCATAGTCATTTGCCAGTTTGGCATTCGTCGGGGGTGCGTTATGATCAAGAACTACCAGTAATCTATCGGGATTAGGAATGGTGCTTCCCCCCATTTTTTGAAATGTTTTCCGGATTGAAGCTGTATTGTCGTGTGTAAGAACCAGATCAGGTTCACGAAAAACGATATCTCCCTTTTTTCCCCCGAGGATTTTTTCAGCAAAGGTTTTTCCTGCCATAATGAAATGTTTTAATCTTTAATCCATTAATTGCATCAACCATTTACTCGTTTTCACCTGACCTTGCCAAAATAACACGGGCAAAAGTTATATGAGAACGATATTATTCTTCTTACAATCGGTAATCATGTCGTTGGGCCAGATGCTCGATTGTATTTCCCCGATATGCGCTTTTCTAAGAAAATACATGCAAAGCCTGCTCTGTCCAATCCCACCACCAATAGATGGTGGCAATTCATTATTTAACAAACGCTTATGCCACAAAAGTTCTTTTCTATCTTCCATCCCTTCATGGGACAATTGCCTGATCAAGGCATCGGGATCAACACGAATGCCCATGGAAGATATTTCAAAGGCATCTTCAAGCATTGGATTCCAGAGCAAAATATCGCCATTCAGTCCCATGGTGCCTTCTTCATTCACGGTACTCCAATCATCATAATCGGGAGCCCTCCCGTCATGCTTCTCACCATTAGACAATTTACTGCCAATTCCCAGGAGGAACACTGCCCCGTATTTTTTCAAGAGATTATATTCGCGTTCTTTTGGTGGCAGTGCCGGGTACATTTTGAGCAATTCCTCTGTATGGAAGAAAGTAATTTTCTCCGGTAAAATAGGCTGTATTTCCGGGTAATTCTCATAAACTACGAATTCAGTGCGCTTGAGCACCTCGTAAATTTTATTAACGATATGTTTAAGAAATGTCACGTTTCTTTCAGTTGATTTAATGGTTCGTTCCCAATCCCACTGATCAACATATATTGAGTGAATATTGTCTAATACCTCATCGGGCCTGAGCGCGTTCATATCGGTATATATTCCATAACCTTCGTCAATATCATAATCTGCCAGGGCCATTCTTTTCCATTTTGCCAATGACTGTACAACTTCGGCTTCCTGGTTCTCGAGCATTTTAATCGGAAAGGATACCGGACGTTCAATCCCGTTCAGATCGTCATTAATCCCCGTTCCTTTCAAAACGAACAAGGGAGCTGTTACTCTTCTCAACCGTAGCTCGGAGGCAAGATTTTGTTCGAATGTATCTTTCACCAGCTTGATTGCCTTTTCAGTCTTTTTCAAATCCAAAACCGGCATGTAGTCTTTTGGAAACACTAAGCTCATTTTTTTTATTATTTAGGGTTACACATTTTGTAAAATGCAAATTTAAAAAATTCCGTTATCCTTGTATATTTTCATCTGGACATTTGAAACCGGGTTCAGTTTACTTTTTTTTCCATTTTTCTTGTTTGTTATTGTAGCCTCTTTCAGATCAATACTGACCATGTCAAAAGGTTCGATATGAATATCTTTTAATGTATTGTACGTGAGTACCGGCAGCGCTGCATTGATGGCATTGCGCTCGTAAATAGCCCCGAACGACTTTGCAATAATAGCCTGGATCCCGAGCGATTTGAAACAATCAACTGCTTGCTGGCGGCTACTGCCAGCACCAAAATTTTTACCGGTGATTATTATATCTCCTTCTTTAGCCTCACTGGCAAAATTTTCAAACCCTTCCAGGTTATCAAAGGTATATTTTCCCATTTCCTCCACATCTGTAATGGCAAGGTACCTGTTATGATATATCATATCTGTATCAATATTATCTTCAAGAATGATCCAAACCCTCCCGTTTAAATGCACCGGTTTTTTCTTTTTTATCTTTTTACTGGAACTTCCTGCTGTTGCTGTTTTCCTTATCCCGACCTGGTGAATCTTAGGTTTTTCAGGTATACGGTCACTGCCAGTAATAAACCCGGCAACAGCGGATGCAGCAACTGTAGATGGTGATGCAAGGTAAACATCTCCCTTTCCCTGTTTCCCGGGAAAATTCCTGTTACCGGTACTCACCGTAACTTCTCCAGGACCATTTTGGCCAACCTGACCGGCAGCACAGCCAGCACAACCCGGGTTTGAAACGAGTGCTCCCGCCTCTTTAAAAATATTAATTAACCCCTCGTCCAATGCCTGCTTCCAAACCCGATCTGTAGCAGGTACAATTTTCAATATTACCCCGGGAGCGACCTTTTTGTTTTTCAAAATCCGTGCAGCAATTCTTAAGTCCTCGATCCTGCCATTGGTACAACTTCCAATGAAGGCTGAATCTATCAGGGTTTCAGGCAAGTCATTTAACGGGATTACATCATGTGGCTTTCCCGGTCTCGATATCGCGGGATAAAAGGTTGATAAATCAATATTAATTACATCATTATAAACAGCATCCCTGTCAGGTCGTGTAATGTCCCATGACTGATTTCCGGCTTTCCCGAGAAACTCAGACACTGAATTATCGGGCTGAAAAAGAATAATTATCGCTCCCATTTCTGTAGCCATGGATGAAATAGTAATTCGTTCATCAATAGAGAATTCATCCACGCTACTTCCAGAAATTTCAATGGAGTGTCCCAATAATGAATTGGCCCCGAATCTTGCCAACAGGTTCAAAATGATATCCTTGGCATAAACACCGGGAGGAGGTTCATTCGAGAGTACCATCTTCACAGATGGCGGCACCTTAAACCACAACTTACCATTGGCAAAGGAAGCGGCAATATCCTGATCACCCATACCCTGTCCGAATGCACCGATAGCACCCACGATGTTGGCATGAGAATCCGTGGATACTACTGTTGAACCAGGGATCGCTATGCCTTCTTCCATGATCACGTGTGTACCAATCCCGAAATGAATATCGAATAAATTGATATTTCTCTCCCTGGCGAACTGCCTGCACACGTGCTGATTTACCGCGTATTTCTGGTCAGATCCCGTGGGATTGCAATCGAAAGTAAACCAGGTTTTAGCCGGATCATCAATTTCCAAAACATGATCCCTGATATTCTTCACGACATTAGCACCACCAAAATCACGGGCCACGCGCACGTCGATGCAAATATCAAGAATATCACCAGGTGATAAGGAAGATACTCCGGCATGAGCGGCAATAATTCTTTCAACGTGTGTCATTCCCATAATATAAATAACAAAGTTAATATACTTTCGAAGATCAGAATAATAATGGTTTTATAAAATGTTTTCTTCAACATATTTATAATCATTCACGATAAATGGTTTTAAAGGGGATTATCCAGGGAGAATGAATCATACCCAAGTTGAGCGGTTGGAGATAAGCGAACAAGCGCTTTCCATCAGTTGACGAGTTACCCTGGTATTGAGTTTGTTGTATTTAACAAACGAAGTGCAGTGAAATGCTTACAATATCTTCATCGATTGAGCAAATCGCTCAATTTGGGTTATATTTGCAGGATTAAAAAAAACACGTGCAGCCGGATATTTCAAGAAACATAACTTACTTGTACATCATTAAGGTATCGAAATGGTTCATGCTTTACATGCCCATCATTGTAAAATTCTATGCTGAAAACGGTCTCGATCTTAAAGAATTATTTGTTTTGCAAGCTGTATATTCAATCGCGATTGTAGCACTTGAAATCCCATCGGGTTACCTGGCTGACGTGCTGGGAAGAAAAGTTACACTGGTGATCGGAACCATTTTCGGCACGCTTGGCTTCCTGACTTACTCTCTCACCACCGGTTTCTGGGGCTTTTTTGCCGCTGAAATCACCCTGGGAATTGGTACCAGCCTGATTTCGGGTGCAGATTCTGCCATGCTTTTTGATACCTTGCTTACCTCGAACAAGAAACAAAACTACATGAAACACGAGGGAAGAATTACTTCTGCTGGAAATTTCGCCGAGGCCGTGGCCGGGGTCCTGGGTGGGTTCCTGGCCACCATAACCATCCGTACACCCTATTTTGCTCAGACTGCTGTAGCTTTCATTGGTATTCCCGCGGCTCTCATGCTAATTGAACCGACCAGGCACAAAAGCATGACCATCCTGAAATTCAGCGATATACTCAACGTGATCAAGTACGCGTTGGTAGATAATAAGTTATTGCGAAGAAACATTTTGTTTTCATCGGTTATTGGAACTTCTACCCTTACCATGGCCTGGTTCGTGCAACCATACTTTATGCTGGTGGATGTACCCCTGAGTCTTTACGGTATTTTATGGACAGCTTTAAATTTAACAGTTGCCATGGTCTCCATGTACGCGTGGCGCATTGAAAGATGGCTGGGTGAAGCAAAATCAGTAATCCTGATTGGAATAATGATATCAGCGGGCTATTTATCTGTAGGTTTGGTAAAAGCTTACTGGGGTATTTCATTTTTCTTCATCTTTTATATTATCAGGGGAATCGCTACACCGGTACTGAAAGACTACATTAATAAGCTCACCTCATCAGACATCAGGGCAACTGTTTTATCAGTAAGAAGTTTCGTTATCCGGATTCTCTTTGCCATGGGCGGCCCCTTCCTTGGATGGTATTCCGACAAATTCAGTATTCAACAGGCATTGCTGTTGGCAGGCGGCATATTTCTCCTGCTGAACAGTATTTTTATCTCTTTGTACTTGTCTTTGAGGATGAAGAGGAAATAGTGTAAGTTAGGTAAATATTTATAGTAATTGGATGATTATTCATGGAAATATGTCCTGACTGGAAACCCGTAATCAGACATGATCACGCGAATTCTACATTGAATCCCTCAGCTAATGGACCAGGAGGCTGGTCAACCGATTGGATCATGGGAACGAATCCCGTCTCATTACACTTCAATTACCAAACCATCATAAGCCAATTCAACATTGGAAGGGAGGCCGGGGGCAATATCCTTGTAAAGTCCCAACTGATGGCTGATATGTGTGATATAACCGCGACGGGGACTCAACTCCCGGATCAGGTGAATGGCCTCGTCGAGGGTAAAGTGAGAAATGTGCTTTTGTTTCCTGAGTCCTGTTAAAACAATATATTTTGAACCGAAGATTTTTTCTTTTTCTTCTTCAGAGATATAATTTACATCGGTAAGATAAGTAAAATCACCTATTCTGAATCCCAAAACCGGCAACCGGTAATGCATACCTCGTACCGGAATAATATTTTCACCGTTTATTGAAAAAGTTTCTGTATCGATAGTATGGATATTTACCTGCGGAACACCGGGATACTTTTTCTCGGCAAAAATATACGAGAATTCTTTTTGCAATGCCCTGATTACCCTTTTCTCGGCGTACACGTCCATGGGCTTTTGCTTGATAAAATTAAATGCCCTGATATCATCCAGTCCGGCAATATGGTCTCTGTGCCCATGCGTGTAAAGAACAGCATCCAGATCCTGAACATTTTCACGAAGCATTTGATGACGGAAATCAGGGCCGGTGTCAATAATGATGGTTAGATTATCCGTTTCAACGAGCACGGAAGAACGTAGCCTCTGATCCCGCGGATCAATAGAACGGCATACTTCACAATTACAGGCAATTATGGGCACTCCCTGACTGGTTCCGGTTCCTAAAAATGTAATTTTCAAATTTTTTTTCTTGTTTTGATATCCTTAAGCAATGACAAAAATAATAAATAATGAAGAATAATGACAGCTAACATTGTTGAAGGTATAGAAGCACCGGCAGGAATAATTGCCAAAGCGGTCACCACGGCGAACCCGGAGCTCTTATTGGTTAGCATTTAACAACCTCGACATGGTTACTGGTTCTCCAAAAAAAACCTGGTGATTCATGCCCACGACAGTAAAAATGATTAAAGCAAAACCAAGGTCAACAACTTTTCCCCTTACCAGAAGAGTATAATTTTTTATCCTGTTCAATCTCAGCGAGTCATTTATTTCCTCAGGGTAAAAAGAGAGCCGGATGTTATGCAAAACACCGGAATTAACTATTTTTACAAATTATCATTAACAATAATCTTATGAAGGGTGCACTTTACCTGATTCCAAATACCCTGGGCAGTAATGAAACAAAAAACGTGCTGCCGCCTCTTGTCAACGAGGTAGTTAACATGATTAGATTTTATATTGCCGAAGATATTCGCACTGCAAGACGATTTCTCATCAAGGCAGGTTTAACAAATCCTGTAGACGATCTTACTTTTTTTGTTTTGAATAAACATACCAACCCGGTTGAACTGAACCAGTTCATTGGTAAAGTACCGGACTATGAAAATATAGGCATGATTTCCGAGGCAGGATTACCCTGCATTGCCGATCCCGGCAATTTAGCTGTAAATATTGCTCACGAGACTGGAAGGCCGGTTAAGCCCCTCACGGGCCCGTCCTCCATTTTTCTTGGATTAATGGGATCGGGCATGAACGGGCAACATTTTTTATTTCACGGCTACCTGCCCGTGAAACGCGATGAGCGAATCAAAGCCATCAGAAAGCTGGAACAGGAATCCCGGTTGCTTAACCAGACACAAATATTTATTGAAGCCCCCTACAGGAACCAGAAACTGCTTGAAGACATCCTGGCCACCTGTCGGGACAACACTCGACTTTGCCTGGGTATTGATCTTACCACGAAAAATGAATTCATTACTACCAGAAAAATAAAAACCTGGCGAATTGATATTCCTGATATTCATAAGCGCCAGGTTATATTTCTAATTTACCAATCGCCTTGATAAAAGGTTACTTGATAGATTTAAGTGTTATGTCAAACACGAGGGTAGCATAAGGAGGAAGGTTCCAACTGTTTCCCTGTTGATTTTTATCATATGCTAAAAAATAAGGGATAATTGCCCTTGCCTGTTCTCCGACTTTCATTTCAAGGAGCGCGTAATTAAGCCCTTCGATTTCGGTGTCCCCTGGTTGTATAGACCAACTACGATCGGTTTCACCACTATCAAAGAAAGGTATGCCGGTAATGGTAGTTCCCTTCACTGAAATTGAGACTGTTTTATATAAACCTGGTTTCTCTCCAATCCCGGGTTTGTCACTGATAATAATTACTCCCGTGGTCAGACTGTCAATGTTATCAGTCGCGATAGTATCCAGGTAATTGTTAATGAGCTCACGCTCGTGAACTTTCATGTCGTTAACAACTTTTAGAAGACGGACATCAAAAATCAAATTCGAGTATGCCGGTACATTTTCAAAAGCAATTTCCCCGTATGCCAAATCAAAAGGCAGTATTAGTCTTGCCGAATCGCCTTCGCTCATCATTTCAAGACCTTCCTTTAACCCACTCGGGCCAATTTTATCCAATCGTTGCTGGTAAGGCCCAATATATAAGTCGGTATACTCAATACCGCTACTTTCAAGCAATTTTTTACTTGTAGAATATACAATCGTTCCATCAAGCAATCTTTCCGTGTAATAAAAAATCATGACATCGGCACTAGAGTCAGCTTGGGTACCATTACCTTCTTCAACCGGTAAAAAATACAATCCACTTGAGGTAGGTTCGGTTGTAATATTATTATCTTCAATGTATTTCTCTAGTTTGGCTCTCTGTCCGGCCATTTTTTCTTCTGAATCATCTTTTTCGCATCCGGCCAATCCCAGTAACAGCATACCGGGTATCAACCAAATTAACTTCATTATATCCATTTTCATTATCACCTGTTTAAATTTTAAAACTTTATTAACATAAGATGCAAATGTACCTGAAATGGTTGCTTTATCTTCTGATTTCCTTTAATTGAACCTCGTAAATTAAAGATGTGTAAGGAGGAATTATTCCCGTGGAGGATCCTTCTTTACCAAAAGCAAGTTCCGAGGGTAAAATAAAAATTGCCTTTTCTCCCTCTGCCATTTTACCAATACCATTCTCCAGGCCTTTAATAACCTGCCATTCCTGTCCATACACGAAACCAAAGGGTTCATCGCGTTTAATGGTTGAGTCAAAATATTTCCCGTTGAGAAATTTCCCCTCGAAATCAACAATCAAGGTATCACCTTTTTTCACCCGGTTACCGTTACCTTCTTTAATTTTAATATAATATAACCCGGTTGAATCAGGTTGCAAGTCCATGTTTTCTCCTGCCAAAAATCTTCTAAGTAAAGTTCTTTCATACTCGTTAAAACCTTCGATCCAGGTTAAAAAAGCTTCTTTCTCGTAAAGATAATTTTTTGGTGATTGTATTTCGATTATTTCTATGTCAATAATAAAATTTTCATTTTGGAGTAAATGTTCAGGAACTTCTTTTTGGAGAAACTGCCTGTAAAAAGGCTTTGTTTTCAAAATAAATGAAGCTTTTTCTTCCCTGGCAAGCATTAGAAAACATTCTGTTATGCTGCCCTCGTATGAAGAAGCTTCCAGTTTAAATTTTCTCCTGCCGTTAAAAAACACCGAATCATCCATGTTTTTATATGACAGATCAGCGGTTATATAATCGCCCACTTTCGCCTTCTGACTATTTTCTCCAATTTTTTCCAGTTTGTAGAATATGCCATTCTTATAGGCCGAGTAACCGGGCAGAGGAGTCGGCTGGCTGCAGGCAAAAAATAATGTGAATGTAACCACGAAAAGATTCCCCAGAGTTTTCATCATCAATGATTTATAATATTTTGCCACAATTTAAAAAATAAACTCAAATCATCATAATATAGTTATCAAACATTTCCGGTGTCAATTGACTTCTAATAAATCAACCTCGTAAATAATAATAGCCCGGGGAGGTATACAGTCCTCGTCTCCAATCAGGCCATGAGCAAGATGTGGTGGCATGATGAAACGCGCCCTGGCGCCTTGGCGCATGAGCAATACTCCTTCTTCCAACCCGCTTTCTACCCCGCCTTTACCAACCTCAAAAGTTTTCACACCCAGCGAGTCCGAATCATAACAAATTTTACCATCTAAAAGACCCACCCTGTATGAAATGGTAACAATATCACCGGCTTTTACAGACTTTCCCCTGGATTCTTTCCGGAACATGTAAAACAAACCTGTTTCGGTCTCACTCATCTCCCATTCACGTCTCTCAATATAGTTCTCGATTATCTGCCGATCTTTTTTTACCAGGTACTTGTTTACTCCCAGCATGAGTTCTTTTTTACTGGCTTTTTTACTGGTATTCAAAGGTTTATCAGGCCCCCGGCAAGTTGTAACGAGAAACAGGAGGAAGAAAAGCATAAAAAACAGCGAAAAAATTAATTTCAAAATATATTTATTTTTCAACATCCAGTAAAGCATCTTTATACTCCTCTAACAGGGACACAAACTTCTTTATTGTCTCGTCAAGAGATAATTTTGACTCCCCTCCCGCTGCATTTTTATGTCCTCCCCCGGAAAAATGTTTTTTAGCAAATTCGTTGATAGGAAAAGTACCCTTGGAACGGAACGATATTTTCACGTACCCTGGTTTTTCAGTAAAAAGCGCGGTCAGCACGATCCCTTGAATTGAAAAAGGCACATTCACGAATCCTTCTGTATCGCCGGGCTGAAAAGAAAACTCATCCAACTCTTCAATATCAAGGCTAATATATGCAGTACGATACTCCTTTAAAACGACCATCTTCTCGTACAGGGAATAACCGAGTAGTTGCATTCTTTCTTCAGAATAATTCTCGTAAACCCTGGAAATTATCTTGTCTTTATCAACATCGTAAGAAAGCAGCTTACCCAGGATGCGATAGGTTTCGGGCCGAGAAGAATTAAAACTGAGACATCCGGTATCTGTAATGATTCCGGTGAATAAAGATTCCGCGATATCCTTATCAACGAGATCCAGTTTTCCAGCCTTTTCTATAAGTATAAAAACCATTTCACTGGTTGAACTTACCTCGGTTTCACTAAAAACAGCATCTGCATTAATAACAGGATCCGGGTGATGATCCACGAGAATTTTTTTAGCATCTGAATGCTCTAACAGTTTCGACATGGACTTTACCCTGTTAATATCATTAAAATCCAGCATCAGGATTAGAGTCGATTCTTTTAAAGCGGCCTTAACTTCTTCCTTTTGTTCTTCATAAATCAGGATATCGTCAAAACCCGGCATCCACTGCAAAAACGCGGGTACCGGATTAGGGATAATAACCCGGGGATATTTTCCCAATTTATTAAGAAAACCTCTCATGGCGAGAACAGAACCAACAGCATCGCCATCCGGATCAAAATGAGAAATAACTGCAATTCTTTCATGTTGGTCAATAAGGTCAATAATTTTCTCTAATTGAACATTTGGAGGAACCATTATTTTTATATTTTGTTATATTTGTTTTTAAAAAAACTCAAAGATAATCATTTTACACCTTTCAAGGTCAATAAATAGAAGAGTTTGATGTCTTACAAATAACAATAATATGGCGGGTAGAATTACATTCACGATGATTAAACCGGGGGCAGTAAGCCATGAGCATATCGGCCCCATTCTGGCAAAGATTAACAATGCAGGGTTTCATATCGCTGCCATGAAAATGACCAGGTTAAACCGGGAGCAGGCAGAAAAATTTTACGATATTCACAAGAATAAACCTTTTTATGATTCATTAATCGAATTCATTACTTCCGGACCTATCGTTGCCGCCATTTTGGAAAAGGAGAATGCCGTGGAAGACTACCGGAAATTAATCGGCAACACTGATCCCGCGAAAGCAAAAAAAGGAACGATAAGAAAAATGTTTGCTGAATCAGTGCAAAAGAATGCTGTTCACGGTTCAGACAGCGACAAAAATGCTGCTAGTGAATGTGATTTTTTCTTTTCGAAAAGTGAAAGGTATTACCTGGACGGGGATTGCTGCAGGTAATACGTTTATTACCTGAAAACAACGGAATCAATAATTTTTTCTCCCGCTTTTTCATTCAGTTTTTCTTTAATGGAATCCCTCATCATGAAAAGTTCATTTCTCAGCACGGAAGAATTTACATGAACAAAAAGTACTCTTTTTTTCATGTAAATTTTTGAGGTTTCACTGGCTACACCTTTACCCAGCAATTCCTCCCAGTAATTAATTACACCCGCTTCGCTTATTTTACCCCTGATCTTGTATGCTTCGATCAGTTGTTCAATTACCTGCCCAATTGTTCTGGTGTTACTTCTTTTCATGTAAACAAATATAATTTTCTTCTATCCTGAATAACGAAAGTCTTTATTCAAATATAACGATTTCAAAAAGACTCTCTAATTTAAAGACGAGAATTAATTACCCAGGTTAAACAGTTCTTACCTGATTTTTCTCGATTACAAATAATTTGTAATCGCTGTTGAGTTCTTCCAGTACCACTTTCATCCTGTCGGTATGCGTGTCGGTAATAAATATTTGTCCGAAACGCTCCTCTGCAACCAACCTGATAATTTGTTTTACCCTGGATTCATCAAATTTATCAAATATATCATCAAGTAACAAGACAGGATTTAATCTGGTAACATGCTGAATAAAAGTAAACTTGGCCAGTTTCAGGGCCACCAGGTAGGTCTTCCGCTGGCCCTGGGATCCTGTTTTTTTGATCGGATGCTCCTCCAGAAACATTGACAGGTCATCCTTGTGTATTCCCCTCGTGGTATATTGAAGGATCATATCCTTGCGTAACGAGGATTTTAATAATGAACCAAAATTATTTTCTTGTAAATGTGACTGGTAACCCAGCGAAACAACCTCGTCATTTCCTGAAATAATTTGATAGTACTCCTGAAAAAAAGGAATCAGTTTTTTCACGAAATCATCTCTGTAATTAAAAATACTTTCACCCAGGGGTACAAGTTGTTCATTCCAGACCTCGAGTAATTGTTCATCAAAACCTTCCCGATTATCAATCTCTTTTAATAGCTTATTCCGTTGGGCAAGGGCATTGTTATACCGTATAACATTCTCGAGATACAGCTTATCATACTGAGAAATCACCCCGTTGACAAATTTTCTTCTCTCCTCGCTACCTCCTTCAATCAATACACTGTCGGCAGGTGAAATCATCACGACGGGTAATAATCCCACGTGATCACTTAAACGATCATAATCATTTTTATTTCTTTTGAAAACTTTTTTTCTGCCTTTTTTAACCCCGCAATATATATTTTCTTTTTCACCTTCTCTTTCGAAATGCCCCTCGATCACAAAAAAATCTTTGCCATGAGATATATTTTGACTATCAATTGGATTAAAAAAACTCTTGCACAAGGAGAGATAATAAACAGCGTCAAGCAAATTCGTTTTTCCCACGCCATTAGCTCCTGTAAAACAGTTGATATTTGGGCTTAAATCAATTTCAGCCTCGTCATAATTCTTGAAATTAACAACTGATAATTTTTTCAGGTGCATGTATTATTATCTTAATGAATCATTGAAAAGTAATTGGCTTGTAAAAATAATAATAATAACGAAGGTTACCCAAAAAATCACATCAAGGGTAAAAGCGGGCAATGGTGACATGCTCACGCTTGCCCCACGCAATCAACAATTATAATAACAATTGAAAACAATGAATGACCATCGTGAGACTTCACAAGTCTATCGCATGATTATCGTATGCCTATTCCCCTTCCAGCAAATCAGGCCGCAGTTTTTTTGTTCTCTCTAATGCTTTTTCAATCTTCCATTCGTCGATGGCTTTTTGATTACCTGAAAGCAAAATGTTGGGTACTTTCCATCCATGATAATCCGCGGGGCGGGTATAAACCGGTGGGGCGAGAAGATTATCCTGGTAGGAATCGGACAGGGCTGATGTTTCGTCAGAAATTACCCCGGGAATTAACCGCACGGTAGCATCAATGATCATGGCCGCCGCCATTTCACCACCGGTTAAAACAAAATCGCCAATAGATATTTCTTTTGTTACCAGATGGTCGCGTACGCGGTGGTCAATCCCCTTGTAATGACCACAAAGAATGATAATGTTTTTCAAGGTTGACAACCTGTTTGCCTCTGGCTGCCTGAATTGTTCTCCATCAGGAGATGTATAAATTATTTCGTCATAATCACGTTCCTTTTTTAATTTATCTATCACCCGGTGTATGGGTTCAATGCACATTACCATACCGCCTCCCCCGCCAAAAGGATAATCATCAACTTTCTTGTGCTTGTTTCGAGAATAATCGCGAATATCGTGAATATTAATCACGACCATGCCCTTTTCTCTTGCCCTTTTCATGATAGATTCATCGAGAGGCCCCCTGAACATTTCCGGGAATATGGTAAGAATATCTATTCTCATTCAATGCTTTTTTACAAAAATAGCAAATTTATGGGTCATTCATCATTCATTGCCCGCAACCACGATAAATAATAATCAACGATTGAATTACCATTGATTGACCATCGCGCGACCATCGTAAGACAACAGTAAAACTCCAGACCATGATGGAAAGTATGACCATCATTACCCAATTGTATCACCCTGTATTTCATATTTATTATAAACTCATCTTATTTAATAAGAAAAAACTTTGAGTATTCGTTCTTAAATATATATTTTCGTAACTTGTTTTTTTCACGAAACAGTATGATACCCATGCCAGAAGAAAAAATGGATTCTGTTCACGATGAACAATTCGAAGGCCAAAAAGATAAGGCTCAAGAAAATACGAGGCCAGAAGGCCCGGTAAATGAAAGTACTGCTGACAAAAAAGAAGAGGAATCCGCGGGAAGTGATAAGCCAGCATCGCGAAATGAGATCACTTCTCCAGAAAAGACTTCTCTTGAAACAGAAAGCGGTACTGGTAATCCCCGGGAGGAGGATGACGACACGCGGGAAAAAAGCAAGGAAGAACCTGCTCCCGCGGCACCTGATTCGGGGGATATTAAGTCAGGGAATGAAGATTCCGGTGAAATAAGTAAAAAAGAAACCAGTAACGAACAAATCGGGAAGACTTCGAATGGAACTTCATTGAGTGACGAGACTCCAAAAGATAAAACAGTTGCTCAGGAAACACCAGAAAACACTCCGGATGAAGAAAAAGCATCCCATGATAAAAAAGAAGAAATGATAGGCGGGATGCCTAAGAGAGCGGATTTTGCACGGATGACACGGGAAGAACTCATTGGTGCGCTTAAAATACTTCTCGACACGAAATCTGTTCAGCATATTCGGGACGAAGTCGATCTGATTAAAATTAGCTTTTACCAGAAACAAAAGGCTGAAACAGAAAAAAGAAAGAAAAAGTATTTAGAGGAAGGTGGTGATCCTGAACACTTTGACCCCGGGACAGACCCAGTGGAAGAAGAATTCAAAGAAGTATTTCAAAAATACAGGGAAGAAAAGTTAGACCTCAATCGCCGTTTGGAAGAGGATAAACTAAGTAACCTGGAAGAAAAATACAAGATAATTGAGGAGATTAAAGAACTGGTTAACAGCCAGGAATCGCTCAATGAAACTTTTCAGCAATTCAGGGATCTGCAAAAAAGGTGGCATGCAATCGGGATTGTCCCCCAAGGGAAATTGCACGACTTGTGGGAAAGTTACAATCACAATGTCGAGAAATTTTATGATTATATAAAAATAAATAAGGAATTACGGGATTTGGACTTCAAGAAAAACCTTGAAGCGAAAATTACATTATGTGAAAAGGCAGAAGAATTATTGCTCGAACCAGATACAGTGAAAGCATTTCGAAGCCTCCAAAAATTTCACGACACCTGGAGGGAGATCGGACCGGTTCCGGCTGAAAAGAGAGTTGAAATCTGGGATCGCTTCAAGGAGGCAACTTCCAAAATCAACAAAAAACATCATGAGTATTTTGATAATTTAAAGGAGCAACAAAAAAAGAACCTCGAGCAAAAACAGACATTATGTGAAAAGGTAGAAGAACTCACGAACCTCGAAATCAATAATGCCAAGGAGTGGGATAAAAAATCAAAAGAAATAATAGAGATTCAAAAAGTATGGCGTACTATTGGATTTGCCCCGAAAAAAGATAACGCGAAAATATATCAGCGATTCCGTAAAGCCTGTGATGCTTTTTTTAATAAGAAAAGAGAGTTCTTCAAAGAATTCAGGGACGTGCAACAAAAAAACATGGAATTAAAGTCCGTTTTATGTGAAGAAGCAGAAGCCCTGAAAGATAGTTCAGACTGGAGAGCAACTACAGAAAGGCTTATTGCAATTCAAAAAGAATGGAAAAAAATAGGCCCGGTTCCCCGCAAGTTTTCTGATCAATTATGGAAAAGATTCAGGGCAGCATGTGATGAGTTTTTCGAGAGAAAATCGAATCATTTTTCAAACATTGATAATACCTATGATGAAAACCTGAAAAAGAAAAAAGAACTTATCGATGAAGTGAAAGCCTATAAAATATTAGATGATGTAAATGCAAACTTTCAAAACATCAAGAATTTTCAACGCACGTGGTCAGAGATAGGCTTCGTACCCATTGATAAAAAAGATGAAATTCAAAAAGAATTCAAAAATGCAATTAACAATCTTTTCGACAAACTTGATGTTGATGAAAACAAGAAAAAATTGCTTCAATATAAAACCAAACTTTCCGGTCTGCAACAGGTACCGCGCGGGAAAAGTCGTATGAACACTGAAAGAGATAAGTATATCACTCAATTGAAACAACTCGAAAACGACATCGTGTTATGGGAAAACAATATAGGATTTTTCAATAACACCAAAAACGCCCAGGCTCTGATTGAAGACGTGCAGAAGAAAATTGATGTCGCTCGGGAAAAGATCATCCTACTGGAAGAAAAGGTAAAAATGATTGACAATTTACTGGATGAAGAAGAATAGCTAAAAAAAACATTATAACATTGGCAACTACTAAATATATATTTGTAACCGGCGGAGTTACCTCCTCACTGGGTAAAGGAATTATTTCGGCCTCGTTAGGCAAATTACTTCAGGCAAGAGGTTTCAAGGTAACCATACAAAAACTGGATCCATATATCAACGTGGACCCGGGCACATTGAATCCTTATGAACACGGGGAGTGCTACGTGACAGGAGATGGTGCTGAAACGGACCTTGACCTGGGACATTATGAACGCTTCACCAGCATTCAAACAACCCAGGCTAACAATGTAACAACCGGCAGGATTTACCAGTCGGTTATCAATAAAGAAAGAAAAGGTGATTACCTGGGAAAAACTGTTCAGGTTATCCCACACATCACCGACGAGATAAAGAGAAGGATCAAGATGCTGGGTAGCCGTTACAAGTATGACGTGGTAATCACCGAAATTGGAGGTACCGTTGGTGATATCGAATCGCTGCCTTACGTGGAAGCCGTACGTCAGTTGAAATGGGAACTTGGCACTGGCAATAGCCTGGTTATCCACCTCACGCTGGTACCCTACCTGTCGGCATCCGGGGAGCTTAAAACCAAACCCACGCAACACAGTGTCAAAATGTTACTCGAAAACGGGATTCAGCCTGACATACTCGTTCTCAGAACAGAGAGAAACCTTACCAATGATATACGAAAAAAAGTAGCCCTCTTCTGTAATGTCGAAATTTCTGCTGTTGTTCAGTCAATTGATGTAAGTACTATCTATGAAGTCCCCTTGTTAATGTACAAGGAAAAACTGGATTTCACTGTTGTGAACAAGCTGGCGCTCAAGGGTAAAGAACAACCTGACCTGCGCGACTGGAAACAGTTTGTCAATAAAATTAAAAAACCCGAGAAAAGGGTTAAAATAGGACTGATTGGCAAATACGTTGAACTTCAGGATAGTTACAAATCGATTCTCGAATCAATTGTTCATGCCGGGGCTATTAATGATTGCAAGGTTAGCGTGGATTGTATACATTCCGAAAATATTTCAGCGGAAAACGTGAGAGAAGTTCTGAATGGGTTTAAAGGATTAATCGTTGCTCCCGGTTTTGGCGAGAGGGGCATCGACGGCAAAATTCTGGCCGTGAATTATGCCCGTGAAGAAAACATACCATTCTTCGGAATTTGCCTGGGTATGCAATGCGCGGTAATCGAATTTGCCAGGAATGTACTCGACTTAAAAGAAGCGCATTCAACAGAAATGAAAAGAAACACATCGCACAAGGTTATCGACCTGATGGAATCACAAAAGGAAGTTACAGAAAAAGGCGGTACCATGCGATTAGGAGAATACCCCTGCGTGCTTAAAAAAGGTTCCGTGGCTGCCAACGCATATAACAAATCCAAGGTCATGGAAAGACATCGTCACCGGTTTGAATTCAATAACGAGTACCTGAAAGCATTTGAAAAAGCAGGAATGTTAGCCACGGGAATCAATCCCGATACCGGCCTGGTTGAAATCATGGAATTACAATCACACAAGTGGTTTGTCGGTGTGCAGTTTCATCCCGAGTATAGCAGCACGGTCGAGAATCCACACCCGCTTTTTGTAAATTTTATAAAAGCAACACTCGAATACCAATAATTATTTAATATAAAAATCATTAATATTTAAAGAAATACTGAGGGAATGGACAGAAACACAACAATTGGCATTCTTTTGATTGCAGGCATCCTGATATTATTTAGCGTGCTGAACAAACCCGGGGAAAGTCTTCCTGAAAGAGACCAAAGAGCAAGAGAGCCCATGGAACAGGCAAGGGAACAGGAAACCCGTGATACTCTTCAGGAAGAACCGGCAGAGATTCAACCCGACATCAGGGAAACGGTAGGCACCCGCGAAATGGACACTGCCAGCCTGCAGCAACTGAAAGACCGGTACGGGATATTCGCGAACACGCTGACCGGCGATACCCAGTTTATCACACTGGAGAATGAATTACTCGTGATGAAGGTATCAACCAGGGGAGGGAGCCCTTACAGTGTTGAACTGAAAAATTACAAGACACACGATGAAAAACCATTGATCCTGTTCAGCGGCGATTCAACCATTCTCAGCCTTGACTTTTTTGCTCAAAACAGGAGCATCAACACGCGGAATCTCTTTTTCACTCCTTTACATGATGAAAGTTATGTTTTAGCAGATGATAAACCACGGACCCTGACCATGCGGCTGGCAGTGAGCAAAGACAGGTATATTGATTATAATTACACGATTTACCCGGACCAGTACAAAATTGATTTCGATATTGTTTTCGTGGGACTTGACGATATTCTTGCCCGTAACACGCAACTTATTGATCTCAAGTGGGAGATGTACATGCCCCAGCAAGAAAAAGGCAGGGAGAACGAGGACAATTATTCCTCAATTTACTACAAGTTCTACCAGGGTGATGTTGACAATTTTAGACTCCGGAGTAACAAAAATGAAGAAAGCGAGGAACTAACAACGGATGTGCGCTGGATTGCCTACAAGGACCAGTTTTTCTCTTCCGTGCTAATAGCCGACGAATCATTTGTTAACGCTATCGTGCAAACCGAGAAAATCCCCGAACCCAGTCCTTATTTCAGGAAATTTTCATCGCAAATTGCTATACCATATCAAAGCCAGCCCAATGAAAGCATGGGCATGGCCTTTTATTTCGGGCCTAATCACTACAACACGTTAAGGAAATTCGATATTGAATTAGAATCACTGGTGGAATTGGGCGGTTGGATTATCAAGTGGATAAATCGTTTTGTTATTATTCCCATCTTTAATTTCCTGAATAATTATATCTCGAATTACGGTATCATTATCCTGTTGCTCACCATAATCATAAAGATGGCCTTATTGCCACTTACATATAAGTCGTATATTTCAATGGCCAAGATGAGAGTATTAAAGCCTCAAATTGACGAGATTAATGCCAAGATACCGAAAGAGAAAGCAATGGAACGCCAGCAAGCTACAATGGCCCTTTATAAGAAAGCAGGGGTTAACCCGATGGGTGGTTGTTTACCGATGCTGCTTCAGATGCCAATACTTTTTGCGATGTTCCGGTTTTTCCCTACTTCAATCGAATTACGGCAGGAATCATTCCTTTGGGCACATGACTTGTCTACTTACGATTCCATTGTCGAGTGGAGTGGTAATATCCCATTAATCACGGAATATTTTGGAAATCACCTTAGCTTGTTTACCTTGCTCATGACGATTTCTACTATTCTCACCATGAAACTTAATAATCAAACAACTGCATCAACGACTCAAATGCCAGGCATGAAAACCATGATGTATATGATGCCAGTGATGTTCATGTTTATTTTGAACAAGTTTTCGGCAGCTTTGACTTATTATTATTTCCTGGCTAACCTGATAACTTTCGGGCAAAACATGCTTTTCAAGCGTTTCGTGGATGACAAAAAAATCATGAAGAAAATATCGGAAAACAAGAAAAAACCGGTAAAAAAATCAAAATTTCAGGAAAGACTGGAACAAGCAGCCAAACAGAAAGGCTATAAGCCACCCAGGAAATAAACTGATCATTTGTTCTGCCAGAAAAGAATAATACACGAGCGATGTCCAGGAAAAACGATTTTTATGTCAATATCAACCTGAATGTCAGAGGGCTACACCCCTCTGCCACCTTGGCTATCAATGAGAAAAGCAACCAGCTCATCCGGGAGGGGAAAACCATCCACAAGCTGGGGTTGGGACAATCACCCTTCCCGGTACCAGACAGGATCGTTAAGGCTCTTGAAGACAATGCATTCCAGAAGGATTACTTGCCGGTAAGAGGACTCGGGGAACTCCGGGAAGCAGTAGCATCTTTTAATAAGCGTACACAAAAGATTGATTGTAAAGCGGATGATATTATTATTGGGCCCGGTTCCAAGGAGTTAATATTCTTACTTCAACTTGTTTATTATGGAGATCTGATTATTCCCACGCCGAGTTGGGTTTCATACGCGCCCCAGGCCAGAATCGTGGGACGGCACGTGCAATGGGTTCAAACCATGAAGGATAACAACTGGCGATTAAGCGGTGAGCAACTCGAGATGATTTGCCGGACCGATCCAAACAGACCCAGGATAGTCATTTTAAATTATCCCTCGAATCCTACCGGTTGTACTTATCCAATAGAAAGGTTAAAATTACTGGCGAAAGTTGCAAGGAAATATAAGGTAGTGCTCATATCGGATGAGATATACGGGCTGATGCATCATAACGCGCAACATGTTTCCGTGGCCCGTTTTTACCCGGAAGGAACCATTATCAGTAATGGTTTAAGCAAGTGGTGTGGCGCCGGTGGATGGAGGCTGGGAACATTTACTTTTCCATCAACATTGCACTGGTTAAGAGACGCGATGGCAATCGTGGCAAGCGAAACTTTCACGGCTACTTCCGCACCGATTCAATATGCCGCGATTACCGCTTTCGAGGGAGGTGATGATATAGACGAGTACCTTTGCCAATCAAGAAGAATACTAAAAATACTCGCGAAAATACTGGTAACCCGTCTTGAAAAAATGCATGTTGATGTTCCGGTGCCACAGGGCGGATTTTATCTATTTCCTGATTTCGGGTTTTACCGTAATAAACTCAATAAACGCGGCATTTATACATCTGTTGAATTATGTAATACCCTTCTCAATGAAACAGGCGTTGCCATGTTACCCGGTAATGATTTCGGGCGTTTTCCCGAAGAACTAACTGCCCGGATTGCTTACGTGGATTTTAATGGCAGGGAAGTCATGAAAGCTGCTTCATCTGAACCATACCAGGATAAATCTCTCGATCTGGATTTTGCAGACAAGTATTGCCATCATCTTTTGCTGGCATTCGACAAGTTAGAAAGCTGGTTCAATAGCTTATAAAGATTCTCCCAGGCTAATCATTTTTATAGCCGCGATGGCAGCTTCATCTCCTTTATTGCCGTGTTTTCCTCCTGCACGGTCTTTCGCCTGCTGAAAATTATCAGTTGTTAATACACCAAAAATGAAGGGAATATTGTAACTCAGGTTTAAATGGGTGATTCCCCTGGTAACACCCTCGCAAACATAGGTGAAATGAGGTGTTTCACCCTGGATAACGCACCCAAGGCAAATTACAGCATCAAAAACTCCTTTATCGGCCATGAGTTTCGCTGCAAAAGGTAATTCAAAGCTGCCAGGAACCCATCGCACGGTAATACTTGTTTCAGAAACACCATGCTTATGTAGCGTGCTTATTGTGCCATCCAATAGTGAACCTGTTATTTCATGATTCCATTCTGAAACAACAATCGAGAATTTATAACCGGATGCATCAGGAACAGAATCCGAATCATAATCTGATAGGTTTTTAAGCCCGGTTGCCATAAAACAGGTATATTTTCGGGTTACATGCTGGCAGAAGCCCTTGCAATGTATTTATCGATTTGCCTTCCCTCGGCTGATTGAGGATAATCTTCTTTAATACTCTGGTACATCCTGAGGGCATCCTTGGGTTTACCTAGTTCCTCGAATATTTGACCGGCCTTCATGAAATATATAGGCGCCGTGAAATCATTTTTGCTTTTTTCAGCGGCCTTTTTGTAGTACCCTGCCGCCTTCCCCGGGTCACCAAGTTCCACGTAAGCATCTCCTATTGCTCCAAGAGCTATGGGCGCGATCATGATATCGTTTGAACTAAAATCTTCCAGGTGTTCAATAGCTTCCTCGTAATTTTGAAGATGCAGGTTTGATATGCCCGCGTAATAATGTGCGAGATTGGCGGATTGGGTCACGCCGTAATCATCAATAATCTGAATAAAACCGGGATATTGCCCGTCACCCTCGAGCGCGAGTCTGAAAGAATCCTGCTCGAAATACTTTTCTGCCACAAACATTTGTTGTTGGGCTTCGGCATCGCGGGGTGTCACGTAAAACCTCTTGTAACCGAGGTATGCACCAACAATACCAATGATAATCAATACAATAATGGTAAGGCTCTTCTGGTTTTCCTCTATATATTGCTCGGTACGACTTAACGCTCTTTCTACATTTTCAAAACTACTCTCTTGTTCTTGCTTCTTTTTATGTGCCATTTTTTAAATTGCTTGTTCAGTTAAACCGCAAAAGTAGTTTTTTTTAATAAAAATAGAAATGGTTTCATCTTTTTTTTCAATTCCGGTCCACGGAACTGCAAAACATTTCATGCCCAAGCCCTCACATACGAACTAGCCTACGCCCATCCTCCTACCTTACTCTTTATGCTCGTCAGGAACTTTAAAATACATGCTGGTACCTGCTCCAGGGGCGGATTCACCCCACATGGCACCTCCCAGTTTTTCGATCAGATCACGACAAAGCCTGAGTCCCATGCCGGTTCCCTTTTCGCCTTTGGTTCCTTTTTCGCTGGAAGATGCACCATATTTGACAATTTCATCCAACATTTCCTGTGGCATTCCTTTTCCGTGATCTTTTACCATGAATATTTTATCGCCGTTTTTTTCATCGACCAGGATTTGGATTATACTTTTCTCGTTCGAAAATTTAATCGCGTTGGAAATCAAATTCCTGAGTACTGTTTCAATGATTACCGGGTCAGAAAAAATGTACTCGTTTCCCAGGATATTTGATTCGATAACAATTTTTTTCGTATCTGATTGAGAAAAGAGTGAATCTTTCACGGAAGACACAACATCTTTGATATTGATAGTTTCCGGGTTAACAAAAATTTTCCCGTTTTGATTACGTACCCAGTATATTAAATTATTTAATAACCCGTATGCATTTGAAGATACATTTCTGATATACTCCAGCTTATTCCGGAGTGTTCCGGCCCTGTTGTATTCCTCAAAATTATCAATAATCAACCGGATATAGCTGGCAATAAATCCAACCGGGTTCCGAAGGTCGTGAGCCAGGATAGAAATGAATTTATCCTTGAGCTCATTTTCTTCCTGCAAATCTTCAGTTAATTCCAGTAACTGATTCTCGGCAAGTTTTCGCCCGGTAATATCAAAGACGATACCAGCCAGCAAAACAGGTTTTCCCTCTTCATCCCATTTAGAAATTTTTCCACGATCATAAAACCACTTGTATTCACCGGATTTTGTTTTGATTCTGTATTCTACCTCGTACACGTTACTTTTACCCGCCATATGCTGTCGCATATTATCCATAACCACCTCATAATCTTCAGGATGTATCTTATCCGTAAAAAACTGAAATCCAATATCATCAGGTACTTCATCCATCGTGTATCCCAGGGTAGTAACTTTTAAAGAATTAAAGGTTACCTTGTTTTCCCTTACATTCCAGTACCAATGTCCCAGGTTTCCCGTCCATGAAAAATTCAGCAATTCAGTATTTTCTTTATCATCAACATATGCATTGACAAGCCCTTGCAGTTCACCGATTTTATTTATTAGCTCTTCCCTTGACATTCTCTCAAGTACCTCCCGATTAGGAAGATCAACTTTTATCTTAGTACTCATAACGTTAAGGTTTTAGTTGTAAAAATAAAATTTTTTTCAAGGAAATATCACTTTTTAACAGTTTTTCGACCTGTAAGCATGTAGATGAAAATAACTGTATTGGAAATCAAATACATGGCCGATTGTATCAATTGTTACAGTTTTGGCATTAATCATTCACTAATATTGCACCATGCATATCAATTAAATAAAACAAGGATGAAGAGAGAAATAGTAAAAATTAACGAGGAATTATGTAATGGTTGCGGGATATGTATTCCTGCCTGCCATGAAGGCGCCCTGCAAATTATTGACGGGAAAGCCAGGCTGGTTAGCGGATTCGGTTCACACAATTGAAACCCGCTTTACCCTGTTAGTCCTGAAATATCTCTGTTGGTATAAATAAAATAAATTTTTCACTACTAACCGGATAAATTTTGAATGAAATTAAAAACGCTGTATTATTATTGGC
>CAYRRV010000007.1:113546-124179 GCA_964426725.1 uncultured Bacteroidales bacterium | reverse complement strand
TCTTTACTTCAATTCATATTTATAAAAAGTGAGTTAAAGAATAAATAATTTGTACAATAAAAAGCAAATTAAATAGTTCTTTTTAGTTCATTCTAATTTTAAATTATATTAATTACATTTGTGCCTTTCATAGATTATTTTCCACTTACAATAACAATACAATGTCAATATATTCAATAATTACAGGAACAGGGAGTTACATCCCCCGGCAAATTATAAAAAACGAATCATTTCTGAATAATGATTTTTACGACACCTCGGGAAAAAAGATAGAAACGCCCAACGAGGAAATTATTAAAAAGTTTTATCAAATTACCGATATTGAAGAACGAAGATACGTTGAAGATGATCAAGTTACTTCCGACCTGGCTCATTTGTCAGCCCTGGAAGCAATTAAAGAAGCTAACATAGATAAGGAATCCATTGACTACATCATCGTGGCACATAATTTCGGTGACATACAAAAAGGTTCAAATCGTTGTGACATGGTACCTTCACTTGCTTCAAGGGTAAAAGCAAAATTAAACATTGAGAATCCAGCGACACTATGTTTTGATATCGTTTCAGGTTGCCCCGGATGGATCCAGGGACTTATCCAGGCTGATTATTTCATTCGATCCGGCCACGTGAAAAGAATACTCGTGATTGGAGCGGACACGCTTTCCAGGATATCTGACCCTCATGATCGCGACTCGATGATATATGCTGATGGTGCCGGGGCAGCTATAATCGAAGGTACTGAAAGTGATACACCGGTTGGGATTCTATCTCATGGTACCCGGTCCGATACTACCAATAACACCGCGTATACCTTGTGGCTGGGTAAATCAAATAATCCTTCAGTGCACGGTAGAGATTTATATATAAAAATGCATGGCCACAAAATTTACGAGTACGCCCTGAAAAAAGTCCCTCAACTAGTGAAAGACACCATTGAAAAGGCAAATATACCTGTTCAGGAGGTGAAAAAAATACTAATTCACCAGGCCAATGCTAAAATGGATGAAGCTATATTACAACGGATTTTTCGTTTATATAAAGGTGTGAAACCTCCCGAATATATCATGCCAATGACTATCAATAAGTTGGGTAATACTTCCGTGGCCACTGTTCCCACGCTTTTGGATCTCATGTTAAAAAACAAGATTGCCAATTACCATGCCAAACGGGATGATGTTATCGTATTTGCATCAGTTGGAGCCGGCATGAATGTTAATAGCTTGGTTTACAGGATGACATGAACGCGTGTCTTGTATAACTAAACTACCTTCCTGTAGCTGAATACAGAGAGTGCAAGAAGAATAATCCCGTAACCAGTCACAATGAAAAATTCTTTAGCCACGTCCCAAAAACCGGAACCTTTCAGTAAAATCATTCGAATTACTTTCATGAAATAAGCAATTGGGTTAATCAGGTTAACTTTCTGAGCCCATTCCGGCATGCTTTCCACGGATGTGAAGACACCGCTCATCATAACAAATACTAACATGAAGAAAAAAGCGAAAAACATCGCTTGTTGTTGGGTATTGCTCACGATGGACAGAAAAAGCCCAAAGCCCATTACCAGCAACAGATACACGGCGGCAAATCCAAACAACAACCATAAACTACCCTCGATTGGCATTTTGAAAAGCAACTTGCCAATGAACAAACCAAAAGCAAGTTCGAAAAGCGCTATTATCCAAAATGGCACCAGCTTACCGGTGATGAACTGATATTTTTTCACGGGAGTCACGTTAACCTGTTCAATGGTACCCATCTCTTTTTCTCGCACGATATTCAATCCTGTCAGGAACATTCCAATAATGGTTACCAAAATGACAATTACAGCCGGCACCATGAAAACCTGATAATTCAGTTCCGGGTTAAACCAAAAACCCGGGTTGATAACAATTTGCTTAGCACCGCATCCAGCAATAGTTTCAGGAAACCATTCCACGAGCAATTTTTTATTGTACCCTGAAATGATCTGAGCAACATATGACTGGCTGATACCGGCTACCGGTCCGTTAATGGCATTTATCAATACCTGTACCACACCTTTGCCCTCACGAATTGCCTGTTTTTCAAAATTACACGGGATAACTATAACTACATCAGCTTCATCTTTTAATAAATCTTCTTCAATTTTTTTCTCGTTAAAATAACCTTCATTTACCCTGAAAAAACCCGAAGCTTTAAAATGATTTCCCAATCTCCGGGACATTCCAGATAAGTCTTTATCTACCAATAATAAATCAATATTTTTCATTTCGAGAGTGGCAGCATTAACCAGGATAATCAACTGCACGATCGGCAAAACAAAAATAAGCGGGAGCATGGTTTTGTTCCTGAAAACCTGTAAAAACTCTTTTTGAATAATAAATAATATTGTTCTCATGATCAGACTATTCTAAACGTCTTTTGAATTTTATGACACTCAAAAAAAGAAAAAGAAGGGTCATTCCTGCCAAAATCATTGTTTCCTGCCATACATGCCAGAATGAGGTTCCTTTAAGCATTATATCCCTTACAATGGAAATATACCATTTGGGCGGCATTAACTGGCATAACCATTGCAGTATGAGAGGCATATTCTCAATAGGAAATATAAAACCCGAGAGTAAGATGGTTGGTAACATCAACGCGAACATGGAAATAAACAAGGCCGTTTGCTGATTACTTGTCATTGTAGAGATAAATATGCCCAGTGAAAGTGCAAGGATTATAAAAAGCATTGATTCCGCCAGTAAAAGTATCAGGCTTCCCCGCACCGGCAGATTAAACACGATAAAACTCAGCAATAAAATGGTTATGGCATTTATAAATGAAAGTATAATATAAGGAACCACTTTGCCAAGTACAATTTGAGCGGGATGAAGCGGAGAAACCAGCAAAACTTCCATGGTACCGGTTTCTTTTTCGCGCACGATTGAAACAGAGGTCATCAATGCTGAAATAAGCATGAGAATTAATGCCATTGTTCCCGGAACGAACATGTATACGCTTTTAAGTTCATTATTGTATTTCATCCGGGGAACCGGACTCACCTGAATAGGAATTGATTGATTTTTTGCAATTTCCTGCTGGTAATCCTGGATTATAGCCGTTGTGTAATTCACGATTAGATTGGCCCGGTTGGCATCACTGGCATCGGCAATTATTTTAATTGATGCATGGTTTTCACGTTCCAGTTTAGCCGCGAAATCATCTTCAAAAATGATAACTTCTTTGATTACTTCTTTTTTAAAGGCTTCCTCAATCTGTTCTTCTTTTTCCAAATCTTCCACGAGAATAAAATATGGAGAAGATACAATTTTGTCAATGATGGCAGAGGTCGCGTAATCTTTTGAATGATCAAGTACTGCTATTTTCACATCTTTTATTTCATTCCGTACCACGTATCCAAAAATCAACATTTGTGCAACGGGCATCCCCAGCAGTACAATCAACGTTCGCTTATCTCTAAGAATATGATACAATTCCTTGACAAAAAACCCACGGAACCTTTTCATTATGCTTCCATATTTTTGATCAATTTTTTCATGTCGCGTATTTGTATCTCCTCAAAATTTTTAATAACAAGGTGGGCTTTATTGATTTTTTCAGCCGGGTGGGTAGTAGAAAGCCCAATAACCTTCATTCCCGCGCCTAAAGCGGCATCAATGCCATGCAAAGAATCCTCAAAAACAATGCATCCGGCAGGTTCAGAATTTAATATTTCAGCGGCCTTGTAATAAATTTCAGGATTTGGTTTCCCTTTCGAAATCATAGACGCCGTTACAACTTTATCGAAATATTCACGGATTTTTAACCCATTGAGAATGTAATCAACATTCTTATCCGGGGCTGAAGTGGCCACGCCCAACTTGCAACCACCTGCTTGTAACTGTTTCAACAGCGGTATCAAACCTTTTACGGGAACCATATCGGTTTTGTAAATATCCCTGAATATCTGTTCCTTTTCTTCCTCGTAGCTAAACAAAACCTCATCATCAAGCTCTCTGCCAAACATAAAGGTAAGATAATTCTTATTGGTCATGCCAAAATTATCCCGCATCACTTTTTCCGGGACTTTAAGTCCATGATTGTCGGCAAATTTCCTCCAGGCAATATAGTGATAATCATTATCATCCACTATAACCCCGTCCATATCAAAAATTACTGTACACATATAAATTCATTCTTTATTTCTTGCAATTTTAACGAATAATTCATCCATACTCCTTACTTTATATTCAGATTTCAGTTCGTCAGGATTTCCAATGGCTTTAATTTTTCCCTCTGCCATGATTGATATCCGGTTACAATACTCTGCCTCATCCATGTAATGAGTAGTAACAAAAACTGTAATACCTCTCGCGGCTGTCTCATATATCAGGTCCCAAAACTGTCTTCTCGCTATAGGATCAACTCCACCTGTTGGTTCATCAAGAAAAACAACACGTGGATTATGAAAAACAGCGACCGAGAACGCGAGTTTTTGCTTCCAGCCAAGAGGAACAGACTTGATCAAGGTGTTCTTTTGTTCTTCAAGAGACAATCTGTTGAGATAGCTACGGGCTTCGTTACGTATAGCCTTTCTTTTCATTTTATAAATCCCTCCATAAAACCTGAAATTCTCGTAGACTGTTAAATCCTCATAAAGAGTAAACTTTTGACTCATGTAACCTATTGAATGTTTTATTTCTTCTCTTTGGGTATATACATCATATCCGGCCACGGTAATTTCTCCAGCCGTGGGTTGTAACAAGCCGCAAAGTATTTTTATCGCGGTAGTTTTTCCTGCACCATTGGCCCCGAGAAAACCAAAAATCTCACCTGGATAAACATTGAAAGTAAGATTATCATTTGCAACGAAATTGCCAAACTTCTTAACCATACCGTTCACCTTTATGATTGGAACAGCTATCTCATTCATTTTTTTTCAACATTAAATCAATAAAACAATCTTCGACCTGGGGTTCTATTTCTTCAACCCGTGCATCATCAATACCCCTGGCATTTAATTCCTGCATGATCCATTCGGCATCCTTGCCCGTGTCATTAGAAATAAAGTGAATATCCTGACCAAAAGGAAAAGCACTATATGTAAAATCAGCTTTTCTTAGAAAAAGCAAGGTTTTATACAAATCTCCTGATCTTATAGAATAAATTCTCTTTGCAAACTTACCTGTTATTTCAGAAGGAGAATTTATTTCCATGATTTGACCCTCCTGCATAAGCGCAACCCTGTCGCACAGGTTCGCTTCATCCATGTATGGTGTAGAGACAATAATCGTGATCCCTTTTTTTTTAAGTACCGACAGTATTTGCCAAAATTCCCGCCTTGAAATCGCGTCAACTCCCGTGGTAGGTTCATCCAAAACAAGAATTTCAGGTTTATGTACAAGGGCACACGAGAGGGCAAGTTTTTGTTTCATACCCCCCGATAATTTTCCAGCCGGCCGTTTTCTATAAGACTCAAGTTGACCATATATCATTTTTATGGTTTCATAATTATCATCCACTGTCGTACCAAAAATAGAAGCATAAAATCTGAGGTTTTCTTCAACTGATAAATCATGATAAAGGCTGAACCTCCCGGGCATGTAACCTGTAATACTACGGATATATTTCATGTCTTTCATGGAATCCGCACCATTCACTGTTATTTTACCAGCATCAGGAATGAGAAGCGTGACAATCATCCTGAAAAGCGTGGTTTTTCCGGCACCATCCGGTCCTATAAAGCCAAAAATTTCCCCCTCGTTAATCGTTGCTGATACATCTTCAACCGCTTTAACATTTCCAAAACTTTTTGCTACACCTTTTATTTGAACGCCTGCTCTCATAATTTTTACTCTTGATTACTTGAAATTTACTTCTCCCGGCATTCCGATTTTAAGACGACCATCATTATTGACCAGGATTTTCACGGCATAGACCAAATTCACTCTTTCTTCTTTGGTTTGAATAATTTTGGGTGTAAATTCAGCTTCTTCTGCTATCCAAACTACTTCTCCGGGTAATACCTGATTTTCTTCATTATTTAAATCAAAAATAACTTCAGCATCCTGACCCAGTTTCACGTGAGGTAACAACGCGCCGCTCACGTATGCCCGAAGATACATCTTGTTCAGATTAGCCATTTTATACAGTGGTTTCCCGGGCATGGCAAGTTCATTTTCTTTAATATAAACCTCCAGTACTTTCCCTTCTGCCGGATTAATAATAGTGCATTTTGATAATTGATCCCGGATCTGCAATACCCGAGATGTTAGGCCATCCAGTTCATTATAGATATTTGCCTTTTGTGTCTTCGTTGCATTTATCCTGCCTTGAATCACATCAAGTTGTCCATTTACATCATCAAGTTGTTTTTGTGGAACCGCATCTTCTTTCAGCATATTTTCAATCCGTTGTTTTTCTTTTAACAATACTGCTCTCTGTTCTAACAGTACCTGAACTTCCGCGTCCAGATTATTGATACGGGAAGCCACAGTTCTTTTTTGAGCTTCCAATTGTTTAACTTTAAGAAATAATTGTGTCGAGTCAATATTTCCAACAACCTGACCCTTGCCGAGCGTAATTCCTTCACGTATTTTAAAATCATTCACAATTCCCTGCACCTGAGCAGAAATAATATAATCATCGGTCTCGAAATTTCCATAGGCATCCGACATGCCATTATCACTCCTGCATCCTTGCATAAACCAAAAGATACCGAGAAGTAAAAAATAAAAAACTATTTTCATTTTACTTGACAATTAATTAAACATAATTCCTTTTAACGTCTGATAATTCACAACTTTGTTCACCAGCATTATTTTGGCATTTTCCAATTCAATTTTCGATCTCGTTTCCTCGTTTATTTTACTTATAAATTCGGCAGAAGTAATTACACCGTTATCCAGTCTCGATTTCGCACTCCGGGCAATTTTGCTTCTGAGTTCCACGATTTTTTTCTCACTTTCAATCTTTGATTTTAGCTGATAATATTCACTTAGTTCACGGGCAAGCGCGATTTTAATATTGGTTTTAAAAGCTTCTTGCCTGTAATCAATAATTCTCTGTTGCACTTCCAGGGCCTGTCTTTCGTTTTTATTAGCCTGCCAGTCCCACAGGTCCCATTTCATTCCCGCACCTATTATATAATAGGTATCAAATTCATCCATGACCATTTTAAGGCCCGGATTTCCATAGCCAGCCTGACCAAAAGCGAAAAAATGGGGTCTTATAAGCGCTTTTTTCAAATCACCTGCAACCGCGAGTTGTTCTTGTTGAATTACAAACAATTCATTTTCTAATCTTTGTATTTTTGAAACGGTGTCTAATGCTACATCCGGAAGAATAAAAGAAGTTTCTTTTCCGATATCCATACCGGTATAATCTTCAATTATCGTTACCAATACCTCTTTTTCTGCTTTAATATCACTGATCTCCTGTATTATATTTAACTCTTCTGCCATTAGAGATTCCATGTCACTTTTAATAAAAATACCATTATTGATTCCTGCCTCAACCTGCTCTTTTCTTTCAGTAATCGTGTTCAGTGAAACCTGCAGTAATTCCCTATTCTTATCAAGAATCATAGCATAAAAATAAAGATCGTTTACTTGTTTTTTTATACTGAATAATTCTTTTTCAACCTCCCGGACCGACAATTCATGACCCGTGTTTTCATATTTCTTTTTGTACTTGATTATTCCACCATCATATACAACCTGGTTCACATCCAATGATATTTTATACTGATCCCTGGGTGGTGTAGGAAAAGAAATGCCTTCACCCGGTATGTCGATCCCGGGGCCAAATTCAATCACGTCTGATTGATATGTAGCCTGACCATTAACGGATAGTCGCGGATACAAACCCGATTGAATAGCGTTTATTTTGAACTCATTGGATTCATGAAGCGCAGGAATTTGGTGTGCAGAAGGATAATGCGCGTCGATAGCATCATATAAGCTGTAAATTGACAAAGAATCTGTTTGCCCGAAAATACATTGTAACATTGTCAAGCTAAAAAATCCGATGAATATGTATCTTTTCATTTCTACTTATTATTTAAAAATTCACAAGTGAAGCATCTCATTCAATAATATTATTTAATATCATTCAGGTTTTATTGAATTAAAAACAAACTCCTTTACTTCATCCTTTCGTTGTTTTAAAAAATGACTGAACTGATCAGCATTATTTTTGAAGAAGACAAATTGGAGCAATGGACGACCAATGAAAGGAAAGAGGCAAAGACCAAGAATATTGACCATTAGATGTTCCGGTTTAATGGGCCGGATATTTCCTTTTTTAACTTCTACATCAAGCATAGAGAGAAAGCTTTTTACATCCACATGATCGAAAAAACCCGATTTTTGAATTATTAATTCCACGATCCTCCCCTGGTTTTTACTTATTTCACCAAGGATAAAAGAGGGTAGGAAGGGGTTTCTCTCTAATGTATCAATGTAACTATCAATGAAATATGAAATTTTTTCAAGAATCGTTTTATCTCCCATTAAAACTTTTAATATTTTTGGAAAAAAATCCTGGAGAACGCTGATAAAAACACGCTCGAACAGCTTTTCCTTGTTACGAAAATAATAATGAAGCAATGCTTTGTTTATGTCAGCCTCATCCGCTATCTCCTGCATCCTGGCCCCATCATACCCCTTGCGTATAAAGACTATTCTTGCCGCGTCCAGTATTCTTTGCTCTGTATTTTTATCATATGGTTTAACCATGTTATTTAATTATTTAGTTTAACTATATGGTCAAAATTAGAGAAGTTTTTTGCTATTTACAATATTTTTCAAGAATTATTTCAAGAATTGAGCAAATGGAGAGAAGTGAACAAGCGCTTTCAGTCAGTTGACAGATAACCCAGGTATCAAGTTTGTTGAATTTCAAAAACAAAGCGCATTGAAATGTATAAATCATCTTCATTGATTGAGCAAACCATTATATTTGAATTAATATTCATTGATGAATCGTGATTAAATCAGAAAATGTTATAAAAAAATGGCAAAAATTCTGCAGGTGGTAATGTCTGCTATTTCTTTTATATTTGTATAAAGCTAATTCACGATCGATGAAAAATCTATTGAATATCATACTATTAATTCTACTGGTTTCCGGATGCCAAATTCAACCGGATAATCCCGAGATCACACGCGAAGAATTACAGGAAACCATTGAATTTCTCGCTTCAGATTCATTACAGGGAAGATTTCCTGGTACCCATGGCGACAGTCTTGCAGCATTTTATATTGCCCGCGAAATGAAAAACGCTGGTTTACTGGCTGTGCATGGACAGCGAGTACAAAAGTTCCCCGTGATAAATGAAATTGCGTATGGTAATGGCAATTTTTTGGAAGCCGGCAACCAGGTCTTTCAATTAAAAAAAGATTATGTTCCTTTCCCGTTTTCGGCGAATGATACTATCTCTGCCGATTTAGTATTTGCAGGATACGGCTTCGATATTCAGACTGATACTTTTACCTGGAACGATTACAGGACCATTGAACCTGAAGGAAAGTGGCTGCTTATTTTCCGGGGTGTTCCGGAAAACATGCCAGAATCCAAATTTACTAAATATGCTGATGACAGGTACAAGGCCAAGGTGGCCAATGATAAAAAGGCTGCCGGGGTGCTGTTTGTTTCTTCCGATTCAATTTCTGGTGATGATCTGGTAGCCCTATCAAAAAATGTATTCAATGTAAATTTACCTGTTATCCATATTAAAAGAGAAGCAATCAACTCACTACTTGTTCCGGCGGGAACGAATCTAAATGAAATGAATGAGCAGGTTGTTTCTTCTAAAAAGCCGTCATCTTTTCACACTTATATTGGCATAAAAGCCGGAATTGAACTCAAAACCAATACCAATACTTCGTATAATATTTATTCTTTGATTCCTCCTGCTCCTGGCCATAACAAGTATATTTGTATTGGTGCCCATTATGACCACCTGGGTATGGGTGGCATTGAGACAACTTCAAGTTTAAGGGATACAATTGCCCTGCATCCCGGGGCCGATGACAATGCCTCTGGCGTTGCTTCGATGCTCGAGTTGGCAGAAAAAATATCAGCCAACCGGGAATCTTTTTACCATGGTTTCCTTTTCGTGGCATTCGGTGCTGAAGAATCAGGCCTGCTTGGCTCAAAATATTTTACCGAGAATTTGCCTGTTAATGATACAGCTATCCTGGCAATGATCAATATGGATATGGTTGGCCGGTTAAAAGAAGACCGCGGTTTGCAGGTTGGTGGAACAGGAACATTTGCAAGAGCCGACTCACTGGTTCGGTCAATAAAAAATCCCAAAGTATCCTTAAACCTGTCTCCAGAAGGCTATGGCCCATCAGACCATTCTTCATTTTACAGTAAAAATATACCCGTTTTGTTTTTTACTACAGGCATGCATCCCGATTATCACACACCGGCTGACATCCCTGAAAAAATAAACTACCCGGGGATAATCCGTGTTGCTGAATTTGTTTATAAAGTGATTGATAAAATAGACAAGTTGCCAGGGGAACTGAAATTTACCGAGGCAGATCCTCGCCCATCTTTTCCAGATCGTGCCCGCGTGAAAATTCCACTGGGTATTATACCCGATTTTGCAACTACAGGTAAAGGATTGGGAGTTGATCATGTAACAATAGAAAAA
>CAYRRV010000007.1:0-113446 GCA_964426725.1 uncultured Bacteroidales bacterium | reverse complement strand
CGATTTTGCAACTACAGGTAAAGGATTGGGAGTTGATCATGTAACAATAGAAAAAAGAAATGGAGAGAGAAAAGTTATGCTCATGAATTGAAATATAAAACAGGTGAGTTTATTACAGGATAAAAAAAAACCTGAAAGGTTCGAAAACTCTTTCAGGTTCTTGAGTTTTTTAAGTTGCACTGCTTACTCGGCACTTTCTTCTTCTTCAGCAAGAGTATCTGCCACGGATTCTTCCATGGTAGTATCTTCAATTGCCTCTTCCATTTCCTCAGTGGACATATTTACAGTATCTTCCATTTCGGTTGTTGCTTCTTCACCTTGCTCACCAGTATTTTGACAAGAGTAGAGGGCAACAAATGAGAACAGTGCAAAGCCAAGTAAAAATAATTGAAATTTTTTCATAATAAATAGTTTTAAGTGGTTTAACCATAATTTTAGGACTATAACAAAAGTAATAATTATCGTGGTTCTACAAATTTTTTAAGCAATAAATTTTTGATAATTTCTATAAATTCATAAACATTTTTGATATTTGTTAAAAAAGATATATACAAAACATACAAATTTTTCTCTTTTTACACTTTATTAAGGATAAATGAACAAGTCGCGAAATCAAATTAAAATTCAAAGATTACTGAAAAAATGCATGGATGGAGACCGAAAGGCTCAATTCGAAATATACAAGCTATATTATAAAGCCATGTATAATACCAGTCTGAGAATTGTAAAAGATACCATGGAGGCCGAAGATATAATGCAGGAAGCGTTTCTTTCTGCATTTAATAATTTATCATCATTCAAGGGTGAAGTAGCCTTTGGAGCGTGGCTTAAACGAATCGTGATCAACAAATCCATTGACGGACTTAAAAAAAACAAGTTACTCGTGGAAGATATTAGTCAAACCGAAGACATTCCAGATGAATACTCAACAACACTTGAAACTGAATTACCTTACAACTTGGAGGAGATTAAAAAAGCAATATTTCAGTTACCTGATAATTATCGTGTAATTGTTTCTCTTTACTTGCTTGAAGGATATGATCATGAAGAAATAGCAGGAATACTCGATATCCAACCTTCATCTTCAAGGGCAAAATTGTCCAGGGCAAGAATAAAATTACAGGAAATACTAAAAAAGATAAAAAGATAACCTGTAAAGTGCAGCGTTAAAAAATAAAATGAGTCATTAAACTAAAGTGGAATAAATTCATGGATACAATTCTTAAAATCATAAAGGATAATGAAGCATTCTTTTCAGGGGAAGAGCCCGAGCAAGGGCATTTTGACAGATTCCGAAACCGGCTTGGGCATGAAAAAACAAATCAATTAATTCCGCGTATGTTATTATGGCAAGCCGCCGCTGTCATCCTGTTTGTTGCCGGGAGCCTTTTATTCCTGGAAAGAACATTCAATCAACCAAATACAACAAGCCTTGGGGAGGTATCAGCAGAATACCATGAATTTGAAAACTACTACTCATCGTTGATACAATCCCGGCTGAATGAATTAGAAAAAATGCAATTTCATGATTTCATGCAAAAAAAATCAGTATTGTCCGAGATAGCGATAATGGATGCAAATTATATACAATTAAAAGAAGAACTGGCTAAAAATCCAAATAACGAGAGAATTATCAATGCCATGATTCGTTACTACGAAATCAAAGCAAATGCCATTGAGCAAGTAATTGACGTTTTTTCAGCAAATCATTATAATCAAATTAAAGGCAGAAATGACCATGAAAAATTTTAAATCAACATTATTATTAACAGGAACATTTTTCATCCTTGGAACCTTGTCAACATTTGGTCAGGAGTATAACAAAATCTACCACGAGGAGTATGTCCCCGATAATAACACGTTACTATCTATCGAGAATGCGTATGGTGATGTGGTATTACAAAATTGGGATAAAAATGAAATAATTATTGATGTTATCGTTACAATAGAGCATAAAAATGAAGATAAAGCGAAAGAACTTTTAGAAAATATTACCGTGAATTTCAGCAAGGAGGATAATATTATCAGTGCAAAAACTGTAATTGATAAATTGAGTCGTTCCGGCAGTTGGTTCAACTTCAGTGGTACTGATGAAAAATTCCAGGTTGATTACACGGTAAATCTTCCCAGGGCTCTCGATGTGAAGGTTTATAACAAGTATGGAGACATTTTTGCTAACCACCTGAGCGGGCATGTTGACCTCCACGTGAAATACGGTAACATTACTGCCAATAAACTAACGAGGGGAAATAAAAAACCCCTTAATCAGCTAACGATGGGGTACTCTAATGGTAGTGTATCGGAAGCTAACTGGTTAAAAATTAACATGAAATATTCTAAACTAAACATCGATGCCAGTCAGGCATTGGTTTCAATCACCAAATATTCAAAATTATTTCTCAACAAGGGTAGTTCAGTTGTCGCTGAGGCAAAATATGATACCTACAATATTGGAAATCTTTCAAATTTTGTAACAGTTGCGAAATATTGCAATTTCAGGTTTGATGAAATAACTAAAAAAATTGACGTTACCCTTCAGTACACTGATTTCAGAGTAGATGAAGTGCCAGCCGGTTTTGAAAGCATACAAGTTGAAAGCAGCTATGGCGATATAAAAATCAATATAGAAGAGAATGCTTCATACCACCTGAAAGGTTACGCGAAATACGCGGGTATTGATCATCCTTCTTCCGGAAAACTTAGCAGAATTAAGGAAAACACGAGCCTTTCAGTTGAAGGATGGGTTGGATCAATGAAAGGTGCTGATAGTGAGATTGTTATTAACACTAAATATGGCAACGTTAAATTAACAGATTAATATACTTGAAAAAGCAATACCTTTCAAAAAGACACTACAGTCTTGTCAATGAAAAAAATGACGATTAACCTGTGCCACAGGTCTTAAATAAAGATACATCGATTCTTAAATATTAAACATGACACGTCAATACTTATACTTCGTGGTTTAATTCCTGAATTATTATTAATTTAGCCCTGGTACTATTACTACAACTGGTGGCTTTTTTTAACAGGATATTGAAAAATAAACGTTCAAGGGAGTTATTGAATTCAGTAAAGACTTACCGTAAAATACTGGATTCTTTAAATGATGGTATACTCCTCGTTGATGATACAATAGTAGTAGATTGTAACACTACATGCCTGAATATACTCGACCTGAAAAATAAAAAAAGTATACTCCATAAGAGAATTAACGAAATCATACCGGAAAATGAAATAAACCTGGAATTTCATAATCAGGTTACCGGCCATGTCCAATCGTACAATATAAAAGAGTTTCATGAAATAATATTTCATTTACCTGGGGGAAAGGTCAGAAACGTGGAAGCCACCATTTCCAGAAATATTTTTAAATCGAAGAAACAATTTCTGATTTCACTCAGGGATATCACCAGGAAAAAGAGATTTGAAATGATGCAGGATACAATTTACAAGATTGTGTACACTGCAGCAACCAGTGCTAGTTTACAAGAGTTCATACATGATATTCAAAACACCTTAAGCACCCTGGTTGAAACATCCAATTTTTACGTGGCGCTCTATAATTCATCTGATGATACTTTTGAATTTCCCTACATGTCAGATGACATGGACCACTTTAAAACTGCACCTGCCGCCAAAACACTTTCAGGTTATGTTCTAAAGACAAAAAAATCATTACTTGCCAATAAAAGTGTATTGAAAAAACTTGAAAAAAAAGGAGAGATTGAATTGGTAGGTAGTGATTGTAAAATTTGGTTAGGCGTTCCCCTAAGGGTGCAAAACGAGGTGATTGGTATTTTAGGAGTTCAAAGCTACACGGATGAGAACGCGTTCAATGAATCTGACCGGGAATTTCTTGAATTCATTTCTAATCAGATTGGTATTTCTATTACCCGAAAAAGAGCGGAAGATGCGCTCAGAGTCGAGAAAGCTTATTTTGAAAGATTATTCCGATTTTCCCCTGAGGGTATTGTAATAACTGATATTGATGGAAATATTTTACGGGTAAATGAAGCTTTTTTAAAGTTATTCGGGCATACAGAAAATGAAATAATTGGACAAAACCTGGATAAAACGGTGAGTCCTGATTTTCTCATGGAAGAAGCCCGTGCCCTTACCGATACAATTCTTAGCGGAAAAAGCATGCAGGTTGAAACTAAAAGAAAAAAGAAAAACGGGGAGCTTATTGATGTATCCATCCTGGGCACGCCCATTGAACCAAAAAAAGGAGTTGTTGCTGGCTACGCTATTTACAGGGATATAACCCAAAAATTGCAATACGAGGAAAAGCTACGAATCGCTAAAGAAAAAGCCGAGGAATCGGACAGGCTTAAAACAGCTTTTCTGGCCAACATGTCACATGAAATAAGAACCCCGATGAATGCCATCATTGGATTTTCTGACCTACTGATTGATTCGGATGATTTGGATAATCAAAACAAAAAAGAATATCTTAACATAATAAAGAATAATGGTATCGTACTGATTGAAATTATTGACGACATACTGGATCTGTCTAAAATGGAAACTGGTCAGTTTGAATTAGTTTACAAGCCTTGTAAAATCAACAGGCTTATTTATGACTTATATAACTCTTTCCTTGAAATAATTAAAGAATCAGAAAAACCTAACATTAAACTTCATTTTACTGTTGATTCTCCAGATGCTGAGTTCAATATTATTATAGATCAACGAAGAATCAATCAGGTATTAAAAAATCTGCTAAACAATGCTTTAAGACTCACTGAAAAAGGGACCATATCTTTTGGGTACAGGCTCAAAGAAAACAAAATCGAGTTTTTCGTCAAAGACACTGGAATTGGATTGGATGAAGCAGAAAAGAATTTGATATTTAAAAGATTCAACCGGGTAAATTCAAATTCCACAAATGAAAAAGGAGGAACGGGCTTAAGCCTCGCTATCTCTAAAAACATTATTGATTTAATGGAAGGCGAAATCTTTGTTGTTTCTGAAAAAGAAAAAGGTACAGAGTTTTTGTTTTCAGTGCCCCTGAGAAATTCAGTCATGTAACTCCAGGAACTTCCCGTAACAATACTGTTGGTAACAACGTGCCTGAAATACTTCCGCCGCACCGGGTTTCTCAATAAAACGACTTACTTCTAAATCATGATTACTGAATGAAAAACACGAGGAATCCGTGATCCAACCAAACCCATCGTTATAGAAAAACGCGGCAAATGAACCCGAATGTGGAGAAAGCAAATCCTTACCAAATTCATAACGCGAATCAGACAAATTTAACTGACGCATCAGTGTTTTTGCAATATCTGTTTGTGAACCGACTTTTTCAACAATAAGATTTTTTTCAGCAACAACTCCTCCAAGCCACAACATGGGTATCCTGTATCTTGCCGGATCATTAGCATGGCTATAACCCGGGTGCCTGCTACCATGATCAGGTACGAGGATAAGCAGGGTATTCTTCCACCACGATGTTTGTTTTGCTTTTTCAATAAAATGTCCTAGACACTGATCCGTGTAATGCACGGCATTCATGAATCTTGACTCGGGATCGGATCCGGGAATCGCGGTTTCAACAGGCACTTCAAATGGTTCATGGCTCGATAACGTGAAAAGAACATGAAAGAATGGTTGATCCCGTGATTGCAAATCATTAAATAATCTCTCAAATACAACATGATCATGAACACCCCACTTGGAATTATATGTTGACGGATGGAAATCATTTTTTGAGATCATCTCCTGAAATCCACCGTTAGTTATATAAGAACGCATATTGGCAAAGTCAATATCTCCACCATAATAAAAAGCTGTTTTATATCCTCTTGCTGCTAAATCTTTACTTATAAAAGGCAGGTATTGTGTTTTCTGGGGATACTTGATCACTGAAAACCTTGGCATAGCGGGAAATCCACTGAGAATAGAGACAATTCCCTTGTCAGACCTGTCACCACTCGCGTACAAGTTATTGAAAAACACGCCCTCGGGAATCAATTTTTCCAGGTTCTGCGCAACACCTTTAATACCCCCCTGCATTCCTATTATTTTTGCATTGAAACTTTCAAGGATAATCATTAACACATTAGGTGAACCATCTGTTATTATCTTACGTGTTTCCTTTTCTCCCGTTACCTCTAATTGTTCCACTTCGTTTAACATGGTTTCAACATCTGCACAAATATAAGGATTTGCTCTATCTTCAGTGTTTGTCAGCGAGTATCCAAGGTTAAACATCACGTTAATCGCTGCATGATTGGCAAAACTATTTTCATGGAAATAGACGTTTCCAATATTCATGGGAGCTACTCCTGTTCCACCTCTTATGGGTAAAATGAGACTTGCCGTGATTAGCAGGAAGAATGCACTAGCGGGCCACCCTGCCGTAGTTATTATTTTATGAAAGTATTTATTACCGGCAAGATAAAACCTGTAAAATCCCACGAAAATCAATAAAGCAAAAACCAAATGAAATAAAATCGTTCTAAAATCAACCGAAGCTAAGGCCTCCTTGGGTTTGCCCAGGTATAGTAAAGGCGTATTATCCAGCCTGAATCCCCAATGCTTATACAGTTCTAAATCTGAGATCACTATGAATGATGTGACAAAAAGAAGTACCAGATTATAAAAGTTAATAATGTGCAACGTGTAAGCCGGTTTAAAATATGGAGTAACAGCCAAGATAAGACCGGGGATCAATAAATAGTAACCTGTCATGGAAATATCAAGTTGCATGCCATGACCAGCAATTCTGACCCAATCCCAATAAATCAAATCAAAAGACTGCTCATGATGGTAAAAGAGAAAAATGATCCTTACAGCCTGAAAATAAACCAACCAAAAAGCAGCAAGGAAAAAGAAAAATCCAATCCTTTGTTTCATCGTGAATAATTTATTTTATATGGCCTTGCCTGCCTTTTAGCAGACAGGGATCTGCACATGTTTGAAAATTATTTTCATTCGTGTTTGTGTTCACGCAACATGTGGGTTTCATATTTCAAAATGAAATTAAATTGCGAATTTAATCATATACTTTTTATATTTAAAATTATTATAATTTTAAGGTTAATTATCAAATATGTATTTTAATATATAAAAAAGAGTTTATGGAAACTATGCATAAAACAGTATTACTCATCATCATTTGTATAACATTTTTAACGGTATGCTGTCAAAACGTGAAGACAAATTATGATTTCGCTATTGCCATACACGGGGGAGCTGGAAACATTTCAACTGAAATGCCGGATTCAATTCGGGATTTATACCTCAACGCGATTGATTCCGCTTTAATGATAGGCCAGCAAATCCTTGAAAACGGTGGAACCAGTAAAGACGCCGTTGTTAAAACGATCATTTTCATGGAAAATCACCCGCTTTTTAATGCCGGAAGAGGGGCAGTTATTACAAGAAAGGGCACCATAGAGCATGATGCCAGCATTATGGATGGAAAAACCCTTAACGCGGGAGCTATAGCCGGGGTTAGGCATATCAAGAATCCAATAATTCTTGCCAATGAAGTTATGAAAGATGGTGAAAACGTGCTTCTCGCTTGTTCCGGGGCAGAAGAATTCGCTAAAAAAAAGGGTATTGAACTAATTGATACCGGATATTTTTATACATCAGGAAGATTAAAGCAGTATCAGGATACCAAAATTAAGGGTACCGTGGGATGCGTTGCCATTGACAAACAGGGCAACCTTTGCGCGGGAACATCTACCGGGGGACGCGCGAATAAAGAGCATGGTAGAATCGGGGATTCTCCGATTATAGGCGCGGGAACTTATGCAGATAATTCTACCTGTGCAGTATCGTGCACGGGTCATGGTGAATTCTTCATAAGATATTGTGTAGCGCATGATATTTCAGCACTCATGAAATACAAGGGATTGCCATTACAACAAGCTGCCAATCATGTAATTCAAGATAAACTGGAAAAAGCAAACGGAACCGGGGGTATTATCGCTATCGACACCATGGGTAATATTGCCTTCTCATTTAATACCACCGCGATGTTTAGAGGATATATCGATAAGGATGGAGAAAAGGTGACGGCAATTTTTTAGTGAACTATCAACGAAAATATTGTTCTACCTGTGGCATTTGTTATAATTAAACGGACATCCTTTCTGCAGTATCATACGTGTCGTTTTACTGGTGCCATGTCACGCTAAACTGTTTTCCTGGAACAGGCAATTGCACTATCAATGGAATCTTTAATTTTATTTATTGAATAAGGCTTGGTAATCAATTGATCAAAACCAACATCCTTGAAATCGGAAAAAAATAAATGTGGGTTATGAGCCGTCAGGGCAAGGACAGGTATACAATTCAAGGGATATTCAAATTTTTCCCTGATATATTTTGTAGTTTCAATACCATTCATTACCGGCATTTCAATATCCATGAGAACAATATCAAATCTTTCGGTTGATAACATTTCAATGGCTTGCTTTCCATTTTTAGCCTCGCCATAAGGATAACCAATCTCTTTTAGAATTTCACTAACCAGTAAACGATTGGTAAATATATCATCAACGATTAAAACTTTATTTACGCTCATGGTCAATATATCTTTATTTATCCAAGTTCACTTAATGTTTTAATAATTTTCAAGCTTCTGATTTCAACGTTAGAGCCGTCCAGGTCTATAATCTTATCATTTTTAAACTCGGTAAGAGTTCGAATGAGACTTTCCTTGGTTGTTCCAGCCAATTCAGCTAATTCACGGCGGGTAAATGGAAATTCAAACTTTTCACTTTTATAAATATCCTCGGCAAAATACAGAATTACGTCAGCAATCCTACCAGGTAATTGTTTATGCGACTGGCTCATCAACCTCTCGAATATAAAAAGCCCATCCTGACTGATCTTGTTTATTAATTTTAGCGCGTATTTCCCGTTTTGTGTAATTATGTGCTTAAACACGTTGATATCAATAATGGTTATTTCAGATTCATCTACAGAAGATGCGGAGTATTGATGAATATCTGTCCCGAAAACAGACATCATGCCAACAAAATTATTCTCGGTAACAATTTTAAGAATGATGATTTTTCCACTTCTTGCTTCCTTGTATATTTTTACAAGACCCGATTTCAGAAACATGATATGAGAAGTTCGGGTGTTTTGTCTGAAAATGACATCCCGCCTCTTGTATTTAACGGCATTACTATTTGCTATTAAAAGTTGTTTCTCATCCTCGGTAAGAAGTTCGTGGTAAGGAATTACTATATCTGTTTCTAAAGGATTAAAGCGGTTCATTATATTAATAATTGTGTGTATAATTAAAAATATCAAATCTTTATGTAAAAAGAATAAAAAAATCGATACAAATACATATTTTAATGGTGATTTATATCATCGATCTAAGGTAAGTAATATCATATGGAAAGAATTGATTGATAGGTACAATTCATGATATTTTTACATATGTCAAATTGTGATTTTTAAGAGTAAGAATTTTCATGACAAATGTATATAAATTGATAAGATTGGCACAAACACTTCACCAAAATATTTTTTCACAATACAAAGTGTCTAATGCCTGGTATTTAAAAAACTTAATTTTTTAACCAATGAAAAATAATTCAGATCCAACAATCCTGGTGATTGACGATTCAAACACGAATGTAGTTTTACTGGAGGCTATCCTTAATGATAAGGGGTACAATATTCAGACTGCATTGAATGTAAAAGAAGCATTCAACATAATGGACAAGCAACTTCCAGATCTTATCCTGCTCGACCTGCTTATGCCCAAGATAAATGGCTATGATTTTCTGAAAGAGGTTAAAGCCAGGAATGATACCAAAGAAATACCAGTAATCGTGATTTCAGCTGTAACAGAAGCAGAAAACATAAAGAAAACAATGAACATGGGAGCTATTGATTTTATCAAAAAACCCGTGGACATTCAGGAACTGGTCGATAAAGTAGATAGCGTTTTAAATGACTAATTCGAATAAATTTTATCAACTATGTCTACAATATATTTAACAAGATCAAGAAAACCGGAGGTAAAATACTATGTCATAAGGATCACCATATATGACATTTGCTAAACCAATTAAGATGAGCGAAGTAGACGACCGGAAACTGTTAAGCAAATTAATGGATAAGTATTCACTTGAAGAGATATCTTCTATCTTTTCAGGTATTGATGATAAGATAATACAATTACATAAATGCTCATCCAACGATTTCCTCGAATTAAATGAACATTTTAAAGGTTATTATAAAGAATCAAAAATAATTTCTGATAATGCTAACCTGATATTCGAGGCTCTCAACGATGAAAGTATAACTACTTCTCTAAAAAATGTTGCCGATTTTGGCAAAAATTTTACTGAAAAAAATAAGGATTTCGATGAAAGAACCAATAATGCCTTCTACATTGCAAATGAAATACAGGCAATATTGAACGAGATAAATTTACCGTTGAATAATTTCTGGCAAAACATGATGAGCCTGAAATTTTTAATAGCAAATATCAAACTTAACACGACTTACGCGGGGAAGGAAAAAGAAACCGGATTGCACAAAAGCATCAGAATTATTGAGAAAATAACAGGAAAACTAAAAAATGAGCTGGACAAAATCGAGCTCATCCTGAGTGAAATCAAATCCGAACATGAAGTTCTTATTAACACGATCAAAAATTTGCGAAACAAAAAAATAAGTGAAATAGGACTAATCCAATACTATCTCCTCCCAAGCATTGCCCTGGTTAATAAAAAGAAAAAGGAATCACTGGAAAAACTTCCCGCCCTAAAAGAAAAAACAGATTTCAGTTCAAAAAGTCTTGCCAATATTATAACAAATCTTCAATATCAGGATATCATCAGGCAAAAAATAGAGCATATACAAAAAACTCATGAAGAAATAATTAAGGACTTGTCGACAATGGTTGATGATGATAAAAATGAGGTGAATATTCATACCAAGGTAAAAATTTTTCTTAAAATAAGAGATATTGCCGGTTTACAAGCCGCTCAGCTCCTTCATGCCAATAAAGAATACCAGACAGCTATTGAAACAATAACTGAAAAGTTCAGATTAATTGGAGAAACCATGGCAAGGGTTTCACAAATATGCCTTGACATATCTCTTACCGGCAATAAACCCGGCAAGAACTTTTTTGAGACCATTCAGGAAAATTTATATCAGGCAAACGAGACCGCGAATGATTATATTGAGATTTACAGGAAATCTGCCGAAAGCAATACATTCATTAGCCATAAAACTGCCTCTCTTTCTCATTTTTTTTCCGGTTTATCAACATTATATGAAGAACTCAAGGAAGAAACCCATAAATTAATTTTGGCCGCGGGGCTTGAAACAGAAGAAAATAACAACCTGAAAGGGCAAATAAGCGCGGTTTTGAAAGATTCAGATAACTACCTTTATAAAATATCAGCATCCATAAAAACCCTGGCAGAATCGCGAACAAGAATAAACAATGCCATGGGATTTGATGATGAAAAATATGACCTGACTAAAAACCTTCATCTTTTTAACAGGAAAATAGAAAATGTAATTGATGCACTTCAGGAAACCAATCTTAAAATCGATCAACTTTTAAATGAGAATAGCGAAAAAAGCACTTTCATAACAAGAGATATTGAAAATTCTATTGAAAATGTTAAATACTATGACCTGTTCGAAAAAGTAATCGAAAAGATTATTCATGAGTTGAACTCTATAAATCTGAAATTAAATACTGACAATGAGGAACTAAACAGAAACATGGCCAGTAATCTTGAATATCTGAAACAGAGATACACCATGGCCAGTGAACATCATATACATGATAAGATGGCAACTTTTGGATTGGAAGGCGCCATGGCAGGGGTAAGCAATCACGACCCCGCTGAAGTGGATGAAGAAGATGATAATCTCGAGTTGTTTTAATAATTATAGGGGAAGATAGTATGGCTGCACATAAGATTAAAATCAATGAAAAAGACAATAATGGGAATCCCATGGTTTCATTTGAAATTAGCGGGGAGTTTACCATTGAACAATCGGAAAACATTAAGAAATTATTTATTGAAAATCTCGATAAATTCAATGCCTTTGAAGTTAAGGTGAAGGAGACTGAAAGTTTTGATTTGTCTGCCCTGCAATTACTGATTGCTTTTAAAAAGAAAGTAGAAAAGGAAAACAAGCAATTGCACCTAAAAATGGTTCTGCCTGATAATATTAAAGAATTATCAGAAAGATCGGGATTACTCGATTACATTAAGTAAAAAAAATAAATATCACGTATCATGACAAAAACGATTCTTATTGTTGACGATTCTGAAAGCATCCGCGAAGTAGTTAGTTTTACATTACAGAACGAAGGTTACAATGTACTTGTAGGCATTGATGGTAAAGATGCACAAAAATTCCTGGACGGTAAAGACATCGACCTGATCATCACCGATTTGCACATGCCGGAATTAGACGGAATAGGCCTTATCAAGGAGGTGAGAAAAATGGAAAAATACCAGCGGGTGCCCATATTGTTTCTTACAACAGAATCGCAACAAGCTAAAAAACTTGAGGCTAAAGAAGCAGGCGCTACCGGATGGATTATTAAACCTTTTGTACCTGCTAAATTAATTGCAGCCATAAATAAAGTATTAAGATAATGGATAATTTCAGGAAAAAGTTTCTGGAGGAAGCAAACGAACACATTGCCGATCTGGAAAAAGCGCTACTGGAGCTGGATGGAAACCCAGGTGACAAGTCAATTGTTGAAAGGGTTTTCAGGGCGATGCATTCACTTAAAGGAGGTGGCGCCATGTTCGGTTTCGAGAAGATCAGCGACTTCACGCATGATTTGGAAAATATTTATGATCTCGTGCGCAACGGTGAAATCCCGGTAACAAGAGAACTTCTGAATATCACGCTCGCGTCAATTGATCATCTAACATTACTCTTGGATGAAGAAAATGAAGATAAACCGGAGATTGAGGCCAATCATGCCCGGCTCCTGAGCCAGATTCGACATATCAATTCAAATACTGGAACCGAAAAAAATTCAGAAAAGGAACCTGACAAAAATGTAAACGAAAACAATGTAAACGCCTGCTCTACATTTTACATCCACTTTCAACCCGATGAAGGAATATTTGACAATGGAACCAATCCATTATACCTGATCGATGAACTGTATTCACTCGGTAATTGTTTCGTTTTTCCCGGGTTAAGAAATTTACCTTCCCTTGAAAAACTGGATACCACCAGATGCTATTTATCCTGGGATATTATTTTGGTATCTGAGCAGGACATCAATGCTGTAACAGATGTATTCATTTTCGTTGAGGATGACTGTACACTTGAGGTATCAACCATAGGCAATGGAAATTTATTATCGTATCCGGAATTTTACAATAAGCTTGTTTCTATCAGGGATAGTGAATCAGAACTCACACAGGATATCCTGAAACAAGTTGCGGATAAAATCACGAAAGAAGAAAAGCCCGGGAAAAGCAATAAAAAAGAAGAGAGTAATAATCTAATCGCGAGGGAAAACAGGATATCCAGCATTCGTGTGGCTTCTGACAAGCTGGATCAGTTAATGAATTTGGTTAGTGAATTGGTTACCACCCAGGCCAGGCTTTCTCTATATTCCGAAAAAGACGGTCAACCGGAATTAATGGGCATATCAGAAAACGTGCAAAAGCTTTCACGTCAGCTTCGTGACATCGCCTTTAGCATCGTCCTCATACCCATTGAAAACATGCTTACCCGTTTCCACAGGTTAATCCGGGATTTATCAAATGAATTAAAAAAGGAAGTGGATTTTTACACGGAGGGTACCGATACAGAATTGGATAAAACTATTATAGAAAACCTGTCGGATCCATTAATGCACATTGTCAGAAACAGCATGGATCATGGTATCGAAACGCCATCAAACCGCGAAAAAGCGGGAAAACCCAGGCGTGGACAAATAAAACTCAAGGCTTTTTACAGTGGCGCTAACGTTCATATACAAATAAGTGATGATGGCGCCGGGATCGACCCCGCGGCAATTCGTGAAAAGGCCATTCAAAAAGGAATTATTCTTCCTGAGGCAAGTTTATCAAAGAAAGAAATACTGGATTTAATATTTTTGCCAGGATTTTCAACAGCAAAGAATATTACTGATGTTTCTGGCCGTGGTGTCGGCATGGATGTAGTTAAAAGAAAGATTGCAGATATCCGCGGTGAGGTGGAGGTAGACTCGGAAGTGGGTGCTGGTACTATACTAACCATTAAACTGCCGTTAACGCTTTCAATCATCGATGGATTGCTGGTAAAAGTAGGAGATTCCAATTATGTAATTCCACTTACGGCTGTTGATAAAATCTACGCTGCCGAGCATGAAAAGCTGATCAATACCTTTAATAATATTATTGTACTCGATGGAAAACAAGTTCCTTACTTGTATTTACGATCTGAGTTCGGAATGCCTGAAAGTGATTTAAAAACCGAACAAGTGGTTGTGGTAAGGTATGAAGATAAGAGAATCGGGTTGGCAGTTGACAACGTGGTTGGTGAATACCAGGCAGTTCTAAAACCACTTGGTAAACACTACAAGGATCAGGATATTATTTCGGGAGCAACAATACTGGGTGACGGAACGGTTGCTCTTGTCATGGACACGAACAAGGCCATTAGGCAATTTTCAAATCTTGCATCAGTAACACAGGAAAATTAAATTTAAATACAAGGATTAATCATGAAAACACAAGAAAAAACAATCAATTCTTATCTTACATTTAAACTGGGAGAAGAACTTTTTGCCGCAAACGTGAGTAAAGTGCTGAACATCTTGGAAATGACCAAGATAACCAAGGTTCCTAAAGCCCCGGAATATATGAAAGGAGTGATAAATTTGAGAGGAATAGTTTTACCAGTGGTTGACACGAGACTCAAATTTTCAATGGAAGAAACCACCTATACTACCAATACATGTATTCTCGTGCTGGATGTTGAAGTTGCAGGAGATTCAGTTCAGGTAGGAGCGATTGTTGACAGCGTTCAGGAAGTGCTTGAAATAGATGACTCTGACATCCAACCGCCACCAAGCATTGGCAGCAAATACAAATCAGAATTTATTGAAGGTGTAGCAAAAGAGGAAGAAGAGTTCATTATGATACTTAACATGGATCTGATCTTTTCATCAGATGAATTATCAATGTTAAAAGAAGCTGTACCCAATCAAAAAGATGAAGCAAAAGCAGCAAAATAAGTTCGTAACCTTAAAAAAACCCATCATGAAAACACTGAATCTTCTAATCTCAATGCTTATTGTAATCTCCCTTTTTTCATGTGAGACTAAAGTCGACGAATCAAAAGGAGATAATGTTCATTTTACTGAAATTGAAGAAGGTAATAAGCCTTCACCTGATGCAGTTCTCGCTATGCTCAGGGAAGGTAATAAAAGATTCTATCAAGGTGAATCCCTGTTTCCTCACGCCGATTCTGCAAGACTGAATCTGGCAGGAACAAAGAACCAGGGAGACTATGCTTACGCTACCGTAATTAGCTGTTCTGATTCAAGAGTGCCCGTGGAACTAATCTTTGACGCGGGGATCATGGATCTTTTCATAATACGGGTAGCAGGAAATGTAATTGATACCGATGAAGCCGGTTCTATAGAATATGGTTTGGCACACGTGAATACGCCGGTTCTGGTTGTTTTAGGCCATACACAATGTGGAGCTGTTACTGCAGTTACCCGCGAATTGCAAGGTCATGGTCATAAACTGGAGGTAAACATACCACCTTTGGTAGATAATATTATACCTGCTGTAGAAAAGGCCATGCAAGATAATAAAGATGCAACCACGGAGAATATAATATCACGTGCCATTGAAGAAAACATATGGCAGGGAATCAGAGACCTGTTTATGAGAAGTCCTGCATCACGCGAATTAGTGAAGGAAGAAAAAGTGAAAGTTGTCGGTGCTATTTACGACGTGAGTACCGGAAAGATAGATTGGCTGGATGAAGCAAAACCGATGGAGATTCTCGAGGAAGTATTGGCTAATCCTGCAAGGGAGACCATGATGTACGCGGGTACAGAAGAAGAAAATGCATCATCACATTAATAAAATAGTTTTTCATGCTTTAAAAAAATGGTGGATTCAAAATTGAACGAGATATTCAGGGCCAGGCTGAGCGACAATGAGTTTGATAAGCTGAGTGAGTTTATTTATACCGAGTATGGTATTAAAATGCCCAAGGTAAAACAAACCATGTTACAAAGTCGCTTGCAAAAAAGGTTGCGGGCCCTGGAAATTACTTCTTTCAAAGATTACGTGGAATACGTGTTCAGCAAGGAAGGCCAGGATACCGAGGTGATTCACATGATAGATATGGTGAGTACCAATAAAACAGATTTCTTCAGGGAACCAATCCATTTTGAATTCATGCAAAACAAGGTTTTACCGGATTTTATAAATGAAAACCCGGGAAAAACCATGAAAATATGGAGCGCGGGATGTTCCAGTGGAGAAGAGCCTTATACCATCGCTATAACTATCAGTGAATTCATGGAAAAATACTCTGCTCCAGATTATTCTATCCTTGGAACGGACATATCCAGCCGAATTCTCAAAACAGCAATAGACGCTATATACAAGGAATCGAGGGTCGTCAATATACCCATGTCGATAAAAAGAAAATATTTTTTACGAAGTAAAGACAGGGAAAATCCAACCGTGAGAATTATCCCCGATTTAAGAAAAAAGGCAATGTTTCAACGACTCAACTTCATGGAAAAAAACTATTCGATACAAGATGTTTTTGACATTGTTTTTTGCAGGAATGTATTGATTTATTTCGACAGGATTACTCAGGAAAATGTTATCAACCGGCTATGCACCAAACTCAAACCCGGGGGCTACTTTTTCCTAGGGCACTCGGAATCTATTACAAACATAAATGTCCCGCTGGAGCAAATCCGGCCAACCATTTTCAGGAGAATTTAACACGATTATAACAACATGAGCAGATTAACTGACAAAGAGCTGATAGATGAACTTAAGCGACGATTTGATGAACAAAATCAAAGCATTAAGGAACTGAAAAAACTCACCGGGGAATTAAAAATAGTCAATAAGAAACTCGAAGAATCAGAAGCGTTGAAGAGCCATTTTATCTCGAACATCACCAACGAGATTATCAATCCTTTCACCTCGATTATAGGGTTATCTAAGAATATTCTCTCGGTTAGCAAAGAAGACTGGAAGAAAGTAATTTCCATGGTTGCCCTGATACATTCAGAAGCATTCAACCTTGATTTTCAGTTGAGAAATATCTTTGTCGCGGCAAAAATTGAAGCTGGGGAGATTTATCCTGAAATCATGAGCGTTGATCTTAAGGCGCTTATTAAAAGTGTAGTTGAATCGTTCCGTGTTGAAGCGCAGAAAAAACTCGTGACCATTGATCACGAATTTAATTGTATTCCAAACAAGGATGATAAATTTTATTTTAAAACAGATCCTGAAAAAATTAAATTAATACTGGCTAATCTCCTCAGCAACGCGGTAAAATTCAGTCTCCCTAAAAATAAAGTAGAGATAAAGGCTGAAAGTGCTGGTGAGCATGTTATCCTTATGGTTAGAGATTATGGAACCGGCATAACATTTGAAAACCAAAAAATCATATTTGACAGGTTCAGAAGATTGGATTCAGGAATTAATTCCATGAACCGGGGACACGGGCTGGGTCTTTCCATTAACAAGGCATTACTTGATTTACTGGAAGGAACCATTGAAATTGAAAGTAAAGAAAACGAGGGGACTACATTTACCATAAAAGTACCAAACGCGGTAATCGGCACAAAAGGGTTTTCGGCAGATGGTAACGAGTTTCTCTTTGATGAGGATGAAGTATTTTAATTATGAGTAACCTGATGGACAACTATGGAACACATTTCCTTTATCCTGCCGCGCTTTTTGCCAGTAAAGACCCATACAAGGTAAATACAATATTAGGCTCATGCGTGGCGGTATGCCTGTATGATCCCTTCCTGAAAACAGGCGGTATCAATCATTACATGTTGCCATTGTGGAACGGACAGGGACTTGCTTCGCCCAAGTATGGCAATATTGCCATTGAAAAGCTGATTGAAAAAATGGAATTGTATGGAAGTAACCCCCGCAAATTAAAAGCAAAAATATTTGGTGGTGGCGAGGTAATCGAAACCAATATTAGTCAGTTTCATATAGGTGAAAGAAACATCCAAATTGCTATTCAGATTCTCGGTGATTATAAGATACCTATCGTTGGAAAATCAGTAGGAGGTAAATTAGGTCGTAAAATTCAATTTGACACGATCTCGGGTGAGGTAAAGCAAAAATATATACCAAAGGCAGAAACTAACATGGTAATACCCAAACCAATGAAATAATTAGAAATATCGAGAATGAAAAAGATAAGGGTTCTGATTGTTGATGATTCAGCAGTAGTAAGACAAACATTATCGTCGATACTTGGCTCTGATCCCCATATAGTAGTAATGGCAGTCGCGTCCGATCCCTTCGTGGCAGCCAAGAAAATTGCCCACGAAGTTCCCGATGTAATCACGCTCGACGTGGAAATGCCGCGCATGGATGGTCTCACTTTCCTGAAAAAACTCATGGCGCAGCATCCTGTACCGGTCGTTATAATATCCAGCCTTACCTCCACCGGAACGGAGACCGGGTTAAAAGCTCTCGAGTACGGGGCGGTAGAAATCATTACAAAGCCCCAGATGAACACGAGACAATTCATCGAAGAATCGAAAATCAGGCTATGTGATGCGGTAAAAGCTGCCGCGCAGGCAAAAATTAGAAGAAAGATCAATCCTCCGGAAATTCAGGTACAACCCAAATATACCGCGGATGCAATCCTGCCCGGAGCCAGATCACAAAGTATGATCGAAACAACAGACATTGTTGTGGCCGTGGGCGCCTCCACGGGTGGAACCGATGCCGTCCAGGTATTTCTACAGGCCCTGCCTCTCGATTCACCGGGCATAGTTATCGTACAACATATGCCTGAACACTTTACACGCTCGTTTGCTAACCGGTTAAATGAAATTTGCGGAATTACCGTAAAAGAAGCAGAAAATAACGATACCGTTATCAGGGGCAGAGCTCTCATCGCACCCGGCAACCATCACATGTTATTGAAAAGAAGCGGTGCAAGATATTATGTTGAAATCAAAGAAGGACCACTGGTGAACAGGCACAGGCCTTCCGTGGATGTTCTGTTTCGCTCAACAGCAAGATATGCAGGGAAAAATGCCATCGGGATTATCATGACAGGCATGGGTGATGATGGCGCTCGGGGATTACTTGAAATGAAAGAATCAGGCGCGAAAACAATAGCACAGGATGAAAAATCATGCGTTGTTTTTGGAATGCCCCACGAGGCAATAAAACTGGGAGCTGCTCATCGGGTACTTCCCCTGGATCAAATCGCGAAACAGATATCAAAACCACTTAAACAAATTTAAAAAAATGGAAGTTTTTCCCATGGTATTTAGAGAGATACCCTGAACTTGTTAACAAGTCCTGCACACTTCAAACGGTTCATAAACATGCAGATAATGAATACCCGGTGATTCTTCTGATCAATCAACACGATTATAATTATAAAATTTAAAAAATAATATTTATTTTTATTCGCGTGAAATCAATATCAGTGGATTAAAATGAGCGACCAAAATACAACACGAAAAGCAACAAGATACGCGTTACTGGCCTTCATCATAGGACTCGTATTCCCGGCAGGTGCATTTATACTTGGAGTATTAAAGCACGATCTCTTTTTTACTTTTGAAAGTTTTGGTTGGTTACATGTTAATAATCCGGTCTATTACTTCCTGGATGTAGTTCCACTTCTAACCGCGATTTCAACCTACTTGTTTGCCCAAAAAATGCAAAAAAGAATACAAAAAGCCGAAGAGAAGTTTGAACTCGAAATATATAAAACGGAAAACGTGTATTCTTTCATTAATAATCTTATAAACGGGCAATTAGACGCTAAATTAAGTATGGACTCCGATGCCCGTGAAGATAAACTGGGTACAGCTCTGATTAATTTAAGGGATAATCTCAAAAAAAACCAGGAAGAAGAACTCAAACGCAAAAAAGAAGATGAGCAAAGAAACTGGGTAACCGAGGGATTGGCAAAATTTGGTGAAATTCTCAGGAAAAATAATGATAATATCGAAGAACTTTCATACAATATTGTAAGCAACCTGGTGAAATATATCAATGGAAACCAGGGTGGATTTTTCATTATTAATGAAGATGATGAAAATGAAAAGTTTTTTGAACAAACAGCGTCTTTCGCCTACGATCGCAAGAAATTTGCCGACAGGAGAATAGAATGGGGCGAAGGATTGATTGGCACCTGCGCCATGGAAAAGGAAACCATTTACATGATGGATATTCCGGATACTTATGTTCACATTACATCCGGCCTGGGAGAATCAACCCCCAAGAGTCTTTTAATTGTACCGCTCGTGGTAAATGAAGAAATTCACGGGGTGGTTGAGCTGGCCAGTTTCGAACCATTGGAAAAATATGTTATCGAATTCGTTGAAAAAATCGCGGAGAGTATTGCCACCACCATCTCCTCCGTAAAAATCAACATGCGAACAGCCCGTTTACTCAAAGAATCACAGGAACAGGCAAAAACCATGGCCGAACAGGAAGAACAGATGAGGCAGAACATGGAAGAGTTGCAAGCAACCCAGGAAGAAGCGGCCAGACAGGGAGAAAAACTCACCAGTTTCACTAATTCCGTGAACCATACCCTGATACGTGCCGAGTACATGACCGATGGCACCCTGATTTATGCCAATACCAAGTTCCTCAATAAACTGGGATATTCCAGTAACCAGGAAGTAGAAGGAAAACATATTTCAATGTTTATCAGTGAAAAAGACAGGGAATGGTTCGATGGTATATGGGATAACCTGGCTGCCGGCGGACGACATTTCGAGGGAGACATGAAACACGTGACCAAACAGGGGAATGACCTCTGGACAATGGCCACGTATACCTGCGTGAGAAGAGATGATGACAGTGTTGAAAAAATCCTCTTCCTGGCAATCGATACTACCGACCAGAAAAAACAAAGTCTTGATTTCGAGGGACAAATCGATGCTCTCAACAATTCAAGTATCAAACTGGAGTTTACACCAGGTGGCGACTTGATTGATTGCAATGAAATTTTCCTCGAAAATTATAATTACACGGCACCTGAATCAAAGGATCTCACCATATACTCGATATTGGCTAAAAGTGAACATGAGAATTTCAACAACATATGGGAACAGGTAATTCAGGGAGTTCCTTACCAGGGACAAATAAAAACAAGTTCCAAATCCGGTAAAGAAAAATGGTTAAGAGGCACATTTTCTTCAGTAAACGACATGTACGGTGAAGTTAACAAGGTAATTCTTATCGCTCACGACATGACCAAGGAGAAACTAATGGAATTCGAAACGCGCAAGCAAACCGAACAACTGAAGATTCAGGAAGAAAAACTCAGGCTATCTGGTATTGAGCTGAGTAAGAAACTGGATCAGGCCAAAGCCGAGATGAAACAGCAATTCAAGGAAATCGAGAAAATTAAGATCCGAAACGAGAGAACCCTTGAAGGAGCTCTTGACGCGATCGTTACCAGCGATGAAATGGGTATCATTCAATTTTTTAACATGGCGGCCGAACAACTTTGGGGAATCAAAAGGCGAGATGCCCTTGGTAAGAATGTAACCATGCTGTTTGATGAGGAAACCATGGAAAAAGATGATTTCGTGAAAAAGTATGTTTCACCGGGTGAAGAAAAAATCGTTGGACAACGAAAAGAAGTAAATATAACCAACAGTAATGGTGATAAAATACCTGTTCTTTTCCTGATATCTGATGCAAAAGTAGGAAATGAACAATCTTTCACGGCATTTATCCAACTAATTGAAATTGAGTTATTTTAAAAGAGTCTCCTATTTCCTTTTCTTTTTTTACTTGAGTTGAACCTAAGTTAAGCAGTTGGTAAGAAGCAAACAAGCGCTTTACTTAAAAATAACCCCGGTATTGAGCTTGTTGAATTTCACAAAGGAAGTGGTGTGAAAAGTTTACAATTTCTTCATCGATTGAGCACGTCGCTCAACATGGGTTGAAATCAGAACAATACACAATGCATGCTATAGGTAATTAATTTCCTTTTAATGTTGAGGATTTCACTTGTTTGATTGACGAGTGTATCTTTTTTTGGTTTTTATCTGAATTGTTAGTAATTTTCAATTATAATTGCTTCTTAACAAAGAGTTTGATTAATTGTTAAAATAGTTTAGGTGTAGCCATGAAAGAAATACCCGCTAAAATTCCTGTTAATCTCGTTGTAGTCAATAAAGATGGTATTATTGCCGGATGCAACGAGTATTTTAAGAAAACTACAGGGATGAAACTGAGTGAATTAAAAAAATTGCACCTTCAGGATTTATTTTCTGAAGGCTCAAAAGATTTTTTCATGAACGCGCTTAAATTATCCGCTAAAAGTGGGGAAATCGCTGAAAATGTACCTGCTGAGATGATCCAGAGAGATGGAACGAAAATATTTTTCAATCTTAACCTGGGACCCGCGGATAAGAAAAAAGGATATCTTTATTGTGTACTGAAAGATGTTTCAATCTTTAAAAAAAACGAGGAAGAGTTAATCAGGGCCAGAAAAAAGGCAGAAGAATCAGATCGATTAAAAACAGCATTTCTTGCTAACATGTCACACGAGATTCGGACACCGATGAATGCAATCATTGGTTTTTCCGAATTGCTCAAGATCCCCGATATTGATAACAGAAAAAAAGAAGAATATGCTAAAATTATCAGCAACAAGGGTAGTCTTCTGCTCACCCTAATCGATGATATTATTGAAGTCGCGAAATTTGAATCCGGCAAGCTCAGCATTAACAAAACCAGTTGTGATATTAACAGCCTGCTGGAAGAACTGCGAGTTATTTTTGATGAGAAGAAAAAGGCCAGAAACAAGGAAAACGTGCTTGTAAAACTTTACATCCCCGAAAAAATTGAAGAACCCGTTTATACCGACCCCGGGCGGCTGCAACAAGTTCTCACGAATTTAATTGACAATGCTCTCAAGTTTACAGAGAGGGGATATATTGAATTTGGTTACGAGGTAAAGGAAAAATACATTCAGTTTTTCGTGAAGGATACAGGAATAGGTATTAAAAAGAAAGATCAAAAACTGATTTTTAACCGGTTCCGTCAGGTTGAAGATACACCATCCAAACGTCACGGTGGTTCAGGACTTGGACTTACCATATCAAAGGGAATCGTTTCTTTACTTGGAGGAAAAATGTGGCTGGAATCGAAATTTGATGAGGGTTCCGTTTTTTATTTCACCCTGCCCCTGAATAAAGCTGAACAACCTGTTGAAGAAACATATGATAATATCAAAGAAACAAATACCAGTTATAACTGGAAAGATAAGGTAATACTGGTTGCCGAGGATGAGGAAGTAAATTACAGGTTCATAGAGGCAATTCTTGATGACACGGAAGTTCAGTTATTACACGCGGAAAACGGTGTACAGGCTATCGAGCTTTGCGAATCTATAAATCAAATAGATCTGGTATTAATGGATATTAAAATGCCAGGGCTGAACGGGTATGATGCCACCCGCAAAATTAAAAGCATCAGACCGGAACTGCCGGTAATAGCCCAAACGGCTTTTACCATGAAAGAAGAAAAAAAGAAATGTTTACAAGCAGGTTGCGATGATTATATTTCAAAACCTATTGATATAAAACTTCTTATTGAAAAAATCAACTTTTTTTTCATCAGTAAATAATTATACTTAATTATTTGATGTTCTTTACAAGGAAAAATAGCTTTAATTTGTTATGCCTTTTTATCATTACCCTTTTATTTCTATCTGGTTTTGGTCGTGAATTGAAAGGACAGGATGTTTCAATTCACGAAAACCGCTTTCTCTTGTCACCGTACAACTGCAGGAAGATAAATAATTCTGCATTATACCAGGGAAACAGGAAAAAGAAAAAATATTTTGAAGGATGGTATTTTAAACTCATCGGCGATAAAGGAAAACAAAAAATTTCAATAATTCCTGGGATTTCGTTCGGGAAAAATGGCACGGCCCACGCGTTTATTCAGGTGATTGACGGGAATTCAGGAAAAACAAGCTATAACAGTTTCCCGGCTGATAGTTTCTTTTATTCCAAACACCGATTTGAAATAAGGATCGGGCAGAATTACTTCAGTGATGACTCATTGCAACTGGCACTGCCATACATGAATGATACCCTCAGGGGAACTGTATATTTTCACGACACGAGCGAACTCCCCGGAAGATTTCTCCAGCCTACCATCATGGGGTGGTACAGGTATGTTCCATTCATGGAATGTTATCATGGTGTAGTCAGCATAAATCATTCTTTATCAGGAATACTTAATTTGCGGGATGAGGAACATAATTTCGCGGGAGGACGGGGTTATATCGAGAAAGACTGGGGCAAGTCAATGCCTGAGTCCTGGATATGGATGCACTGCAATGGTTTTGAAGAGGCAAGTGTTTCCTTTATGGTAAGTGTTGCCAGGATACCTTGGTTAGGTAATTCCTTCACGGGCTTCCTGGGGTTTTTTTCTACCGGTAGTAAAATACATCGTTTTGCAACTTACACTGGGGCAATGCTAAAAGAAGTATCCGTGGAAAACGAAAAAGTAAAACTTGTTATTGAAGACAAGAAACATCTGTACCAAATAGAGGCTACGCGAGAGAGTTTTGGCATTTTGGCAGCTCCTGAAATGGGAGAAATGGATCGAAGAATCGCCGAAGGGCTGGATGCAAAAGTTGATCTCGAAATTTTCGATAAAAAACAAAACAAAATCATTTATAAAGGGAAAGGAGTTAATGCCGGTCTAGAGATTGTAGGCAATACAAACCTGTTAACGCCCGAAAACCAATAAAACAATTCACGATTTCTGGCATTATTCCTTTAAAATGTAGTATCGATGATAAGCGGGGCATCCGGTCCCACGGGAATCCCTATCAACATCCATGTAATTAACAAGATAGACCAGACAATAAGGAATACAAACGTGTAGGGCAACATGGTAGCAATTACGGTACCTATTCCCGCGTTCTTATCATATTTCTGAATAAAAGCCACTATCAATGCAAAATATGACATCATGGGAGAAATTATATTAGTAACGCTATCCCCTATCCTGTACACGACCTGGGTTAATTCCGGTGCAATCCCCACCAACATGAACATGGGAATAAATACAGGCGCCATTACTGTCCATTTCGCGGAAGCACTACCCATGAACATGTTAATAAAAGCCGTTAACAATATAAAAGCCAACAAGAGAGGGATCGGGCCGAGGCCGGAAGCTTTCAGCATGTTTGCCCCTTCAATAGCAAAAATCAACCCCAGGTTGGTCCACTTGAAGTAAGCCACGAACTGGGCGGCAAAAAATACCAACACGATGTACATGGCAAGAGTTTCCATTGATTTAGCCATGCCCTTCATTACATCCGCGTCATTTTTAATACTGCCGGCGCCAATACCATAAGCAATACCCAACAGGCCGGCAGCAAGAAATATGATGGTTACAATACCCTGCATGAAGGGAGAATGTAAGAGACTGCCGGTTTCAGGGTCTCTTAAAAACCCGTTGCCAGGAACAGTACCGGCCAGGAGGATGATAGCAAGCCCGATGAATGCAACAAAGGCATATTTCAAACCCCTTTTTTCTTCAGGCGATAAGCCTTTTATTTCTTCTTTTTGTGAATCATCATGATACTCACCCATCCGGGGTGAAACAATTTTTTCTGTAACCCAGGTACCTGCTGCCGCGATAAAGAAAGTAGAGACAAACATGAAGTAATAATTACAAGCCGGGTTCACCAGGTATGAAGGATCTATGATTTGAGCGGCTTCCTGCGATAATCCAGCAAGAAGAGGATCAATTGTACCAAGCAGCAGATTCGCGCTATACCCACCGCTAACACCAGCAAACGCAGCAGCCATACCGGTTATCGGGTGGCGGTTTACCGCGATAAAAATAATTGCTCCCAGGGGGATCAATAAAACATAACCTACCTCGCTCGCTGTATTAGAAAGAATACCGGTTAACACGATAACAAAAGTGAGAATCTTTTTAGGTGATTTTAAAACCATGAGTCGTAAAGCAGTCCCAATAAATCCGGTACCTTCAGCGATACCAATTCCCAGCATGGCAACAAGCACGACACCAAGGGGCGCGAAGCCGGTAAAATTGGTCACCATTCCGGTGAGGATCATATGAAGACCTTCGATGGACATGAGATTTACCGGTTCGATGATTTCCCCGGTACCAGGATGTCTCACTGAAAGATTAAAAAGACTGGTTACCCCGGAAAGAATAATAACAAGTAAAGCAAATAAAGCAAACAAGGTAGCGGGATGAGGTAACATGTTGCCAACTCTTTCTACTACATTGAGCATTCTCGCGATGACATTCTTCTTCTCTTTCATGCCGGTCATAATTCGTCTCGTCTGTTCAACAATAAAAAACCGGCAGGAGTAAACCACCCTGTCGGTAAGAAATTATAACTGAATTATCAAAAAAAAAATAATTCAATTAAAGAACTCCAAAAATAATAAATTATTTTTTAATCAGACCAACAATTTTATCATCCATTGGTTTTACCCTTGACCCGAAATTGGCAACAAGATGTCCATTTTCATCAATTAAGAACTTGTGGAAATTCCATTTTACCTCAGCCTCCATAACACCATTCAGTTCCTTCGAAGTGAGCCATTCATACAAAGGGTGCATATCATCCCCCTTCACTGAAATTTTAGACATCATAGGGAAGGTAACCCCGTAATTAATGCGGCAGAATTCCATGATTTCCTCTTCAGTTCCTGGTTCCTGATTCTTAAAATTATTAGCAGGAAAACCGATTAAAGTGAAATCCTCACCGGCGAATTTCTCGTATAGTTCCTGCAATCCTTCGTACTGATTAGTAAAACCACACTTTGAAGCAGTATTAACAATCAATACCTTTTTACCCCTGAGTTGCTCAAAATTAAACTCACTGCCATCAATAGCCTCAACCTCAAAGTCGTAAAATGCTTCCTGTGCCATTGTTCCAGAAAAAATCAGCAGCAGAATACCTATCAATAAAACACTTAACTTTCTCATCATCATTGAAATTTTAATTTGCAATGAGACAATGGGGAATTGGGTTTTGTTCAAGGCAACTAAACCCTTGGGAAAAAACACTTGCTGGATATTTCTTTACATGTCAAAATAAATTTGCGTATTTATTAACCATTCCGTTGACATCAAAATAATGGATAATTAATTCTGATGTCAGGAATCGGGAAACAATTACTTGAGGCATTATTTTTGCATCATGTTAATAAAAGATGATTGTATTTAGAATCGAATTGTAGTAATTTTGAATCAATACAATACTATTTTTTTGGTCATATTTTTGAATTTTAGCATGATATAGATGATAAGTGAAGAAATAAAGGCATTGATTAACCTACTGGACGATCCAGACGAAGAAGTATTCACAACCGTTTCTGCCCAGTTAAAAGATAAAGGACGTGAAGTAATCCCAGTTCTTGAAGCAGTTTGGGAAGATTCACTAGATGAATTACTGCAGGAAAGGCTTGAAAATCTTATTCATGATATTGAATTTAATTCCACCAGGGCCAGTCTCAATAATTGGGTAAAATCCGGGGGAATTGAGTTATTGGAAGGTTTTTTCCTGATATCTAAATTCCATTACCCCGAGTTAAATTACAACCAGGTGGTTGAGACCATTGAAAAAATAAAAAATGATATTTGGCTGGAGTTAAATCCACATTTAACCGCTCTTGAAAAAGTCAGGATAGTTAACCATGTTTTGTTTGACGTTCATGGCTTCTCGGGCAATATGAGTGATTTCTACAACCCTTCAAACTCGTACGTCAATTATTTACTTGAAACCAAAAAAGGGAATCCGATTAGTTTATCGATATTGTACAGTTACCTTGGACAAACACTGGATATACCCGTGCATGGGGTAAATCTTCCCAAGAATTTTATCCTGGCATACGTGGACGAATTTTCACACCGTGAAGATAATATACTCTTTTATGTTAACCCTTTCAACAAGGGCGCCGTGTTGGGAAAAAAAGAAATTGATCATTTTTTGAGACAGCAGGGACTCGAACCACAAGATTCATTTTACCAGCCCTGTTCCAATATTGAAATTATTCAACGGGTTGTTCTTAACCTGATAATGGCATACGAGAAAAAGGGTGAGAAAAATAAGGTAGAAGACTTGCAAAAACTTTTCCACATGTTAAAAGAAGGGCAGGAATAATACTCCTGCCCTTTTATTATTTCTAAATCGAGCGATGATTTCCTTTAGCAACGAGTTAAAGGTTTTCAACGATATTATTTAGCATAGCTCACGGCTCGTGTTTCTCTAATGACCGTAATTTTTACCTGACCCGGGTATGTCATTTCATCCTGTATTTTTTTCGCTATCTCGTAAGAAATAAGTTCTGCATCTCCATCGGAAACATTCTCACTTCCTACAATAACCCGAAGTTCTCTACCGGCCTGTATCGCGTATGTTTTAATAACACCAGGATGTGATAATGCCAGTTCTTCCAGATCCTTCAATCGTTTAATATAAGATTCGACAATCTCTCTCCTCGCACCGGGACGGGCACCGGAAATAGCATCACATACCTGGACGATTGGTGAAATAAGTGATGTCATTTCAACTTCATCGTGATGGGCCCCGATAGCATTGCATATCTCAGGTTTTTCCTTGAATTTTTCGGCCATTTTCATTCCGAGGATAGCATGTGGTAATTCCGGCTCATCATCTGGTACTTTACCTATATCATGTAACAAACCAGCACGCTTGGCTAATTTTGGGTTCAAGCCAAGTTCAGAAGCCATAATGGCAGAAAGATTAGCTACTTCTCTCGAGTGCTGCAATAAATTCTGACCATACGAGGATCTGTATTTCATTTTACCAATAAGTCTAATCAACTCGGGATGCAAACCATGTATACCAAGATCGATCGTGGTTCTTTTACCAACTTCAACAATTTCTTCCTGAATTTGCTTCTGGGTTTTGGTCACGATCTCTTCAATCCTTGCCGGGTGAATTCTTCCATCTGTAACCAACTGGTGGAGTGATAATCTCGCGATCTCTCTTCTCACGGGATCAAATGCAGACAAGATAATGGCCTCAGGAGTATCATCAACAATAATTTCCACCCCGGTGGCAGCCTCGAGAGCCCGGATATTTCTTCCTTCTCTCCCAATAATTCGGCCCTTGATCTCATCATTATCAATATGAAATACAGTGACGGAATTCTCGATAGCATTCTCTGTTGCTACTCTCTGGATAGTCTCGATAACAATCTTCTTGGCTTCTTTTGAAGCTGTCATTTTGGCTTCATCCATTATCTCATTTACATAAGACATGGCTTCGGTTTTGGCTTCCTCTTTCAGGGAGTCTATTAATTGCGATTTGGCTTCCTCCCCGGAGAGACCAGATATTGCCTCTAACTGCTCAATTTGCTGTTTGTGGGCTTTTTCCAGCTCCTCACTTTTCTTGTCCACGATTTCAATCTGGGCATTAAGGTTTTCACGTATAGCTTCAACTTCTTTATTTTTTCGTTGCAATTCTTCCAATTTCATCGAAATAGAAGATTCTTTTTGCTTTATCCTGTTTTCGGCCTGAGAAATTTTGTTATTTTTTTCAATAATATACTTCTCATGCTCGGCTTTCAATTGCAGGAACTTCTCTTTTGCCTGTAAAATCTTATCCTTCCTGATTACTTCTGCTTCATTTTCTGCATCTTTGACAATATTTTTCGATTTTTTCCAGAGAGTTTTCTGAAGAATAAAATAACCAAAAACTCCTCCTATCACGAAAGCTGTGGCACCTACTATCGCGATAGTAGCCGTGACTGATACAGCATTCAATATCATGTTGATCATATCATAATTATTTAGTTAATATATATAAAAAACCCGCGAAAGTTCCTTCAAAGTTAAGAAAACCCCATATCTGATATGGATGGAGCTGCCGTCTACTTCAAACTTCCACTGATCCAGTATGGATTCCCGGCGAACCGGGATGAGGCCTGTCTTACATAGACTTGAGCAATTGCTCCAATTGTGAAAATGTTGAGTTTCTCACAGTTGAAGAAACAATGCGGGTTAAGATGTTTCTATATTAAAGAACGTTTTTTTTAATATTTATTACTCTTTTTTCAGGTATTCTTCCAATTCCTTCTCAAGCAACCTGATGTCTTCAATTACCGGGGTTAGTTCTTCCTTGGATTCCAGTTCAATTAACTTAATGACGAACTGGAGCGCCGCCATGGCTAAAAAATCCTGAACATCTTTATCTGCATACTTTTGTTTATATTGAAAAACCCTTTCATTAATTAATCGGGCAGCTCTTCTAATTTTCTCTTCATCCTTCCTTTCAATCTTCAGAGGATAATACCTGTCGGCTATATTTACCTTTATGGATAATTTGTCCCCCATAATTTACCTGTTTAAAAGAGCGATACATTTATCTATCTCCCGCACGATCCTGTTAACCTTCAGTTTAGCCTCGTGTTTATCCTCACTTGTTGTAAGAACAGTTCTAGCTAACTGTAATTTATTTATTTTTTTTTCAAGTTCATTAATCTTGTCATTTTTCTCTTCAATAAGCTTGTTAAGTTTATTCACTTCTTCAGCAAGCTTATCTTTCTCTGCCTTCGATGATTCATACAATGATATTACTGACTGAATTTTACTCCTCAGACCGACTACTATATCGTTCATTGTATTTTCCATCGAGATAATTCCTGTTAGACCAATACAAATATAAAACAGCTTTTATAATTAAAAAAAGATATTGGAATGATTTTCCCGTACCCCCATTTTTTTATATAATAAGAAGTGGTTTGTTTGTATTTTTTTTTATTGTTTTACCGTTTTTAAATATTGTGAAATCCAACGCGTATGAAAAAGGTTCTTTTATTGGGAGTATTGCTGATAAGTCTGGATATTCAGGCACAAATTAAATACCCGAAGCATTTATTTAGCTCACCACTGGAAATCCCTTTGATTTTATCTGGTAATTTTGGTGAAATCAGATCAGATCATTTCCATTCCGGGATAGATTTTAAAACCCGTGGAGTTACAGGCCATAAGATTTTTGCTGTTGCCGATGGCCATGTGTCCAGGATAAAAATACAATCAGGCGGTTATGGAAAAGCCCTGTATATCGAACATGACAACGGGTATACCAGTGTATATGGGCATATGGAAGATTTCTCCCCCGAGCTGAGTCATTACACCAAAGACAATCAATATCGATTGCAACAGCATGAGGTTAATTTATTCCCGGAAAAAAATCTATTCCCGGTGAAACAAGGAGATTTTATTGGTTATTCAGGTAATACCGGAAGTTCGTCCGGACCACATCTTCACTTTGAAATACGAGAAACAGCAGAACAAAAACCGATCAATGGACTTTTTTTCAATTTTGATGTTAAAGATAATATTTCACCAGTTTTCAAGGGAGTTTATTTCTACCCAATGGAAAATACTGATTTCGTGAATAATTCAAATGAAAAAACACGCTTAATTCCTAAAGGTTCTGATAATAATTATTACCTGCCAGATGAAATCAGGGTACACGGAAAATTCGGGATTGGAGTAGAAGTTTATGATTACCTGAATTACGCGAATAATCGTTGTGGCATTTACACGCTTACCATACAGGTTAACAATGAAGAAGTTTACAGGTTCGTGATGGATGGATTTCTTTTTTCGCAAAGCCGGTATATTAATAGTCACATCGACTATGAAGAAAGACTGAGATACAATCGCAATGTTCACAAGACTTTTATCCTTCCCAACAATCGCCTTCCTTTATATCAAGGAGTTAAGAATAACGGTATTTTTCATTTTGATGATGACACAATTCATCAATTCCTGATAACTGCCACAGACGTGCATGGCAATGCATCTTTGCTCCGGTTCAATGCAAAACCCTCTAAGAATGAAAGCCCGAAAATTAACAACCCTGAAAAAGATTACACCTCGATAATGACATATAACATTGATAATTATTTCAAAACCAATGATGTAAACCTTATTGTACCCTCTGGTGCACTGTATGATAACATTTATTTTACATATGCTAAAACCCCTCTCCCGGCAAATCCTTACAGCGAATTATTTCATATTCATGATCTTTTTATACCATTGCATAAACACATCACCCTAAGAATAAAACCAGCATTTATGCCTGCCGGGGTCAGAGATAAAGCCCTAATGGGTTTTATCAACGAGAAAAATGAAAAGAAAGCTGCTGGGGGTAAATGGAAAGATGGTTTCATTGAATTGAAAACAAGGAGTTTTGGCAGGTATTACGTGACAGTTGACACGGTCCCTCCTACAATACAACCATTGAATTTCAGCAAAAGTCAAAACCTGAATAATATTGACAGGCTTATATTTAAAGTTAAAGATGATTTCTCGGGAATAGCGGAATACACGGCATATATTGATAATGAATGGGTTCTCCTGGAATACGATCCCAAGAATGATTTGATGTATTATATATTTGATGACAGCCGCCTTTCAAGGGGTCAAAATCATTTACTTGAAGTTTTCATTACCGATAATAAAAACAACACGGGTTCATTTCATTGTAGTTTTTTTAGATAATACGCCTTCTTTCAGAATTGAAAGGTTACAGTTTTTATACTTACATTTGCAATAAAGCGAGACAATCATGATTGTTCTAGGTGTTATGTCAGGAACTTCACTGGATGGACTGGATCTTGCCTTGTGTCATTTCACGGAGGAATACAACAACATGCAACACGAGCTACTTCAGTCTGCCACCCTGCCTTATAATGCGGAATGGATAAAAAGATTATCGCGGGCACACCAGTTAACAGGACGTGAATTAGTAATATTAAATCACGAATACGGTCAATTTATTGGTGCTGCAATAAATAATTTTATTCGCGAGGGGAAAATAAAACCCAGTTTAATTGCTTCTCACGGGCACACGATTTTCCATGAACCTGATTCCGGATTTACCTTTCAGGCAGGTCTCGGAGCAAACATAGCTGCTGTAACCGGCCTTCCCTGCGTATCCGATTTTAGAATTCTTGATGTTGCCCTGGGCGGACAGGGTGCACCATTGGTACCAGCGGGAGAAATAGCACTCTACCCGGGATACGATGCCTATATAAACCTGGGAGGATTTGCCAATATCACTATTAAAACGGAAGATAAAGTACTCGCGTTCGATATAAGTCCCTGCAATTACGCGCTGAATCATGCAGCCAGGAAAATGAACCACTCGTGTGATGAAGGAGGTGAAATTGCCCGAAAGGGAAATATTTCCACCCAACTTCTCGATGCTCTCAATAACCTGGAATTCTACAACCAGGAACCACCCAAATCATTAGGAAGAGAATGGTTCGAAAGAAACTTTAAAGTCCTTCTTGAAACCGGTACAACAAATAACACGGACCTACTTCGCACCCTTTGCGAACATGTAGCCATGCAGGTCTCACGGGTACTGTTAAAATACCAGGTACAGAAAGTTCTGGTTACGGGAGGTGGAGCATATAATAGTTTCCTGATAAACCTCTTAAAGAACAAAATACGAGGAACATTGGTTATTCCGGGAAAAGAAACAATTGAATACAAGGAAGCCATAATTTTCGCCTACCTGGGTATGTTACGCTACCAGAACAAGGTGAATTGTCTTAAATCGGTTACTGGAGCGAGAATGGATAATAGTGGTGGAACAATATTCAATATATAAAAAATACAACATGGAAAATTTTGATGCTTATAATCCAACCCGTCTCCATTTTGGCAAAGGAGTAATTTCCGGGTTAGGAAAGATAATCAGTCAATACGGCAGTAAGATATTGCTGGTTTACGGCAAAGGTTCTATCAGGAAAAACGGTATTTATGATGAGGTTATGAAGGCCCTTGAACCGGCTAAAGCAGAAATCATCGAGTTTAGCGGAATCAAATCGAATCCTTTGGTAGATGATGTGGACAAGGCAACAGCCCTGGGTATTGAAAAAAATATAGATATAGTATTGGCTGTCGGTGGTGGTAGTGTTATCGACTCGGCAAAAATTATATCTTTATGTATTCATGGAAAACACAGAGGTTGGGATGTCATGAAAAATAAAGTGGATATTAAAGGTTCAATTCCTCTAATTGGTATCTTGACCCTTGCCGCTACCGGTACTGAAATGAATCCGGTGGCAGTACTTCAAAACCAAGACACGAAAGAGAAAATAGGATACAGGAATCAGCACGCGTATCCAAGCCATTCTTTTCTTGATCCTTCATTTACTATTTCTGTACCAAGAGATTACACGGCATATGGAGCCGTCGATCTCGTGGCTCATTGTCTTGAAATATATTACGGTGCCGGCGATTGTCCATTATCCGACAGGCTCATAGAAGGTATAATTAAAGAAGGTATGGAAGCAGGCCCATTACTTTTGAAAGATTTATCCAATTATGATTTGCGCGCGAGAATCATGTGGGCAGCTACCAATGCTCTTAATGGACTTACTGCATATGGAAAAGAGTCAGGCGACTGGGGTGTGCACGCGATCGGTCACGTGCTATCTCTATTATATGATGTTCCGCACGGCGCTTCGCTTTCTATAGCCTACCCGGCATGGTTAAAGCTACATCTTGACAGGATACCTGACAGAATTGCAAAAATGGGAAATCAGGTATTTGGTCATTCTGATGCGGAAAGAGCCATCGCGGACCTGGAGGCATTTTTCTACCAAATGGGAAGTCCGGTAAAACTTTCAGAATATGGAATTGGTTCAGAGAAACATCCTGAAATATTGAAAATAATGAACCAAAACAAAATTTCAGGGATGGCGCACGAGCTAACTAAAGATGACCATGTCAGGTTAATCAGTTTGATGGAATAGGCATAAATACCTGTAAAAAAATGCTATAAAAAGAAAAAGAGCCTCGAGAGAGACCCTTTTTCCACCAAATTACTAACTAAAACTAACTAAACTACACCTACTAATTACTAACTTTACAATTATCGTGCCAATGTTTTATTAAATCATAATCACAATACAAAAATAAATAACTTTTCGATTTTATTTTTATTATTTATGTTAATTATTCTTTAAATATGTCAAAATTTGTTAATGCAAACTTAATCTTTTTTCCTATAGAAAAAAAGGGTAAATGAATTTTTTTATACATTTTTTCATGAAAGACCCCCAAATATTTATACACTCATGTTTGTTTTTTTAATTTCATGTAAAGATTTACCCACCAAAAACAATAATATAGTTATTAAACATGTTCAATCATTTAGAAAAATATCTATTTTTGTTTGAAACTATTAAATAAAGATAAATATGAAGAGAGTTGTTTTAATATTTCTGATAGTCGCGCTATCCAATTCAGTCGATTTATTTTCATGCACGAATTTTTTAGTTACCCGTGCTGCTTCGGTCGACAATACCACGATGATTACCTACGCTGCAGATGCACATGTTTTATATGGTGAATTATACTTCAGGCCTGCTAAAGACTACCCGGAAGGTGCCATGCTTGACATTCACGAGTGGGATACAGGAAAATACCTTGGCAAAATCAAACAAGCCAGGCATACTTATTCCGTGGTGGGCAATATAAACGAGTTTCAATTGGCCATAAGTGAAACAACTTTCGGGGGAAGACCGGAACTTCAGGATACCACGGGCATCATGGATTACGGGAGTCTTATTTACGTGACCCTTCAAAGGGCCAAAACAGCAAGAGAGGCTATTAAAACCATGGCTTCTCTCGTGGAAGAATATGGTTATTACAGTAGTGGAGAATCTTTTTCAATTGCCGATCCACAGGAAGTGTGGATCATGGAATTGATTGGAAAAGGAACCGGTAATAAGGGAGCGGTGTGGGTAGCCCGGAAAATTCCGGATGGCTATATTTCAGGACATGCCAACCAGGCCAGGATCACGACATTCCCGCTTGACGATCCTGAAAACTGCATGTACTCTGATGATGTAATCTCTTTCGCGAAAGATATGGACTATTTCAAGGGAAAGGATAAAAACTTCAGTTTCTCAGATGCATATGCACCGGTTAACTTTGGTGGCGCCAGATTCTGCGAGGCCAGGGTTTGGGCTGGTTTTAACCGTGTAAACGATAACATGGAAAAATATCTTGACTATGCCATGGGTGAAAATCTTGAAAACCGCATGCCTTTGTGGATCAAGCCCGATAAAAAATTAAGCGTGTATGATGTCATGGAATTGATGCGCGATTATTACCAGGATACCCCCATGGATATGAGCAAGGATCTCGGCGCCGGTCCTTACGGGTGTATCGTTCGTTGGAGACCATTAACCTGGGAAGTCGACGGTAAAACCTATTTTAATGAGCGGGCAATAAGTACCCAACAAACAGGATTTTCCTTTGTTGCCCAGTGCCGCGACAATCTTCCCGACCCAATCGGCGGTATTCTGTGGTTTGGCGTTGACGATACTTACAGCACTGTTTATGTTCCCATGTATTGCGGTATGACACGGGTACCTGAATCATTTGCCGTTGGCACGGGAAGCATCATGGACTTTAATCCTGATGCTGCTTTTTGGGTATTCAACCAGGTGTCCAACTTTGCCTATACAAGATACAATACGATAATTCCTGAAATAAGAAAAGCCCAGAAAGAGCTTGAGATGAAATTTATCAATTATACACCGGCAATAGATAAAGCAGCCGTTGAATTATACAATAAAAATAAGGAAGAAGCCATTGAATTCATAACAGATTACTCCGTGAAACAAGGGGAATACACTGTTGAAGCATGGAAAAATCTTTACGGGTACCTGTTTACCAAGTACATGGATGGTAATATTAAAGAGAAAGTAGAAGGAAAGCAAAATCCATCAGTCATATCTCCCGGCTATGGTGAAAACTGGTACAGGAAAATCGTGGAAGAAACAGGTGATAAATTTCTTTATAAAGATGAATCGAATCATTAAGATCAAAATAAAAAGAAAAACCTACCAATTCTCAAAAAATATTTGTAATATTGCGCTCTGATTTTTCAAGGGTTCAATATAAAAATACAGATAGAGATGAATTTAATGAAAGTTATTGAAAAAGAGTTTGCCGTGGAAAATAACTGGCCAGTATTTTCAGCCGGTGACACCATCACGGTTCATTATAAAATCCGGGAAGGTAATAAAGAAAGAATACAGCAATTCCGCGGAGTTGTTTTACAAAGAAAAGGATCCGGTAACGATGGTACCTTTACAGTCCGCAAAATGTCAGGTAGTGTTGGCGTGGAAAGGATTTTCCCGGTAACCTCCCCGTTTATTGAGAAAGTTGAACTCAACAAAAGAGGAAAAGTAAGGAGATCCAGAATATTTTATCTCAGAAACCTTACTGGTAAAAAAGCAAGGATACAGGAAAAGAAATTCTAAATTCTTTCTTCAGAAATATAAAAAAGGCCCGGTGAAGGGCCTTTTTTTTTATATTATTTTTCCCGGGTGTGAATCCCGCATTCCTTGTGTTCAGGTTTTTCCCACCACCACCGGCCGGCCCTGATATCCTCGCCAGGCTTCACAGCTCTCGTGCAAGGCAAACAGCCAATACTGGGAAACCCTTTATCATGAAGCGAGTTATAAGGAATATCGTTTTGTTTGATATAATCCCAGACCTGATCGGTTGTCCAGTCTTTCAAAGGATTCACTTTGTATAATCCGTTGTTATCATCCCATTCAATCAGGGCTGTATTAAACCTGGTAATTGCCTGCTCTCTCCTTATACCTGTTACCCACGCGTCCATTCCTTTCAAAGCCCTCAGCAATGGTTCGGTTTTACGCACGTGACAGCATAACTTCCGATTTTCCACACTCTTGTAAAATAAATTAATTCCCAGCGAGTTTACCATTTTCTCAACGTTCGCTGCATCTGGAAAAAATTTTTCGATGGTAATTCCATACTTATTCTCGGTTGTCTCAATGGCATCATAGGTTTCCTGGAAAAGCCTGCCAGTATCAAGTGTAATAATCCTAAACGGTTGGCCCGTGAGATGTAAAAGGTGTGTTACTACCTGATCTTCTGCTCCAAGACTGGTTGTGAAAATTACCTTATCCTTGAATTTCTTAAGGAAATAATCCAATACCTCAACTTCTGACAAGTGACCCAATTCTTTTGATAATTTTTCTGCACTACCCTGACTCATAATGATGTTATTATTGACATTTTTTCAGTAATACTACAAAAATAGTCATTTATTATACATTAAAACAACAATTCATACTCAAATAGCCTGGTAACTTTTAACATGAATTTTTCAAAAGTTGAGCGCGAGCGATCAGAATTCTCAATTTAACCCGTAATTTACCAGTGAAATAAGTCCCGGTAAAATCAAAGATTCTGAAAGTATAGATAATTATTTCACTGCTATGGAAAACCATGTTCTTTAACGTGTGCTTGAGTTTTTCGCAGTCGTTCTATCGAGCCAATGTCCATCCAATCATCTTCGTTATGAATAAAAGCTTTAATTTGATGAAACCTGGCAAGACGAAGATAGGTGCCAGTCATGGAAAATACGTCTGATTCGGTAAAAAGTTCAAAAATCCTGGAGCTTATCACGTGTATGCCACTGAAAGCCAAACTACTTGCAACTTTATCATTCTTCGAGTACAATATCTCACCTGTCATTTCATTTTTCCATCCGATCAATTGATTTTCTTTGTTAAATAAAAAATTACGGGTCGTTTCACGTTCTTTTACAGCGAGTGTAGCCAGGTTACCTTCTTTGAAATGTTTTAAGTATAGCCGATTCAGGTCAAGATTCGACAGGATATCACCATTATAAACTAAAAAAGCTGGAGCATCTTCCAGTAACTCACGGGCATGTAAAATAGCCCCCCCTGTATCGAGTAATTTTTCTCTCTCATCACTAAATCTTACTCGAATTCCACTATACCTTTCATTTTCAACGAAATCGACGATCCGTGCCGCGAAATGATGAATATTAATAACTATATCATCAAACCCCGAGGCACTCAACTTGTGAATGATGTAGCGTAAAAGAGGTACCCCGTTAACCTCCATGAGAACCTTGGGTTTATTTTCAGTTAATGGCATCAAACGAGTCCCAAGCCCCGCTGCCAAGATCATAGCCCTCATACATCGATTTTAATAGGTTTACATAAATGCTTTTCCTTTGCTGCTAATGCTTTACACGATTTGCATTTATATACAATATTCTTGCACTTTTTCTTTTGAGATTTATTTTTCTTTTTGCACATCTTAGTACTCATGTCACGACTTTTGAAGTTCTCTGTGATTAACTTTAACTATCACATTATGTTCATTTTTAAAAAGAAATGCCAGTTGTTCCGCGCAAAAAACTGAACGATGCTGCCCACCCGTGCAGCCAAAATTAACCGCGAGACTTTTAAATCCTCTCGATAAATATTCTTTTACCGAGGTCGAAACCAATGATTGTGCGTTACGAAGAAAACTGTTCACCTCGTCCATTGACTGAAGGTAATCTATAACCGGCTTATCTAAACCCGACAATGGTTTATATGCGTCTAAACGGCCGGGATTTGGCAGTGCCCGGCAATCAAAAACAAACCCTCCCCCATTAAGGGTCGAATCGAAAGGAATTCCATTCTTGTAGCTAAAACTGTTTACAGTCAGGGTAAATGTTTCAGGCTGCCTGGCGATCCTGGCAAGGGATTCTGATTCAGTAACCCGGTAAAGCACGTTACACATTTCCTTTAGAGTATACGGTAGTTTTTCATTGGTAGCCAGCCACTTGATGTTATTTATAGCGCCTGGTATACTTTGGAGAAAAATGGTTTTATTCTCGTGTAATCCCCTGAGTCCATATGCTCCCAAAGCCTGTAAAACACGAATAAGAACAAATTTATAATAATCCTTTAAAAATTGCCGGGGGTCGATCCCATGTATATCCTGTAACCGCGAAAGATAATACTGTAACATTTCTTCCCTGAACAATGGAGAAAGGTTTGTTTTTGCCTCAAAAAGAAGAGAAGCCACATCATATTGAAGAGGTCCCTTCCGTCCACCCTGAAAATCTATATAAGCTGTTTTACCATTATTAATCATAATATTCCTGGATTGAAAATCACGGTACATGAAATAATTATTGTCTGCTTGTAGCAATTGGGTGGCAAACCCGGCAAAATCCTGTTCTAGTTCCTGTTCATCATAGGGTATTCCGGCCAGATTCAAAAAGTTATACTTGAAATAATGCAAATCCCAGGTTATGGATTGTTCATCAAAAACGGATCTTGGATAACATACCCGTGTATTCAGTTTTTTTATTCCCTCAACCTGAAACCTCATGAGATTATCAAGTACTTCACGGTAAATCGCGGGGATTATCCCTTCATTATCTTTATTTTCAGTAATATATTTCAACAAGGTTGTATCGCCGAAATCTGTCTGCAGATAAAGTCCTGCATCCCGGTTATATTCAAGAATATTCGGCACGTTTAAGCCTATTGACCGAAAATGGCGGGCGAATTCAACGAATGCATCATTTTCTTTGATATTCGGGTTTGAAACAGCGAGATAACTGCCCGTGTCTGTCATTATCCTGAAATATTTTCTTTTAGACCCCGAAGGAGGCAACATGGTAACACTTTGCACGATACTCCCTTTTTGCTTAACAGCCATCTCTTTTAACACGGGTAATAACTTTTCCATAATAATTCAACTTAAAAATATCTTGTTTATTTTTTGGTAACAAAGTGTATCTTTTACCTGCAAATTTATTAAAAAGTATTACCTTTCATGAAAAAAAGAACAAGACAACAGGCAAGAGTTTAAAAATGCTTTTGCCAAAAGTTATTGTTTTGTTATGTTCGCGATTTTTAATATTTTTAAATCGAATGATCTTTTATTATGCAGGGGTATGAAGTTAGAATTATTTGACTACAACGCGCTTAACTTTGTTGAACTCAACACCACGGGAGATAACGAGAATTATATCAAGTGCGCTCAGGAATCGAAGTTCGTGAGTACAGATGTATTTAATCTTTTCGCGATATGTTTCGAAAACAGTAATAAGCTATACGAGTATTTCGGTCCAACAAAATACAATGCTCGCAGAATTGTTCCCCTTCAAAACGAGCTGCTCAAGTACAAGGATAATTTACAATCCATTAAATCAAAAGAGGAATTTATTGAACATGTAACTGGTATTTTCTTGGGAAATAACTTTCTTCTGGAAATTGAGAAACTGGATAAAAATTGGGAAAAAAACTGGCAGCAATATCGCGATAAATTAATAAACATGAACAACCAGCTTCTCATGATCGTGGATGATTGCATCGAAAACGAGAAAATTCTCTGGGTTATTGGTTATTAACAGAATATTTAAAAAATCAGATTATGCCCTCTTTTCTAAGCTTCTTGAAAAAAAGAAATAAATAAATAATCCCGAGAGCGCCCCAAGCCCGTTAAAAAGAAAATCAATTTCATTATAACTCCGTCCTTCCACGTATTGCTGGACATATTCCAGTAAAAAGGCAAGAATTATTGAAGGCGCTATAGCATAAATCAAGTAAGAAATATTTATTTTTAATTTGACATTAGCAAACCACAAGCAATACAAGAGTGACAAAAAGCAAAAGGAAACAAAGTGAATAAGATAGTCCAATCTGATAATTCCCTTGTCAAGTCGAATACCCTCAGATCCCTCTGGATTTGGAACAATAGTATATCCAAGAATTATCAATAGCCAGGCAAAAAAAACAAAACGAGCGTAAGGTTTAATCCCCAAAGCTAATCTGTATATCAGGTTAAAAATTTTCAACATACAAAAAACACAAAATTAGTAATCATTGTACAACATCCTACAAAAATAAGCAGATAAGAGTTTTTTAATGTAAATTCGCGATTAAATTTCAATATAGCCATGGCGCATTTTATCGATGAGACTTCCAGAACATTCAGTGAATACTTACTGATACCCGGTTTAACAAAAGAAGATTGCATTCCCGAGAATGTCTCTTTAAAAACAACGCTTGTAAAATACAAAAAAGGTGAAAAACCCGAACTTGAGCTGAACATTCCTTTTGTTTCTGCAATCATGCAATCGGTTTCCGATCATAACATGGCCATCGCGCTTGCCCGGAATGGTGGTTTGTCATTTATTTATGGTTCTCAGTCAATTGAAGACCAAACCGATATGATCAGGAAAGTTAAAAAATTCAAGGCCGGTTTTGTCGTGAGTGATGCCAATCTCACACCAGAGCATAAATTATGTGATGTTATTGAATTAAAAAAACGAACCGACCATTCCACCATTGGAATCACGGATAATGGTGGTCCTAACGGCAAATTACTTGGAATCGTCACGAGTCGCGATTATCGACCCAGCAGGGATTGCATGGATAATAAAGTAAAGGACTTCATGACGCCCTTCTCGAAATTGGTTACCGGTAAATTAGGTATTTCCCTGAATGAGGCCAATGATATAATTTGGGAGCATAAGCTTAACTGCCTCCCTATAATAGATGATAAGCAACATTTACAATATTTCGTTTTCCGGAAAGACTACGATGAACACAAGGAAAATCCGAACGAGCTTTCAGACACGAATAAAAAACTAATGACCGGAGCAGGGATTAACACGAGAGATTACAGGGAGCGTGTTCCTTTATTAGTTGATGCGGGCGCGGATATTCTTTGCATTGATTCCTCCGATGGTTTTTCAGTCTGGCAAAAAGAGACCATAGAGTTTATCAGGAACAAGTATGGCGAAAATGTTAAGGTGGGAGCCGGAAACGTGGTTGATAAAGAGGGATTTTTGTATCTCGCCGAAGCCGGTGCTGATTTCGTGAAAGTTGGTATTGGTGGTGGATCAATTTGTATAACAAGGGAGGTGAAAGGCATCGGAAGAGGACAAGCCACCGCTCTCATTGAAGTAACAAAAGCCAGGGATGAATACTTCAATAAAACCGGCATTTATGTGCCCATTTGTTCTGATGGCGGAATTGTACAGGACTACCACATGGTTCTCGCGTTGACAATGGGTGCTGATTTCCTGATGATGGGACGCTATTTCGCACGATTCGATGAAAGCCCGACCCGTAAACTTCTCGTGGGCAATAGTTACGTGAAAGAATACTGGGGAGAAGGTTCCAACAGGGCCAGGAATTGGCAAAGATATGACATGGGTACTAACGAAAATCTCAAATTCGAGGAAGGGGTTGACAGTTACGTGCCTTACGCGGGAAAACTAAAAGACAACCTTGACATAACCCTGGGAAAGATAAAATCTACCATGTGTAGTTGTGGTGTGACTTCCCTGGAGGAATTAAAGAAAGAGGGTAAAATAACTCTCGTATCGTCAACCAGCATCATCGAGGGTGGAGCACACGATGTAATACCCAGGGAAACCAATATTTAACTGGCCCGACCACTAAACCCGGATCTTTTATTTTATTTTTTGTATTTGATAGGTACTTTGTTGTTTCCCGTCTTTCCTGTAAATCAAAATATAATAATTACCCGTGGCTAAACCTGAAACATCTACCTGGTGTCTTGTTTTTGCTTTTTCTATTGTTCCGGTTTTAATTATTTTACCGGACAGGTCCGTGATCGTGTAATTCATTTGATGTTTAATTTCACCAGAAATATCAATATTCAGTACATCTCGCGAGGGAACGGGATACAGGAATAGCTCAAACTCCCTGTAATTGAATTGCTCAACCGAGGTAACCACGTATTCCGGCTGGTGAAAACCCTGGGTAATAACCATACCATCCCCCTCGTACGCGTCAATTACTACTTCTCCAAGGGTCCAGCTAATGGAAATATCACCATTGGAAAAAGTTTCACCTGCAGCAGCAATAACCTGCTGCGAATAAGATATTGAGGTTGATATAATTATAACCAATGCTATAAATGAAAATTTTTTCATCATAATATAATTTAATGGGTAGACAATTTACAAATTATTCTAATTTAAATCAAATAGATATACTAATTATTCATTAACAAGTTCTAAATAAATGCAAGTGAATCATCTAGAAACACGTCACACTTGAAAATGCAGAAAAGATGTCCTTTATTTGAAGCTTGTGGCACAAATCTACCGTCATTTTTTCATTGCATGACATTATACATATGACACAAATCAAGCAACATTTTTTTCACATGACATTAATCAATTTAGTTTTTCTGCTTCATTTTTAGCCCCGGCAATTATTTTTTCTGCCTTTTTATTTGCCTCGACCACGATTTTGTCGGCCTTTTCATCTCCTTCTTTCCTTATCTTATCAGCCGCCTTTTTAGCCAGGTCGCGGGCGAATTTGGGTTTTCCTTCTGCCTCTTTTTCTATCTGTTGGGCACTGTTTTCCGCTTCTTCCCTCACCAATTCTGCTGCTTTTCGAGCTTCTTCCCTTATACTTGCTGCCTCTCTTTCTGCTTTGGCAATCATCTTTTGTGCCTCTTCTGAAGCCTTATCCTTCACCTCGGTTTTAACTTCCTCTACCTTTTCTTTTACTTCTGCTTTTACCTGTTCTTTCACGGCTTCCTGCATGGATTGTTCCCCTTGTCGCATACTGAAAGAAACATCTGGATCGCCAAACTCACCGGTTACTTTCGCTAATATATTGAGGTTTGGCGAAGATCCCAAATCAATCCCGGCATCAGAGGCAGCCGATTGCAGGTTACCCATTACCTGATCAGCAGCAGATCCGAGCGATGATTTCGGAACTTCAAAAGCCATGGTGTAATTCATGGTTTGATCAATGCCCTGATCACCCTGGATGGTAACATCAGTTGAACCAAAAGAAGTTGAAAAAGGTTCAACGTAAACCCTTCCCTCCCTTATTTCAAAACTGATATCAATGTCATCAAAAGTCACCTCCCGGTACTTATCAATTCCTAATTTATCACCCACTTTACTGATAGCAGGAGGATTGGACACGCTAACCTGTTTTGATTGCAGTCTTCCCCCACCCACGATGGAGTTCATCTCGGGTGTCATATCATCCTGCAGGAAACTGGTAAATTCAATTCCGGCCGTTACTTTACCTCGCGCGCTTTTAGCCACGGGTACAAACTTATCGACAGTTGCAAAAGTAACTGCTGTTTGCTGAATATCAATATTGTTTACATCCAGGCCGAATTCCATGAATGGGCTTTCCAGGTCTAGCGTATTATACTCACCATTCATAATAATTGTTCCATCCAGCAGGCTCATCTTTAAATTATTCAAATAAGCAGCATTGTTTAATATTTCAATAACCCCGGTAATATTGGAAATTTGAATATTATCGTACAAAAGATCATTAATTCTGGTAGACAGGAAGAAATGAATATTCCCTGGTACTTCAAAAACGGTAAGAGCAACAGTATCTTCTGCTTGTTCAACTTCTTCTCCCGGGGTTTCTGTCAGGAATTCATTCACGTTAATCGAATTAGAAAAAAAGGCAAAATCTGCTTTCAAAGTTTCATCTTTTAATGCAAATCCCATGAAATCAGCAATTTTCCCACTCAGTTGGAAATCACTGGCACCCATTTTCATGTTGAAAGATTTTAAATCGAGGTATGCGGGGGAGAAAATCAACTCTGAAGAAGAAATAGCAACCGGTTGAGGAACATCAGGACTGCTATAGTAAATGTCCTTGAGAATAACTCGCCCATCGAATTTAAACTCATCATATCTTTCATTTTCAAGTGATGAAAGGTTACCCAAAAAATCAACATTAGCATCTATAATTCCCTTGTATTCTGTATTCTCGAGAGGAACCACATCCTTGAAAGATTCCAGGTTCAGGTTTGTTTTTACCAGTCCATTCACCCATGGGTCACTCGTGGGCGTTTTCACGTTCAGCTCAAAATCAACCGGGTTGCCGGCAATATCCATGTGAAATTTATTGACATCAACCGTGGTGCTGTCTGGTTCTACACCATTGTAAAAGGCATGCATGTCCATATTGATATTTTCAACTGCTGAAGGAAGATCTGGATATTTAAACATACCATCGTTTATCACGAAATCGAGACTGGCCGAGGGCATTACTTCATCGGTATAGACTCCTTTCACGAACCCGGAAAAATTGAAAGAGCCACCGGCGGTTACATCAGGAAAATCGTTCATGTAAACTGCCGGCACCATTGAAAGCACTGATTTAAAAGAAGTTTCAAGTGATGTAAAGCTGATATCCACCCGGGTTGATTCATCGTTCATTTCAATCTCCCCGTTCCAATTTAATCCCAACTCGTTCAATTTAAAAGAATTCTCCCGTAACGTGTACTTATTGTTCACCATGTCGGCATCAACAGCCACATCCAAGTTCATTGAAGCATTTTTCAGGTATGCAATTCCCATGTTTACTACCGTGATAATATTTACAGATGATGAAATATCGAGGGTTGTAAAATCCTTTGACATATCACCTTTCATCAGAAAATTAAGATTTTCGATATCGGCAGTCATGTTTGTACTTTCATCTACAAAATAAATATAAGCTGATGAAATTTCGAATTTATTTAATTCAACGTTGAAATCAGGCATTTCTGTCGCTGTCGTGTCTTCAGGTTCAGCTACTTCCGAGGTATCAGCTTTAACAATATCCCAGTTTGGTGTCCCGTCTTTCAGTACTCTCGCGGAAATTACAGGATTTTCAAGTATGATAGCACGGATATCAATGTTTTCCATCTTTATGGCGCTAATTAGATCAGTTTTTATGCTGAAGGAATTAAAACGGAGCAATGTATCTCCCTCGAATTTATCCACGCCACTTACCGATAAATCTTCCAGTGCAATATACGCGTAAGGAAATCCCCTGAGCAATGAAAGTTTCAGATCCTCGAATTCAACCTTCGCGTTCACGTTGTTGTTTATCTGGGTTTTTACAGTTTCAAGAATTTTCCCCTTGAAAATAATTGGAATTAAAATTAGCAGCAACAGGATAAAAAGAATGGTTAACCCGACAATTTTAAATAGCTTCTTCATGTTTGTAAATTTAATGATCAAAGAAATAAAAGGCTATTCCAAATTTAAGGAAGATTTTGGAATCTGACAAGAGTGGAAGGGAAGGTTATTAATAAATATGTTGTTATTTATGATTTTAGTTTTTTTTTCGACCTATAGGCCTGGGAGTTATTGTTTCGATCACGGTCGGAGGTTTTTTAATAGTTATAATTTGACCGGGAATTAGAGATTTTAATTGATAATCAATTATTTAAGGCAATGTATTGAAAGCATTGTTTCTTATCTTAGTTGAGCGGTTGGAGATAAGCGAACGATCGCTTACCGTCAGTTGAATATCATCATCGATTGAGCAAATCGCTCAATTTGGGTATTACTTGATCTTTGCCCGCCAGAATGCCGCCTTATCATCCTCGTCCATCCGGATGTATATCGTTTCAAGATAGCGGGCATACTCCGGATCGGGTTTCGTGTAATACAATTTTTTTAAAAGGTCTCTTGCTTTTCTGTAGTTTGCAAACATGATATCCCAGGCTTTCAATAATTTATTGTATTGGCTTCGGGTTCGGTTTTCCTCGTATGCTTTCATCTCTTTCAGATAACGATTTTCTGCCTGCCAGAAATATTTAAAGGCATTCCATTCCAGCGCGGGGATATTGTCCGGATCCATTTTCAGAATGCGATTGGCCAGTTCATCACATGCATCATCATTCTCCAGGTTTTTATTCACGATGAGGTAACCGGTGAGCAGGCCGGTATCCGATTGGGCATCGCTATCTATTTTTGGCCAAAGATTATAGGCCGGTTCCCAGTTTTCACTTTCCACGTATGTTTCAAATAACCGGGTTGTAATGGTATCGATTCTTTCTCCTTCCGGGAATTTCTTATAATAGTTTTCAAGGGCTGTAATTTCTTTAGATAGATTGTCAATGTTCCTGTAGATTTTTGCAAGTGAGGCATATAATTCGGGAGAGGAATATTCCAGGTTACTCGCCGTTTCAAGGTATTCCCTGCCTTTTGCCTGTTTTTCAAGCTCCAGGGCAGCCATTCCTGCTTTATAATAAATTTTGGCAGCGGCTTTTTCCCCCATGCTTTCCCGTTTTTCAATTACTTGCTCCAAAGAAGCAAGAGCTGAGGCGTAATTCCCTGCCTGGTATGCCGCATTACCTTCCTGAACCAGTTTTTTTGTGGCACAGGAGTATACGGATAATATAACAATTATTCCTGGTAGTATTCTGGATAATTTCATAATGGTCATCTTTTTCAAACAAATGCAAAAGTAAGACAAATATGGGGAAATGCACAGGATTTGTTGTCCCCGGAAATGTTTTCTTTATACCCGGGTATGCTGGACCAACCAGGCTCAATGGGTTGTAATCCAATATAAACAGGATTTTGCTTAGTTCTTCAATGTAATTATCCAGTTCTTTATCGTCTTTGATGGCCAAGGGAGCGCGGGATACTCAACAATACCGAACCGCACATTCCTATTTTTGGCAATTTGCATTACATGGTTTACGGAAATAGCCGGGTTAAATGTACATGTAAATCCATTAAAAGAAAATTGAAGTTATCTTAACCAACCTGAAAGGCAAAACCTGGTATCATGGCAATTGTTCCGGCTGTAATACCCGATTGTTTAATAAAAATCCGCGGTTCATTTTTGTTATACTTTAAGATATTATATTATTTTCAGTTCTAAACTGGACTAATTGAAATCAACTCGGTATTAATACAAACACTAATTAAAATTTCAAATTATCCACTTCATTCAAAAATACGCTTCTTCAGTTGAAATAAATTCTTTTTTCTCTTCAACCGCGCCAAATTCATTATTAATAAAGTCGCATGAAACAACACGAATGGGTGATATGTCATTGCAAAAATATTCATACCGGTTATTCAGGAATCTGCATTTCATGAAGCTAACAGGAGAATTCGCCACCTTTGTCTGGATAAAGGTAACATTATCCCTCTCGTAAATTCTCTTTTTTGACTCTGTATTATCCCTGAACTCACATTTTTTAAACGAAACCTTCCCGTTCTCGTCAAATATCAACATTTGAAGTTTTTCGGATTCTTTGAATGTAGTTTTAATGAACTTCACGTTATTACTCCCGGTTACAAACAATAAGTGATAAGTACATTTATAGATTTCAGAATTAGAAACCAAAAAATTTGTAACACGATCTAAAACAAGCCCCGTGGTTCCGCTTCCATGCAACCCAACATTCTGCATCCGAATATCGGATGAATTACTGAAACATGCTGTACCGCCCTCGCAATCTGTAGGCACTTCATGTCCAACGTTCATATTCTCAAAATACAATCGGTTACAATCTTTAAAATAGAGTACCCATTCATCATAATTTCTCGTGATAATTTCCACCTCCCCGATTCCGATGAACCGGACATTAATTAAACCTTGAAATACAGCACCATGGAACGAAACTGTATCTTCCGAGTAATATTGGGATAACCGAAGTAATGAGTCATTCAATGAAAGGTCATATTTTCCTTCCCGGAGAATAATTGTCCTGTCAGGACCCAGCGCCTTTATCAGTTCATACTCATTGGTTACCTCGATTTTTTGCTGGGTAAATGCCATGCAAAAGCCAGAAGAGAGTACCCGGCAAAACAGAATAAAAAAGAAAAATCTAAACATCAAATTTCGCGTTTATGTAAAAAGTTTTATTCAATTAAAAGATGACCCAAAAATTCATTTATTCTTATTGAAAAGTGATATTTTCAGCCTGTTTTACATACAAATCCATTTGATCGGTATTTACAATCTTCTTGCCATTCATCCTGAAATTCTCGAATGTTACATTTTTCACCTTGTGATCCTCATCATAGCCGCCAATCAATGATATAGAGTACCCGGGATTGTAGATTGAAACCCGCACATCAATATTCCTGAAAGTTACATTTTTCAGGTGTCCCGGTTCTTCCTGATCGGTCCACCGGCTTTTGATGACTCGAAGATCGACCAGCTTGTTGTAACAATGATCCACCCGTATATTCTCGTAAAGCACATCGCTTACAATGGCAGCATCGCTATTGTGGACACCAAAAACGCCACCCTGTCCATGCACACCCAACACGTCGCAATCAATATAGCGGATGTTGGTTATCGGGTCCTGTACTAATTCGTGACCGATTTCAAAGGCCTGTCCACCCAGGTTCGCCTGTAAAGCGATGATTTCTACCATCACCTTGGTCTCGGCTGGCAATTGAAACCGCACGATATGTCTCTCAAATTCAGGTTTAATATTAAGTCTGATGGGCTTAATTTCGACGCTTTTCACAATATCCTTGCTGAAAATCTCCAGAATAACGGATTCATCAGCCTCGAAGGAAACGAATGAACCGGCGGTGGTATAATAGGCCAGGACATCTTTATCATTTACCTTTACGCTGAATTCTTTTGAACGCGGTGAAATAGTCGGGTATTGATGATATTTCACAGTTGAAAAACCAACAGAAAAAATACAAATTAGAATAGCGGATACATACAATTTGATTTTCATTATTTTCGAATTTTTAGTTAATAATTGATGAGGCAAAAATAGGAAAAAGGGGAAGAAAACAAAGATAGAAATGAATGGAGATTGATAGAAATGAATGGAGATTGATAGAGATTAATGGAGATTGATAGAGATTGATAGGGATTGATAGGGATTGATAGAAAAGGATTGAAACACTAAGAAATTTAAGGAAATGGATAGAAATTAACATAAGTATATCCGGCATTTAAATCCAAAAATTCCTTGGCAACATATATAGTGAAATCATTTGATAATAAATCAATTGATTTTGCTTAAATTAGCGAGCTACAGAAAAAATACAGATCGTGAACGGAAATTCTGAAAACATCAAATCAAATAACCAAAAAAAAATATGGGAATTTCCCTGGGGATACGGGGAGAGTTTCCTGGTATCTTTTGAACTCCTGCTGGCAGGCATAGCCATTGAAGCAGTTACCGGTGCCAGGGGAATCAGCTTTCCCGCTTTTCCTGGAAACCTTTTGCTGGCCGGTATTTTTACAGGTTTGCTCGTGTTTATATATACAACGGGATACAAAAAACCTCTCATCAGGTGGTTATCCAGTGTTCCTGCTGCAATCAGTGCCATTTCGCTTCTTTCACTCTTGGTACTGCTACTTGGATTTATTCCACAAGGTTCGTCTAGTAATCGTTTTCTAATTGTAACCGGACTGAGTCATGTAAAATCAAGCTGGCCCTTCCTGTTAAGCCAGATTTACTTGCTGGTTACCCTGGGATTCGTGATAATGCGCCGCTCAAGGCAACTCACGAGAAAAAACATTGGATTTCTCCTCAACCACCTTGGGCTTTGGATAATTGTTGTTGCAGCCGGCCTGGGCTCTGCAGATTTGAAACAGTATAACATGAACCTTTTCGAGAGTAAAGGTTTTGACAACCTCGCCACTGACAAACATAATATCTACCATAAGTTACCCTTCTCTGTTAAATTACTCGACTTCAATATCGACATGTATCCACCCAAACTAGCCATTATTGACACGCGAACGGGCATGCCAGTTGAAGGAGAAGGGAATAATCTTATCATGATTGAAGAAAACAAACATAATTACGAGGTAATGGATTATCATGTAGAAATTAAAAAATACCATCATCTGGCTGCTTTTCATGATTCTCTATATACACCATCTGAAAAAGAAGGAAGCGTACCTGCCATGTATGTGACCGTGACTTCACCTGCAGGAACGACCCGGGAAGGATGGTTAGGATCTGCCAGTAGCAAGTACAATCCTTCCTATATCATTCTGGGCAATCACGATGTTTTATACCTTACCATGCCCGAGTCCAAAAAATACAGCAGTGAAGTAATCGTGCAAACAGAAAATACAAAAGACACAATAACAATTGAAGTTAACAAGCCACATAAAGTCCTGGGCTGGAAACTTTACCAACTTAGTTACGACGAGAATAAAGGGAGGTGGAGTGAGCTCAGCGTGTTGCAGGCAGTAAAAGATCCATGGCTGCCTGTTGTTTACCTCGGGATTTTCATGCTTCTTGGAGGGGCAGTTTACCTCTTTTGGATTGGCAAGGACATCAAAGAAGAACAAAACAAAACAAATTAAAAATGGATTGGATTCATTTTCCTCTATATGCAAAACTTTCTGCTTTCCTTTGGATTCTAGGTACCATATCGATTTACCTTGAAGACAAAAATCGGGTTTTCAGGAGCTTGTATCATGTTTTCATGGTTGGAGGCATTGTGGTTTTCGGCACTTTTATCACCTTGCTTTGGATACACCTTGAGCGCCCCCCCATGAGAACTTTGGGTGAAACAAGATTATGGTACGCGGCGTTTCTCCCTGCGGTCGGTTATATCACTTATAATCGATGGAAATACAAGTGGTTTATTGCTTATACCATATTGATGACCCTGCTGTTCCTGATTATCAACCTCGCTCATCCCGAGAATTATGATAAAGCCTTGATGCCAGCATTACAAAGTGTCTGGTTTGTTCCTCATGTTATAGTTTATATCATATCTTACGCCCTCCTGGGTGTAAGTTCTCTCGTGGCTGTAAAAGGGTTATACCAGTATTACATGAGTTCATGGGAACAAAAAACTTTAAATCTTGCAGACAACCTTGTTTATATTGGATTTTCATTTCTTACACTGGGATTACTTTTTGGTGCTTTATGGGCCAAAGAAGCCTGGGGACATTACTGGACCTGGGACCCGAAAGAAACATGGGCGTTTCTTACCTGGCTTGTTTATTTGATCTACATCCATTTCCGCTATTTTCAACCTAATAAAGTAAAAGCGCCCCTGTGGGTTCTCAGCCTGGCATTTGTTGTGTTGTTGATTTGCTGGTTTGGAATTAATTATTTACCATCCGCCCAAAATAGTGTACACGTGTATGGTTAATTCATGCGGCAATTATTGCAGATTAAAATTTTTGTGAAGTCGGGAGTTATTAGTTTATAATACAGTAGTAACACGTCACATTTGATATTGCAGAAGAGATTTTACTTTATTCAGGACATGTAGCACAGATTAACTGTCATTTTTTCATTGGCAGGACAATAGTTATTTATTGTAAATGGGTGTGAGTACACTTGGCTGGTGCAAGTACCCGTGCTGATAATTTGCACGCTCCCGGTTACAACCTCGGTCGGAAAGATCACACGATTATAGATTAAACTTCCATCCCACCCTTACATCCAGAAAATCTGCCACATGCAAGTGCGATTTCAGGTTAACGCCTGCAAAAAGATGTTTATTAATATGATAGGTTAACCCGTATCGTTGATAGATATCTGTATCATTATCGCGGGGATTAAATAAATATATGCCAAGTATTTGAGAAAAAGTAAACCTTCCAATTAGCAATCCATGCCCAATAAGTATGCCTGATTGTCCAAAATGCTTACTATTATTATCGCGCTGGAATTTCTCATGGATAGTATAATCGGCCGTGTATTCTATTCCCAACTTAATTTCATTCATCCGTGCCACGACCCGGGAAACTCCTGCCTCCAGGACAAAAACAGGATACCTGTCCTGTTCTTCTGTAGAATATGTTTTGGCTGTTCCGCCAACTATCCCGTAAAATGAAGTTTTTCGCTCGTAAAGCTGTATGTTTTTTTTCTCCCTGTCAGGTAAGGAATAATTTTCAACCATGTAATCGATTCCAATGCTAATGGTAGGGAAGTTAATTCCTTTGTTAGGTTCTTTTATTCCCCCGTTTGAACTATGATTGTAATAACCCGAGAGTCGGGTATTCAATCGGTCATTTATCTTGTAATTCAATGATATGTTTAATAAAAGAAGGAAACTGAAATGTGTACTAAAAAACAGATTATCCGTATTATTCCCGGGGTCATAAGGATTATCCAGATATACAATGCCTATCCCTGCCCGGTAAGAAAAGTTTAATTTTCGCCTGTAAGTGAGAAAAGGTTCCACGAAATAATTCAACCCGAAAGCATTACCAAGGATTTCCGGATTATCGAAATTGGTATAACTTATGGTAAATCCCATTCTCGGGTAACAAAAGCAATAATTCCACGCATTTTCATTCAATAACAACCAACTTATGTCCGCGTCGATTCCCCAGGGTCGGGAATAAGAAATTTCCTTGATACTTTTTGAATGAGGGAGAATAAACCCGTAATGGCTTCTAAGTCCAATATTCATGGGATTTTTTATCTTCGCCGAGTCTGTTTGCCCGTTAGCTATAGTAATGGATACCCAAAATAAGCACAGCAAAAACTGTATAAACGTAATAAATTTCTTACAGGCAAAATTATTATTCATATTCTTCACCAAGATCGTCATTTATGGTTTTCTTCCATAACGGTGTTTTCAAGTCATGAGCGGACTTACTCAATATTTGGGACGAAACAGGGGCCGTCATAAAAATAAAAATAATAATGAGAAACATCATAATCACGTTAAAGATTTCATGATAAAATGTTGGAACCAAAGAAAGTAACAGAAGCACGGTTCCAAAGGAAGACGCTTTAGTGAGAGCATGCATTTTCATGAGAACATCAGGCATTTTCCAGATTCCAATTGCTGCAACCAGCATGAAAAAACTACCTGCAACCATTAAAATTGCTACAATTATTTCAATTATCATATTAATCGTTTTTTCTTCTTATATAACTTCCATATGCAATTGTTCCCATAAAACCAACCAGGGCAACAACTAGAGCAACATTAAGATAAATTGTTTCGGCTGTTACTTTCGAAAAAATAACTGCAAAACCAATAATAAGCGAAGTAAAAAGTTCCAGCACCACGATTTTTGTCACTACTTGTTTGCTCACTATCATTACTATAAAAGAAATAATAAAGGCTGAAAGCAAAAAGGCAAATGATATTATGACCGCTATATCTGTCAGGTTACTTATTTCCATATTTTTTTGATTCTTTTTTCAAAATCATTTTTTATTATATTCCTGAATATTTTTTTATCTTTCAGGTATAATGAATGAATATAAACCATTTTTTTATCTTCAGAAATATACATTGTCAAGGTGCCTGGGGTCATAGAAACCAGATTGGCAAATGCCATCAGTCCGGTATTGGTTTTGAAATCGACAGGTACACGAACAATTCCTGGCATAAAAGGAATTCCGGGTGTAATAATATCCCATGCCAACCTTAAGTTAGCCTTAAACAGACTATAAATATAAAATACAACAAACTCTGCTAAATAAATAATTTTCATCGCCATCAGGTGTATTATTCAATAATTTACATAACAAAAACAAATAATTAAACATATTATTATTATCAGCCCCCGGGCCGCAAAACTACCTTAATATAAGCATCTTTATCCAATAATTGCATGGCTGCTTTTTCCATGTAATAAAAGACCGGCTCTGCACCTACTCCCATTGCAACAATTAAAATAGAGAGAAATACAACAGGAAAATAATAGAAAAACCCGGGATTGACTTTGGCCTGAGTACATTGGCTTTGTTCAGGCGCTGGCTTCCAAAATACCTCGTTCCAAATTTTAAGCATTGAAAACAGGGTAATCAGGCTAACAAAAATTGCCACGAATGAAATAACATACTCACCCAATTCAAATCCTGATTTAATCAAAACAAATTTTCCAAAAAAACCTGATAGTGGAGGAATTCCGGCCAGGGCAAGACCCGAGATTAAAAATAGAAATCCCAAATGAGGATACAATTTGAATAATCCGCCGGATTTTTTTACATCATAAGTTCCACAAATTTTAGCACTTATCCCGCCTATAAAAAAGGTATTTGTTTTGGCAAGTATGTTATGTACCATGAAATAAATTGCACCGGCAACTCCTGTAACAGAAAATAATGCCAATCCCATTATCATGTAACCTACCTGACTTATAATATGAAATGATAAGATTCGACGAATATCGTACTGCGATGCCGCGGTAAAAACCCCGATAACCATGGTTAAACCAGCCACGACTAACAACACCGTCTTTGAGAAAGGGATAACATCCATCATGAACAAACTGAAAAATCGTATCAAAGAATACACGCCAACTTTGGTCATAAGTCCGGCAAAAATAGCGGTTATACCCACTGGAGGCGTGTGATAAGCTGATGGCAACCAAAAGAAAAAAGGAAAAATGGCAGCTTTTATACCAAAAGAAACAAAAAACAACATGGCTCCTGAGGCAATTTGCTTACTCACATCACTCTGGTCAAGTATATGAGCAATATGTGCCATGTTCAGGGATCCTGTTTTCCCGTATATTATTCCTGCACCGGCAAGAAGCAAGAAAGAGGCAACGATATTCATGGCCACGTATTTTATAGCGCCCCTGAGCTGTCGCCTGGTGTTTCCAAGTGCGATCATCACAAACGATGCCATGAGCAAAACCTCGTACCACACGTAAAGGTTAAAAACGTCGGCAGTAAGATAAGCCCCGTTTACTCCCATTAAAAGAATGGATACCATAAATCCGAAACGATATTTATAATGCCCCCCGGGGACGGCTTTGAGCACGTATATTCCGGAAACTAACGAAACAATGGCAGTTATAAAAATCATAATCGCGCTCATATAGTCCATTACCAGTGTAATGCCAAATGGTGCAGGCCAATCACCAGCTTGCATAACCAATATTCCATTATTTTCGAGATCAATGAAGAGTAATGTCGATACAAGAAGATTAATTACCAATATACATATCATCAATATTTTGGTAAGTCTTTCATTTTTTGTAAAAAACAACTGTAAAACTCCACCCAGGAAAGGAATAAGCAAGAGTAATATAATCATATAATTATTTATCATTCTAATTCTTCCGTTATTTCATCCAAATCAACGGTTCCTGTTTCCCTGTGAAACCGGAAAACAAGAACCAGAGCATAAACCACAAAACCAAAACCTATTACAATGGCCGTCAATACCAAGGCCTGGGGTAACGGGTCTGTCATTTGATGAGAAACAGTACCTTCATCCTTTATAAAAGGAAGCCCAAACAAGCTCATTTTCCCGGAAACAAACAATAACAAATTGGTAGCATGACTCATCAAAAGTATGCCAAGTATAAGCTTGAAAATACTACGCCTCAGAAACATGTATACAGCAGCAGTATATAATGTACCTATTGTAATAGCCAAAACGATTTCCATAAATTACTATTTATCAAATTCTTTATTCCAGTTCATCAATGATTACAAATACAACAGTCATAATCATTCCGGCGACAGTTATATAAATTCCAACATCAAACAATAAAGGAGTCCCCAACTTGATCTTAATGAGATCGAAAAAATTTATCGTGTACCATAATCCTGATAAAAAAGGCTTCCCGGAAGTTAAAGCCGGTATTCCAGATACAATGGCAGTCAAAAGGCCAACAGGTATTAAATTCCAGGGTTTAATAATTAAATACCTGCAGGCATAAGATACCCCGTTACCAATAGCAACAAGAATATACCCGGCCGAGAAAACAAGGGCGCCAATAAAACCTCCTCCCGGATGATTATGCCCTCTTAAGAGAATAATAACTGATATCACGATAAATACCGGTAATAATTTCCTGCTACCTATTTTTAATAATACTTCATTCATTTTTACTTGAAATTTTTTCTTTCTCTTTTCTCATTTTAACAAGTGCAATTACGCCAACTGCCGCTATCACGAGCACTGTAATTTCACCCAATGTATCTAATGCCCGGAAATCTACAAGAATTACATTCACTATATTTTTGCCAAAAGCCTTTAAAAAACTATTTTCGATAAAGTAATCTGAAACAGAAGGTCCCATGTTAACATGCCTGGTTTGTAACGCGACAATAGTCATGACACCACCAAATAAGAGAGATATCAACACGTCCCTTATTCTTGATTTAAGTGATGAAATATTAAGATAACCCGGGAGGTGACGAATTACGACCACTAAAAGCATAATAAGAATGGTTTCCGTAAGAATCATGGTGATAGCCAAATCGACAGCTCCAAATATCATGAATAGAATTGCTATGCTAAAACCCGCGAAACCTAATGAAATAAGTGATAGCAGCCTGGATTGGGAGAACATTACCACAACTGATGAAATGATAACTATTCCCGATACAATATATAAAGGATAATATAATGAAATTTTTTTATCCGAAAATAAACTGACTTCACCTGAATATATCAATCCAATAGTGAGCAAAAGGGTGGTAACAATAAAAATCACCATCAGGTAAAACCTGTGATAGCCATGCTGAAATGTTCGGGTATTAGCTTTGGTAAAATCCAAAAATTTATCAATTGCTTTTTGGCTCCAGCCTGATAAATCCATGTAGAAAAATCTCTGAAAAAGAAATTGAGAAACCTTGATCGTGTACTTACGATAATAGAACAGGAGCGTGCCGGCCAACACGGTCAAAAAGCTCATCAACAAAATTATATTGAATCCATGCCACAATTTCAGTGAAACCTCAATTGAAGAAGGCTCGATAGAAAGAATTGCCGGATTTACTACCGGATCGGTAAGGAATAGCGGGAATATCCCCATGAGTAAACTCATCAGTGAAAGTATAACAGGTCCTGCTTCCATAAAGGTGAACTTTCTGAAATGCACTTTCTTATTTCTGTCAAATTTCTTAAAAAATAGATGATAGGCGAGATATATGGAAATAAAGACCATTACCACGTTAGCAAATATGGCAAAAACAGTAATTATAGCCCCGGGCGACTGAAGATATAGTTTTGCTTCATAAATAAGTTCTTTACCAATAAACCCTAAGAAAGGAGGCAACCCCGCCATCGAAAACAAAGAAAGCAGGGCCGCGAGGGAAACCCAGGGAAAATAACTAAACAGTCCGCCAAGTTCCCTGATATCCCTGGTTCCTTGCTTCTTTTCGATTATTCCGGCGATCATGAATAATGCTCCTTTATATAATGAGTGAACCAACAGAAAGATAATTGCAGCCTTAAAAGAAGCTTCCGTTCCTACTCCAAGAAGTAGAAAGAGGGTACCAAGGGCACTCACGGTGGTATAAGCCAGTATTCTTTTAATATCTGTCTGATTAATTGCAAGGTAAGCACCACTTACCATGGTAATTGCACCTGCAAGACCCGGTAAAATGTTCCATAAAGCAGAAGATCCCAAAACCGGGTAAAGTCTGGCAAGTAGAAAAAATCCTGCTTTTACCATCGTGGCTGAATGCAGAAAGGCACTTACAGGTGCCGGCGCCTGCATTGCCCCGGGAAGCCAAAAATGAAATGGAAATTGAGCGGATTTCGTGGCTGCTCCAATAAACACAAGCACGATAATCAGCGGATAAAGATCATGAGATTTAATAGCAGCTCCTCTTTCCATGATGCCATTTAACTCAAATGTCCCGGCAACATTTCCCAGTAAAATTATACCTGCCAATAAGGATAATCCTCCAATCACGGTAAGTAAAAAAGCCTGAAGGGCCCCGGAACGGGCTTCTGCTTTATCATGATTAAAACCTATTAGCAGGTATGATGAAACGCTAGTTAATTCCCAAAAACCATATAATAAAATGAGATTACCGGAAACAACCAATCCCAACATGGAAGCAGTGAAAAAAGTAAGGAAAATGAAAAAAAGATGTTTATTGCCGTAAGGTTTCATATATCCCGATGAGAAAATAAAAATCATGCTCCCAATCCCCGAAACAATAAGAAGAAAAAACAAGGACAAACCATCAAGATATAATGAAATATTGATACCCAGTGAAGGAATCCATGATATAAAATATTCAATTATCCTCCCGTCACTTACCTTAAATATAAATGGTTGCAGGTAAATAAAAAACATTAACAATAAAATCCCGGGAACAAGGGCCGCGTAGTTACCGAAAACCCTGACAAACCATCTCATTGATATTGAAACAATAAATAAAAGTAGGATAAAAAAAAGTATTCCCATTTAACTGTTTATTTGCCTTTTTCAAAATAAATCTTAAAGAAGATACCAATGAAATCAAACAATATTTCAGGAAAATTTGTTCATATGTTAAATTTTTTTCAGACTAAATATAAATAATATTAGGGGAATTTTTAAATTTAGATCGGTGGAAATTCTAAAATCAAATATTGATAATACATCAGTTAGTTTTAAAAAAAACTATACTATTAGTCTTCGTAAACTTAATGAATACAAAACGATTCTTAAAGATACCATGAAAGGTCGGCGTGCAGAAAGCATCAGGAAGCACCAGGAAAGAGGTAAGCTTCTCGCGCGGGAACGGGTAGATTTACTTGTAGATAAAAACACACCCTTCATTGAATTATCGCCACTTGCCGCTTATGGTCAGTACAATAATGGATTTCCCTCGGCAGGTATTATTACGGGGGTTGGCCCCGTCAATGGCAGGCTGGCAGTTATCGTAGCCAATGATTCCACCGTAAAAGGCGGCACCTATATTGCCGAAACCATCAAAAAACATCTCAGGGCCCAGGAAATAGCAATGGAAAACAATCTCCCTTGTGTTTACCTTGTAGATTCAGGAGGTATATTTTTACCGGAACAATCCAGGGTTTTCGCGGATAATGAGCATTTTGGAAAAATTTTTTACAACCAGGCTAGAATGTCGGCCATGGGCATACCCCAGGTATCAGCAGTAATGGGCTCCTGTACTGCTGGTGGAGCATACGTGCCAGCCATGAGCGATGAAACGATTATCGTCCGGGATCAGGGCACCATTTTTCTGGGAGGACCACCTCTCGTGAAGGCTGCGACAGGTGAAGAGGTTACCGCGGAAGAACTTGGAGGAGCAGAATTACATACGACATACTCGGGCGTGGCCGATCATTACGCGGAAGATGACCGTCACGCGATAAGTATTATCAGAAATATTTTCTCCACTCTCCCCCAACAAAAGTCATCGGAAATCAATGGATTCGATGAACCTTTATACCCCCCAAAAGAGTTGCACGGGATTATCCCTGATGATTTGAAAAAAGGAATCAATCCATATGAAATAATTACCAGAATCGTTGATGGTAGTCGTTTCCACGAGTTCAAAGCAAAATACGGAACAACCATTATCACTGGTTTTGCAGAAATTATGGGACAAACCACGGGTATCCTGGCCAATAACGGGGTACTTTTCCCGGAATCAGCCCTCAAGGCAACGCATTTTATTGATTTATGTGAACAAAGAAGCATTCCCATTGTCTTTTTACAGAATATTACAGGTTTTATAGTGGGGAAAGAATACGAGAAAGCAGGAATAACCAAAGACGGTGCCAAAATGGTACACGCTGTGGCAACTACTAACGTGCCCAAAATTACTGTCATTATTGGTAGATCATACGGTGCAGGAAATTACGCGATGGCTGGCAGGGCTTATCATCCCAGGTTGCTTTTCATGTGGCCCAATTCAGAGATTGGCGTCATGGGAGGAGAACAGGCATCCAGGGTGCTTATCACTGTTAAAAAAGATCAGTCCAAAGACACCGGCAAACCTATCAACAAGCAAGAACTCGAAGCCCTCAGACAAGAAACCCTCGCGAAGTACAGGGAGGAAAATTCACCTTATTACAGTACATCCAGGTTGTGGGACGATGGGATAATTGATCCGGCTGATACCCGGCGGGTTCTGGGGCTGGCCTTGGCCATGACGATGAACAGCGGCATTAAACAAAAAACAAGAGGAATTTACAGGTTTTAACAATACAATTTAAAGTATAGATGGACAGGAAAATTACAGTAATTGAAATGTACAAGAAAGTAGATCAAGCCGATCCGGAAGGAGTAGCCTCCTACTTAACCGATGATGCCATATTCCGCTTTGCTAATATTCCTGCAGTTCAGGGAAAAGAAAATATTATCACGTTTTTGAAAGTCTTTTACGAACAAATAAAGAGAATTTCTCATTACGATTTCGAGTTCTTTGAGGCCAAAGAAGCACTCATCGCGAATGGAATAGTAAAATACACCCGGTTAAACGGAACCGAACTTGAAGTGCCATTCTCGGTGACCCTCAAATTCAAAAATGATAAAATACAAGAATATCTGATTTTTGTTGATAATTCTGAATTGTTTATTTAAATGGACACTGAATTTAAGCATATTGAATACAAGCAGCTCAAAAAGCACGCTGAGATTATCCTCCGGGACGAAGACAGGAGAAATGCCCTTTCCATGGAACTGATGCAAGAACTCACGGGAGCCATCAGACTTGCAGGGGCGGAACCATCGGCTCAACTATTGGTTATATCAGCCAGGGGACCAGTTTTTTGTGCCGGGGCTGACCTTAAATACCTGTCTGCACACGCCGATCCAGAGAGCTACAGGAATTACGCCCAAGAGGTATTCATGATGCTGAAGACAATCTCTCTTTCGCCGGTACCGGTATTAACACTGGTAAATGGCTCTGCATTTGGTGGCGGACTTGGCATTATCGCCGCTTCCGATATGGTGTTTTCAATTGATAGCGCACGATTTTCTTTTAGCGAAATTAAGCTCGGACTGGTTCCTGCCATTATTTCACCATGGATTTTCAGGAAAATTCCGGTTTCCAAAGCCGGTGAAATGATGCTAACCGGGCGTGGTTTCGATGCATCCGAGGCCATTGACGCTGGATTGGTACATCATGTTTTCAAAGGCGGTGAATTTTTGAAACAAACGAGCGGGGTTGCATCTTCCTTTTACGAAAACGCCCCGGGAGCAACCAGGGAAATAAAACAATTGCTTATTGAACAGGAAGATTTCGCGAACAAGCTCACCGAAAAGGAAGCTTACCTTGTTGAAAAATTCACTAAAACACTATCCGGCGAAGAAGCACGAAAAGGATTAAAAGCATTCATGGATAATACTAAAATTGAGTGGTAATGGGAAAAAGGATCCATAAGATACTGATAGCGAACAGGGGAGAAATTGTAAGCAGGATAGCGCGTACATTAAGAGAATTAAATTACAGGATGGTTATCATTTATACCCGGGAAGACCGCGATTTGGAATACGTTCGTCAGGCTAATGAAGCCGTTATTTTAGAAGGAGACACCCTGGAGAAAACCTATCTTAACATCCCTCTTCTTATTGATATAGCGAAAAAAACCGGTTGTGATGCTATTCATCCCGGCTATGGTTTTCTTTCGGAAAACCCGGCCTTTGCCAGTGCAGCGGAGAAAAACAATATTGTTTTCCTGGGCCCCTCTTCAGGTACCATCAGAATTATGGGAGACAAGATAGAAGCCAGGGAATATGCCAGGGAAGCAGGAATACCTTTGGCCAATAGCCATTATGGCACACCGCGGGAGCTACTATCAAAAATTGAAGAGATACAGTTCCCCGTTTTGATAAAAGCGGCCGCCGGTGGTGGTGGTAAAGGAATGAAAATCGTTCAAGACACGAATGAAATCGAAGATGCATTAGAAGCAACTGCCCGTGAAGCAGAAAATTATTTTGGTGATAAACGGGTGTATATCGAGGAATATCTTACTGATAACCGGCATATTGAAGTACAGGTATTGGGAGATGGTAATGGCAACGTGATTCACTTGTTCGAACGCGAATGTTCTTTACAACGCCGGTATCAAAAAATAGTTGAAGAAGCCCCTTCTCCTACCCTGAACAATAAGCAACGTGAAGAGGTAACCGGCTACGCTGTGCAACTCGCCCGATCCATTCAATACAGGAGCGCGGGAACAGTTGAATTTCTAATGGATAAAAATGGAAAATTTTACTTCCTTGAGATGAATACCCGCTTGCAGGTAGAACATCCGGTAACAGAAATGATAACTGGTTTGGACATAATTGCAGAACAAATTTTTATAGCGGAAAAAGATCATTTACGATTGAAACAGGAAGATGTTAATTTTTCCGGGCATGCCATTGAAGCCCGCGTATACACGGAAGATACTGAACTAAATTTCATCCCTTCACCCGGCGAAATCGAAATTTACCAGCTACCAGGCAAACGACAAGCAAGAATAGATACCGCCCTCCTACAACCGGCTGTCATCTCCGGGAAATTTGATCCGATGATCGCCAAGGTGATTGCTCATGGTACGTCCAGGATTGATGCCATAAAAATCCTGAAACAGGATCTGGATAATTACCATGTTGGTGGAATCAAAACCAATATCGCTTTCCTGACAACAATACTTAATCACCCTGACTTTCAGGAGAACATGATTACTACCAATTACATTGATAATAAACTGCCCAGGATCACTGAAGCTGTTTCAAGGCGGAAACAAGCAATAGACCGTCTCATTCCATTGGCCGGGTTAATATCGCTGTGGCTTAAGGGAGAAAATGTATCAATCAGCAAAAAGACACTCTCACCCTGGACAATTTCAGGATACTGGAGAATACTGATGCAAAAAGAATTTATATTGAACAAGGAGAGCATTAACATTGAAATCTATCATAACGCACCCGATTCATTCAGCATGTTACACGATGAAAAAGAGATAGATGTATCAGATATTCAAATATCGGACGGGATGATACAATTCAGTCTGAATCATCAACAGTATTCCATGGCATACAAGATACACGAGGAATTCATAAGAGTAGTCTATCTCAACTATCCATGGGAATTGCAGGATGCCACTTTTCATCAACTTGAAATAAGTATGAAAAAGAAAAAAAATGAACGCGAAGAGATGAATGGCAACATTATATATTCTCCCTTGCATGGCAAAATAATCAAAGTAAATGTAAAAGAAGCTCAGGAAGTTAAAAAAGGTGACGTGCTGCTGATCATCGAGGCAATGAAAATGGAAAACAATGTTATCGCACCAAGGAATTCAACTGTAAATCATATCAGTGCAATTCCCGGGCAACAGGTTCAAAAAAATACACCTTTGGTAACACTAAATTAAAGTGAAATGGAAAGTCCCTATTTGAGTGAAAAACACAAGCAATTAATTAACCGGGTCAGAGAATTCGCTCGTGAAGAGATACAACCACTAGCCCGGGAGTTGGACGAAAAGGAAGAATTTTCGTCAGGGTTGACCAAAAAAATCGGAGAACAGGGTTTATTCGGGATGTTTCTGCCCGAAAAATATGGAGGAAAAGGTACCGACTACCTATCGCTGGTACTTGCCGTTGAAGAAATTGCCAGGGTCGATTCATCTCAGGCAGCCACCGTGGCAGCTCATAACAGCCTTGGGATAGGGCCTGTATACATGTTCGGAACAGAAAAACAAAAAGAAAATTTCCTGCCAGATTTAACCACCGGTAATAAATTATGGGCCTTTGGTTTAACTGAAGATACTGCAGGATCTGATGCCAGGGGCACGGAAACCAAGGCAGAACTGACAGACGGTAACTGGGTTATCAACGGTTCTAAACGTTTCATTTCCAATGCAGCTTCTGAATTGGCTTCCGGCATTACCTTACAGGCCATCACAGGGATGAATAATGGTGAGAAAGAATTATCCGTGATACTTGTCAGAAGAGACACACCCGGCTACGAGGCCAGAAAGTATACCGGGAAAATGATGTGGCGGGCTGCTGATACCGGCATTCTCAGGTTTACCAACATGATAGTACCCGGGGAAAACCTCCTTGGAGAAAAAGGGAAAGGCGCTCAAATCATGCTCAAAACTCTCGATTCAGGTAGACTTACCATAGGTGCTATCGGACTTGGGCTGGCTGAAGGAGCATACGAGATGGCCGTGAAATGGTCAAAAAAAAGAGTACAGTTTGGCCGGTCTATCTCGAATTTTCAGGCCGTGAGTTTTAAACTGGCCGACATGGCAATGAAAATTGAAGCCGGAAGAAACCTGCTTTATCATGCCTGCTGGTTAAAGGATAATGGTCATCCTTTCGCGAAAGAAGCCGCCATGGCTAAGCTTTACACCTCCGAGATTGCAAGAGAAATTGCTGATGAAGCACTACAGGTACACGGGGCTTACGGTCTGATGAAGGAAAATGATATTGAAAGATTTTACAGGGATCAGCGTCTCCTGCAAATCGGAGAAGGTACTTCTGAAATTTTAAGATTGGTTATATCCCGATATATTCTTGACAAATTATAGGTTTTTAACGTGGAAGACAGAAAAAAAGATCATATCAATCTTGCTTTTAGCTCGAGAATCCTTGAAGACATGCTCGACAAGCGATTCAGCTACGAGCCTATTTTGAGTTCTCATCCTGAAGGTATTCCTGATAGTTTCTCGCTTGGAAGGAAAAAAATGAAAGTCCCGGTCTGGGTATCCAGCATGACCGGCGGAACTAAACATGCCGCCAACATAAACAAGAACCTGGCCATTGCCTGCAGGGAGTATCGCATGGGCATGGGACTGGGTTCGTGCCGGATAATCCTGGATGATGACACGTACTTTGAAGATTTTAATGTAAGGCAATATATCGGTGATGACCAGCCCCTTTATGCTAACCTGGGGATTTGCCAGGTAGAAGAAATGATTGAACTGGGCAAAACCTCTAAAATAGAAGATCTTGTAAAAAAATTAAATGCTGATGGCTTGATTGTTCATGTAAATCCCATGCAGGAGTGGTTACAACCCGAGGGAGATCGCATGAAAATTTCACCGCTTGCAACAATCAAACGATTGATTGATCTCACGGATCTTAACCTTATCGTGAAAGAGGTTGGTCAGGGCATGGGAGAAAAAAGCCTGGAACAACTTTTACAATTACCCCTTACTGCAATAGAATTCGGGGCTTTTGGCGGTACTAACTTCGCGAAACTGGAATTGGAAAGATCGTCCGAAACAAACAGGAGTCTGTATGAACCCTTTTCCCGTGTAGGGCACACTGCAGAAGAAATGGTTTTCATGATCAATAAAATACTGGATGAAATGACCGAAATTAATTGTAGCGGGTTAATTATCTCGGGAGGCATTAAATCATTCATTGATGGCTATTACCTTATGAATATATCGAAGATGCCTTCTATCTATGGTCAGGCTTCATCCATGCTTAAATTCGCTTTAAAAGGACTTGATGAACTCATGGAATTTATTGATTATCAGGTCAAAGGGCTCGAAATGGCTTACGCTTATTTAAAGGTAAAATAAAGAAATATGCGCGGTGTGAAAATACACGAGGGATTTTCAAAGCTTTCTCCTGATCAAAAAATTGATCAGTTGATAAAATCTACCGGGTTACCTTATCATATCAAACAAAAATTAAAATCATTCAGAAATCAAAATGAAAAGGAACAAGGAATTCTTGAAAGTTTTAGTGAAAATACAATCAGTAATTTTCATCTTCCTTTTGGCATAGCTCCCAATTTTTACATTAACAGGAAACATTATTTTGTACCCATGGTCATTGAAGAAAGTTCTGTAGTAGCAGCAGCTTCAGCAGCGGCAAAGTTTTGGGCAGCAAGAGGAGGATTCCGCAGTAAAGTTATCAGCACGTTTAAGTCGGGGCAGGTGCATTTCCGCTGGAAAGGTAATGATGAATACCTGGCAAACCAGTTTCCCTTCATCAGGAAACATCTTGAAAAATCAACAGAAGATATTACCGCGTCAATGGGAAAAAGGGGCGGTGGTATCAGGGAAATGAAACTTGTAAACAAGACCAAAGACCTTGAGCATTATTACCAGTTGGATGTGCTTTTTGAAACAGTAGATTCGATGGGTGCCAATTTTATCAACACCTGCCTTGAGCGAATAGCTACCAGCTTAAAAAACTATATCCGCGAGGAAAGAACTTTTCGTGCCGAGGCAACCGAAGTTGAAATCATCATGGCCATTTTATCCAATTACACACCAGAATGCCTGGTAGAAACATTTGCAGAATGCACCCTGGAAGAATTAGATAATGTCGCACCGGGTTTAAACGGGAAAGAGTTTGCCGCGAAATTTAAAATGGCTATTGATGTCGCGAACGCGGATGTAAAAAGAGCAGTAACCCATAACAAGGGAATATTCAATGGCATCGACAGCGTGGTTATTGCAACGGGAAATGATTTCCGCGCAATAGAAGCAGGAGCTCATGCCTGGGCTTCAAGAACGGGACACTACAAAAGCTTAACCTCTGTCAGTATAGAATACGGGAGCTTTGTTCACTCGCTGAAAATTCCACTTGCCCTTGGAACGGTAGGTGGCTTAACACGGTCGCATCCGCTTGCCAATATTGCACTTGAAATTTTAGGTAATCCTCCGGCCACCATTTTAATGCAGGTTGCAAGCGCGGCTGGATTGGCCAATAACTTTTCAGCAATTAAATCATTGATCACGTCAGGAATACAAAAAGGTCATATGAAATTACACCTGTCAAATATATTACATCAGCTCGGGGCTAATGAAATGGAATCGGCTGAGACCACGAAATGGTTTCAATCTCATCCGGTTTCCCATGGTGAGGTAAAAAAATTTTTAGATTCTATAAGGCAGCAAAAAGATGAAAAATGAAGTGCTAACATATTATTCAAATGGCAAACTATTGCTCTCAGGTGAATATTTCGTACTGAGAGGAGCTAAAGCATTGGCCATGCCCTTAAACAGGGGACAGCATCTTCAGATCGCGAGAGGAACATCTGATTTCAAAGGAATCAGGTGGAAATCTACTTTTACAAACGAATATGTATTTGTTGCTTTATATGAATATCCTAATCTGGAGATCATTCATACCAATAACCTGGTTACTGCCGAAAAACTTAAATCCGTTTTGTTAAAGGCAAAAAGCCTGAACCCCGGCTTTCTTTTAGAACATGTACCATTGAATGTTACCAGTAGTGCTGATTTTGAAACATCCTGGGGTATGGGAAGCAGCTCATCATTGGTTTCCAATATTGCCTTCTGGTCTGACACGGATCCTTTCTCCCTTAACTCCCTGGTTTTTGGAGGATCCGGATACGATATTGCCTGTGCCCGTTCCGATTCCCCCCTGTTATACCGGAACGAAAACGGAACCATGGAAATCAAACCGGTCGTTTTTAATCCTCCTTTTGCCGACTCGATATACTTTATTTACACCGGGAAAAAAGAAAATACCCGGAATAACATCAACGGATTTCGGGATAAGCTCAAGACCATCACTTCTGACACGATCAGACTTGTCTCTGACCTATCGGTTAGAATGCATCAGGCCCGCTATCTTGACGAGTTTGAAGTGTACATGGTTAACCATGAGAAACTTGTTTCTGATTTAATCGGGGTAATTCCCGTGCAATTAACAACTTTCGCGGATTTCCCGGGACAAATAAAATCGCTTGGCGCCTGGGGTGGAGACTACATCATGGCCACGTGGAAGGGAAGCAAATCAGATCTAATTCATTATTTTAACCAGAAAAATTTATTCACGATTTTCGCATTAAAAGAAATTATTCTAAGTAATTAAACTTAACATGCATGATTAGTTTTACTGAAAATATAAAAACCACCACTGTAAGCTGGAAAAGCCCTTCAAATATAGCCCTTGTAAAGTATTGGGGAAAAAAAGGAAACCAAATACCGCGATCACCCTCGCTTAGTATTACCCTAAAAAATTCCTGTACCGATTTCTCTGTTTCACTTTCGCCCAGAAAAAGCAAGCAAAGCATATTAAACATGCAGTTTATATTTGAAGGAAAAAAAAACGAGAAATTCGAATCCCGGATAAGAACCTTTCTCGAAAAGATAGCTCCCTCCTATTTTCCTTTTCTTTTCGAATATGATGTTTCATTGAAAAGTAATAATTCTTTCCCTCATTCAGCCGGTATTGCTTCTTCTGCATCTAGCATGAGTGGACTTGTTTTGTCTTTATGCACTGCGCGGAACATGGTTTCAGGAAAAAACAATAACGACAAGAATTTTTTTAAAGATGCTTCCTGTATCGCGAGGCTTGCATCGGGTAGCGCGTGCCGTTCTGTTTTCGGGGGTCTCGTTGAATGGGGAGAAACAAGTGAGTTGAAAGATAGCAGTAATGAACACGCTATAAAAATTGAAACACCCGTGAATTCATTTATTAACGGTATACACGATTTGATCCTGGTTACCGAAACTTCGCCTAAAAAGCTTTCAAGCTCATCCGGGCACTCGCTCATGAACGATCATCCCTTTGCCGAAGCCAGGTACAGACAGGCGAATGAAAATTTAAAAAATATACTCATCGCTATTCAGGAGAATAATTTTCAACAATTCAGTGAAATTGTCGAAGAAGAAGCATTAACATTGCACTCGCTGATCATGAGTTCCAGGCCGGGTACTATTCTCCTAAACGAGAAAACATTAAAACTCATTGAAATGATTAGACATGTGAAACTGGAACAGAAGCTTCCTATTACATTCACGATTGATGCCGGGCCTAACGTGCATGTATTGTATCCATCCAGTGTCAGGGAGGAAATGTTAAATAATATTTTACCCCGATTATTACCCTATTGCCAAAACAAATATTATATTGATGACATGATAGGTGATGGTCCCAAGATCAATTTTATTCAGTAACACAATCAAGTAGTTTCCAGTGCATCCTCAGTTTCCATCGAAAATATTGCTCTTCGGTGAATATGGAATCATCCATGGCTCACAGGCTCTTACTATTCCAACTAACATGTACCGCGGGCAAATCGCATTTAGTGATCCCGTGAAAAAGAACCCGGCCGCGATTATTTCAAACCAGCAAATAAACGAGTACCTGAAATTGCTTCGTACCGAAAAATCAACAGAATTTTTGAAAACCCGTGAAATGGAAAAAGATATCAGCCAGGGCCTGTATTTTAAGTCAAACATTCCCACCGGTTACGGGTTGGGTAGTTCTGGAGCCCTCGTGGCAGCACTTTATGATCGTTATCACATGAATGATACAAGCCTGAACGATTTGAAATCGCTAAGAGCAGTTCTTGCTGCACTTGAATCACCGTTTCACGGGAAAAGCTCCGGGCTGGATCCTCTCGTTAGTTATTTAAAGAAATCAATCCTTTCCAAAGGAAAAGGAGAATTAGAAATTATCGATTTCATGTCTCACGATCTTGTTAATAATCAGGTATTTCTGATAGACACGGGTATTGCAAGAAATACGCGGCATCTTATTTATCTTTTCCATGAAAAAATGAAAGATAAGACTTACAAAAAGAAAATTTACCATGATTTTTTTAAAGCAACTGAAGATTGTATTCAAAGCTTAATAACAGGAAAAAAAGAACTCAACAAAAAATCGCTTACCCGTTTATCCGGGTTGGAACTCTCCCTATTCAGGGAAATGATTCCTGAAGAATGGCACGAGATATGGTATAACAGCTTGTTAAATGATGATTTTAGAATTAAACTGTGCGGGGCCGGTGGTGGAGGATTCCTGCTGGGTTTTACAGAAAATTTTGAATTACTGGTGAAAAAAATGAGTCATATCAGTCATTTTTTCCAAAAGGTTTCTTAATTTGCCGCAACTTTAACAAAAGGTGGTTGTTTTACCTTTAATATTAATTAACTTTATTTTTAATTTCTAAGACAAAAAACAATGAGTAAATTCAAAGTCTGGGCAGCGCAGGTTAGAGCAAACTTTCTAATTTTAGCGGTATTACTTGTAGCTATAGGATTGGCTTTCGCTTATAAATACAAAATGCCGGGTGAGGATTTTAATGTTGCACATGCCTTATTATTATTAATTGGAATTGTCAGTGCACATATTTCTGTCAACTTGTTCAACGAGTATTCAGATTATCGTTCAAAAATTGACTTCCATACCAAACCCACTCCCTTCAGCGGTGGAAGTGGTATGTTAATTAAAGGCTACACGAAACCGGGCCCGGTTTTAGGTGCCGCGATAGGAACCATCTTACTTTCTTTTGGTATCGGACTCTATTTTACTTTCGTGTCACATTGGTTGGTTCTGTTGTATTCTGTTATCGGAGGATTAACTATCTTACTATACACTGACTTCCTGGCAAAGATTCTGATGGGAGAATTATTTGCAGGACTCGCGCTGGGCACCCTGGTGGTATTGGGTACCTTTGTAGCCATGAATGCCAGTCCCGGTGATAAACTGGGTAACATTATTCCTCTCGAGGTAATTATTATATCAATACCCCCGGGTATACTTACCTCCCTTTTATTATTTATAAACGAGTTTCCTGACATGGAGGCTGATAAAAAAGGAGGCAGGTATCATCTTGTAATTAAACTGGGTAAAAAAGTTTCATCTTACGTTTATACCTCTGGCTTGTTCGTAACATTTACCATCATTATTGCAGCTCCCTTATTGGGATTTGGTTCATTCTGGCTTTGGATTGCCCTGTTACCCCTTCCCATGGCAATAAATGCCAGTATAACAGCGCTAAAATTTTATCATGACACCCCAAAATTAATTCCCGCGCTGGGGAGCAACGTGATTACCGTTCTTGCTACTGATTTATTGTTGGCCATGGCAGTGGTTATCGAGATCGTTTAATCATGAATATTTTCATGAGATTATATGCAGCAAATTCCAGGTTTTCAGACGAGCTTTTCAGTGCCTCATCGAGGGTTGAAGGTCCCCTGGATACAGAAGAGAGATAAGAAAGGCCAATTTTACTGATATCATCGGTGGATGTTTCAACCTTACCGCATAAAGCAGCCACGGGAATGTCTTTTCTTGCTGCAAACTGACACACGCCATGAATAGCTTTCCCCTGAAAAGTTTGGGCATCAATTTTTCCTTCACCGGTTATCACGAGATTACAACCATCCAGCACCTCGCCAAAACCGGATTCTTTTAGAAACAGATCGATTCCATTCATGAGCCTGCCTCCCAGGAAAACCATGCAACCGGCACCCAATCCGCCGGCTGCACCTGAACCCGGGATACCTGCAACATCCATGTTGAACATATTTTTCACAACCCCGGAAAAATTACGCAAACCAATATCTAATTCCTCAATTTCATGCAAACTCGCACCTTTTTGTGAGGCATACACGTGTGCGGCACCATTTTTTCCATACAGCGGATTACCCACGTCGCAGGCAATACTTACCTCCATTTCATCAGGATTAATCTTTAGATCATCCCCTCTTATCGAGGTAATTTTAGCAAGGTTACTACCAATGGGTTTCAGTTCATTTCCCTTCTTATCTATCATTTTGAATCCAAGTGCGGTTGCCATCCCGATCCCCGCGTCGTTTGTCGCGCTCCCCCCGATACCCATTATAATTCTTCTGGCACCCTTCCTGTAAGCATCAATAATCATTTCCCCGGTACCATATGTTGAAGTAAACATGCAATTTCTTTTTCCCGGCGCAACCAATTGCAAGCCGGAAGCTTGCGCCATTTCCATGTAGGCGGTATTACCATCTTCCGAAAGACCGTATTTTGCTCTCACTTTTTCAAAGAGAGGGCCATTTACCTCTACTTCAATAACTTTTCCATTGCCGTGAAATGTAAGTAATTCGGCAAGTCCTTCTCCCCCGTCACTCACGGGAAAAACGATTGTTTCAATTGATGAGTCAAAACGACAAATACCATTTTTTATACTTTGCCCCACCGATTGTGCATCGAGGGCATCCTTAAACTTATCGGGCGCTATTACAACTTTCATATCAACCATATTTTAATACGCTTGTTATTCAAAATTAATAGATTAAACTAAATATCTATAATTTTATTCCGTTACATAATAAAAAAAGACCATGGAAATTACAAGCCCTACCTTGCTGATCGATGAGCAAAAATGCAGGGCAAACATTGAAAAAATGGCTCTAAGGGCTCAGGAAAACAAGGTGCTTTTCAGACCGCATTTTAAAACTCATCAATCTGCAACAATAGGTAACTGGTACAGGGATCACGGGGTTACTGCCATTACCGTGTCTTCTGTCAAGATGGCTAAATATTTTGCCAAGGCAGGCTGGAATGATATAACCATAGCATTTCCTCTTAATATACATGAAATCCCGGACCTGAAAGAACTGAATGAATTTGTAAACCTGAACCTGACCATTACCTCCGCGATTCATCTTGAAAAGCTCATTCGTCATTTCACGCAACCAATAGGGATATTTATCGAAATAAATACGGGTTACAACCGGTCTGGTATCTGGCACGAGGACAATAATAAGATAATCGAACTTGTCCAATCTGTTGAAAAAGAAAATTACATGGACTTTAAAGGATTACTGATTCATTCCGGGAATACATACGAGGCTGCATCGAAGAAAGAAATTGAAAATATTTACCAGGAGGATACTGGAAAACTACTGAAAATAAAAGAAGAAATTAAAGACATCACTAATCAATGTATTATTTCTGTTGGAGACACCCCATCCTGTTCTCTTGTTGAGAATCTAAAACCCGCGGATGAAATCAGACCCGGGAATTTTATCTTTTTTGACATTACTCAGTTAAATATTGGCTCATGTAAGCCTGAAGATATTGCAACAGTAATGGCATGTCCGGTGGTTGACAAAAACCCTCGTGAAAAGGAAATTATTATCCATGGGGGCGCGATTCATTTTTCCAAGGATGTTCTATACGATAATAATGAACCTTATTATGGCGTGTATGGGGGAAAGTCTCCTCAAACGTGGGATAATCCGGATTTCAACACCAGGATTAGAAGACTTTCGCAGGAGCATGGTATAATTAAAGGCTCAAAAGATTTTTATCAATCAGTAACTATAGGTGAAATTCTATTATTTTACCCTGTTCATTCCTGTTTAACCGCCGATTGCATGAAACAATACTTGGAGAAGGGTGGGAAAAAGATCATGCTCATGAAATAATAGTACACTTGTTTTACCTGCAGGTATATTATAGAACATATTATAGAAAAAACAAGAAAAAACAGGTAACCCGCACAATATATTCACGTAATATATTATGGATGTTAGTTAATTTTTTTTATCTGAATTTTTAAAAGAAACGTTAGCTAAATCATCAAGCAGGGCGACTTTAACCCTGGAAAGGGGGACACGATGAATGATAATGATGTAGATGACATGCAAGGGGAATTTGACTATGAACTTTTGAACACGTCAATTCTTAAAATGCTCAAGTTGAATAATGAGGAAAAAATCCTTGATTCCACAATTGAAACATTGAGTACCATGGCTCCTGGCTCGATAATAGGCATAAGTCTGCTGAACCCGGCGGAAAGAAAAATGACCCTTGTAAGAGTTAAGGGTATTGATGGTCTTAAAAACAAATTAAACAAAATTCTTAGATTTAACATTGAGAATCATACCATTACCTTAACGAAAGAACATTACGAGAAATATAAGTCGAAACCGGAAAATATGGTGCAAATAAAAGGAGGTCTTCATGAAGCTCTTCTTGGAAGCATCCCCGGGAATATTTGCAGGATTCTTGAAAAGCTTGTTCAATACGAGGCATATTATGCAATGCCCATTATTTCTGAGAATGAAGATATTGGCGCGGTATCGATTCTTACAAGAAACGGTAAGAAAATAGAAAACCTGAGAATATTTGAAACTTTTATTTACCAGGTTTCAACTTTACTGGCAAAGAACAGGATGAGAAACGAAGAATCTAAATTGTTGGATAATTTCAAGTTCCTCAATCAAACTGCTGGTGACATACTCAATATACACACGACCAAAGGAATTTATGAATATCTAGGAGAGAAATTACATGAATTGCTCCCGAATGCCATCACGATAATAAGTAAATATGATGCTTCAAAAAATTTTTTAAAGCTAAAAAAGGCGTATGGTCTCGATTCTGCTTTTATCCATGAAATCACCAATAATCTCAGACTGGATTTTGAAGACCATCATTTTTATTTAGCCGCGGAAGAAAAAGAATTATTCCAATCCGGCAATCTCGAAAAAACTTCATATTCATTTAAAGAAGTCCTTTCCAGGTATTTTCCAAAAAGTGTAGTCCTATCTATTGAAAAAATATATTCAGCGAAAAACATCTACTTTATTGGACTTAAGAAAGATGGAAAATTATTCGCGGGAGTACAGTTTTTCATGACTCATGATAAACCTTTGGAAAACAAAACACTTGTTGAAGCATTTATCCGTCAGGTTGCCGCCGGATTACAACGCAACTTATTCGAGGAGGCATTGGGTAAAAATGAAAAAGAGCTGCGTGTTATCACCGAAACAATGTCAGATTTAATCACATCAATTGATAAAGATGGCAGTGTAATATTCAAAAGTGGACCTTGGGAAAAACTATTAGGTCAAGAAAGTCTTGCATTAATGGAAACCTCGCTTTTTGGTATAGTGCACGAGAATGATTTACCATTTTTAAAGACCCAGGTAACCGGAATTGCTAAAGATAAACAACCTTTCAAAACGGAGGTTCGGTTAAAAACTACAGGCAACCAGCACAAGTGGTTCGAGATACGAGGAAATATTCTACCTGATAATTTAAAGGATAAAGATGTAGTCATTCTAGCATTATCTGATATCTCCATAAGAAAAATGGTGGAAGATGCATTGATAAAAAACAGGAGAAATCTTCAGGAGGCTAATATAACCAAAGACAAACTTATTAGCATAATTGCACATGACTTAAAAAACCCATTCAATAATATCATGGGATTTTCCGAGCTGCTCATGCGAAACAGTACTTCCATGAATTCTGAGAAAATAATACAGATAAGCAGTATCATTCATAATTCCTCGAAAACTGCATTTGAACTTTTGCAAAACCTGCTTGAATGGTCAAGGGCAAAATCAGATGCTATCAATTATAATCCAGTTACTTTTAATATCTCGAACGTGATTAGCAACATTTATGAATTCTTGTCGCCCCGTGCCATGATCAAGGATATTCGTTTAGAAATTAATTCGGAGATAGATCTCCACGTGAAAGGTGACCAAAACATGATCAGCACGGTCATAAGAAATCTGGCATCGAATTCCATCAAATTCACTTCACCCGGGGGCACGGTTACTCTCAGGGCTGAAAAAATAAACAACAAGGTAAAAGTTTGTGTTGAAGACAATGGAATTGGGATCCCTCCTGAAATATCAGATCAGATATTTGAAATCAACTCGGATAAGATAAGAACCGGTACTGCCAATGAAAAAGGTACCGGGTTAGGATTAATTATTTGCCGCGACTTTATTGAAAAAAATGGTAGTACATTGATCCTTGATAAAAACAGGAAAAAAGGTACCCGATTTTGCTTCATTTTAGATTTTGTCAAACCAGAACAATCTGAATCTAACAAAAGCAATGAATAACTCGTCACGTTTAAAAATGCAGGAGGCATGTCCTAGCGCTAAAAAAACCAGCTATGTCATTAACGAAACATTAGATTCATATCAGATGGCACAACCGGGAATACGTCCTTCCAAGTGTATCAATTTACTCGCCCAGAAATTTATTAATCACCCTGAACAAATTATCTTTTCGAATCGGTTTTGCTAAATAATCGTCACATCCGGCCTCCATGGCCTTGTCTCGATCTTCAGAAAAAGCATAAGCGGTTTGAGCAATTACAGGAATATGTGGAAACTCTTTTTTTAATATCCTGGTAGCATCAAAGCCGTTCATCACGGGCATTTTCACATCCATTAAAACAAGATCCACCTGAAATTTTCTACAATATTCCACTGCCTCTTCCCCGGTTTGAGCTCTTAATATTTCTGCTTTTGAGTTTTCAAGAAGTTCCTCCAGGAACATGAAATTTATCTCTTCATCTTCAGCAATCAGTATTTTTTTGCCGGGCCACCTGGTGTTTTGAATAGTTTTTTTCTCCTGCCGGGAATAAGCCAGTACTTCAGCATCTCCTTTTTTTAATGGCAGCTCAAAATAAAATACAGAACCCTTTCCGACCGCGGATTCAACCCATATTTTACCTCCCAGCAATTCAATGATACTTTTACAGATAGCCAGTCCAAGGCCGGTACCTCTCGATGAAGAATAATTTTGATCAGGCACTTGCCCGAATCTGTCGAATATTAACTCGAATTTATCTTCAGGAATTCCCATTCCGGTATCACTCGTGAAAAAAGTAATCTTATCCGGTCGATATTCATGAATTCCGAAACGAATTATTCCTTTCTCCGTGAACTTAAAGGCATTGGTCAATAAATTATTAAACACCTGTTTTAGCCGACCTGCATCAGTATAAACATGAATATCCCAGGATAGGGGGTAAGAGAGTTCTAACAAAACGTTTTCCCTGCTTTCATCTTCCATGGTGTCTTTATAATGAGAAAAGCTCGTGTATATTTCTCGCGTAATTTCTTTCAGGTTACATTCAGCAATATCAAACTTTAATTCCCCGGCTTCAATTTTTGAGATATCAATAATATCATCAATTATTGACAACAAAGCTTTACCGCTATTCATTATAATTTTCTCGTACTGATTGGCTTTATCCTCGGGTAACTCGCGGTCTCGCAACAATGCAGTAAAACCAAGTATACCATTCATGGGAGTACGGATTTCATGGGACATGTTAGCCAGAAAAGCTGATTTTAAACGATCCGATTGTTCTGCTTTTTCACGGGCTTCTACCAAATCATCCTCAAGGTGCTTCCTCAAAACGGCAAAAGCATAAACCTGGGCAACTTTTTCGATTCTTTTCAGATCTTTTGAAGAATATCCCTTTAAGGTGTTGGCAAGTGCAATTTGTCCAACAAGCTTTCCCATTGCCAATGCAGGTACAGATAAAAAATTTTCCATTCTCACGTGCCCCTTGGGAAGCCCTTTCGAAGTCTCGTGATTTACCGGATCGTTGGTAAAAAAACCCTGCTTGAGGTTCAACGCGTGGCCCCATAGTGCAGGATATTTCTTCCCGGATTTAGGAAAAATAATATTTTTATCCTTCATTTGACAATCATTCATCATATCTGTAAGGGTATGGCTCACCATATCTTCAGTAACCGGATCAATACTTGCAACAAAACCATATTTGCTCCCGGTTATCTTCAGAGATAACGCGTGCACCATGTCTGCTATGCTTTTTATTGAATATCCTGGTGACAGTACCTGCTGACTTAATTCTGAAAGCTGAATACTAAAAGAAGTCTCTTCACGCATTTCTTGCTCCGTGTCTTTTTGCCGGGTAATATCAGAGTGAGTACCAATTATTCTAACAGGTCTCCCCTTCTTATCCCTGCTTAAAACCCTTCCTCTTGATAATATCCATCTTTCCTGGTCAATTAATTTATACTGACAATAAATTTGTTTTGTTTGACCATTCAGGTGTTTGGAAAATTCATTTTCAAGCAGATCAACAAAATCCTTATTAATTATGTCTTTCCAATCTTCGAGAGTATAAAACTTTTTACGTTTATCAAAGCCAAGCAATTCTTTACCAATTTCTGATACAAATAATTTTCTTGATTCCGAATTATAATCCCATACACCATCTCCACTACCTTCCAGGGAATATTGCCATCTTTCTTCCGATTCTTTCAGGGCTATCTCCGCCTGCTTTTTATCAGTTATATCAATTATATTCCCAAAAGCCCCGGCTATTTTATCATTCTCAATGATTGGTTTTCCAACTGTCCGAACCCATTTTTTCTTTCCCTTCAGACTGATAAACTCACTTTCAATATCATATTCCTCGCCGGATTTTATCAGCGCGTCAAATGCTGATTGTATTTTTACACGATATTCACCCGCGTAACATTCTATGCTTTTCTTAACAGCCGTTTCATCTTTTACCGACATGTCATGTATCTTGTAGACTTCATCTGTCCAAAAGAGTTCATTTGAGGCAATATCATATCTCCACCCGCCAATTTTCGCGAGATGTTGAGAAGAGTTTAACATCTCCTCACTTTGTTTCAGTTTTTCATTGGCTTTAACCCGCTCTGTGATGTCATCGACAATAACTGCAAATTTCCGGAGCTCCGGACAAAAACTGGTCACGCTATAGTATTTATCCAGTTCTGAGGAATAATTCTCGAACTGATCGGGTTCTCCCGAGAGTGCAACCCTGCCATACCTTTCAATCCAGACCTGTTCGGTATTAGGAAATATAGCCATGACTCTTTTCCCGATAATTTTGTTCTTTTTCAAACCTGTCATCTTTTCAAAAGCAGGATTTACATCCAGGAAAATATAATCAACAGGGTTTCCCTCCTTATCGGTAATTATCTCGTGGAGAGCCATTCCATCAACCATCTGCCTAAAGAGTTGACTGAATTTTTTCTCGCTGGCAGCAATTCTCTCGTTTAATTCAAGGAGCTCATCATTTGCTGCTCTCATCTCATCATTTTGAGCGGAGAATTCTTCATTCAAAGCTTCAAACTCTTCATTCTGGTGAACAAGCTTCATGTTTGTCTGCTGTAACTTCTTTTCCAGGGATTTTTTTTCAGTTATATCTTCACCGAGTGAAATCACGTAAATAAATCTCGCGTCTTCGAAAATAACAGGTGTATTAAACCAATTAATAATTACTTCACCAGTTTTTTTTGTATTGCAGGCAGTTTGTTGATTATGAGGGTACTTTTCTTCAATCAGGAGGGAAACTATCTTTTCCACGGTGGAAGCTTCGGCAGCAGGAACTAAAAAATCCATGAAGTTTTTCCCCAGTACTTCTTCAGCAGTCCATCCAAAAATTTTTTCCGAGGCTTTGTTCCATTCAGTAATTTCAATATTATTGTTGCAAGTTCTCCATAAAATAAGAGCAAGTGGGCTGTTATGCAAACCTGAGCTATAAACTTTAAGCCTCCTGGCAAGGTTTTCTGCTGATGACAGATTCTCCATCGGAACAAAACTCATAATCTCACAATTTGAATATTAAAAGTAGGACATTTTTCTTGCAAATATCAATAAACAAAGGTGATATATATCACCATCCGGGTTTTAAATTAGAAATTAAAAAGGACGGTTTCTACCTGTTTTCCAAAATACATGGAAAAATTTTAAGCCAAATCAAGAAAAAATGATTTGCGAAAACAGCCCATCATTGAATTACTATCTTCTTCCCCAGCCCGGCTTTTATAAAATTTTCACCAAATGTTTTCCTGAATGCTTCCATGGCATTTTCCCCGGTGCAATGAGATGGAGCGACAAACTGCACTCCTTTGTCTTTCAAAGATAAAACAACTTCATCAATTTGCTTTTGGGTGGACCGGTGCATGTGAAATCCGCCCATAACGAGAAAAATGTCTTCTTCAGTAAAATCGCCAGCCCTCTCCACTACTTTTTTAATTCCGATATGAGCACAACCGGAAAGAATGACCGGCCCTTTCGCAGTTGAAATAATCATGGATAACTCGGCCGGATTACTGTCTGGATGATGCACGAGGGTTATTCCATCCGAAAATTTCAGGTATTGGTTTATGGGTTTGGGAGTTGCATCAAAAATTTCGATCATCTCGATCCGGTTTTTTTTCATGTTCGCGGGCACGTAAACAGTAACTCCCTTGTTTTTCTCAATAATTCTTACCAGGCCACCAATATGATCCCAGTGCTCGTGAGATAAAACCACGTGGTCTATGGCAGTCGTGTCGACACCCAGCTTTCTCATGTTTTCAATGAGCAAGTCTTCCTTCCCGCCTGTATCAAAAAGTATTTTTTTAGCCCCATGTTCAATGAAGGCAGCAAATCCCCAAGATGTTTCCAGGGAATCAACAAATGGTATGTTATCATACAGTATGGTGACAGATGTTTTCTGTTGAGCTGAAAGATTTAAAAAAGAGAGAGCGATTATGAGCCCCGGGATGAATACATGTATTTTTATCATTCTCATTTTATTTCCTGTAAAGAAATAAAACTTCAGGATAAAAGAAAAATTGTATTTTTTTCTCAGCAAATAATTCAATCAGACTTCAGAAACTTTTTCACTTCTACATTCCCGCTATTACAAGTTACAACAGCAAAGTACAATCCTGGCTTTAAACCTTTTACGCATATTATACGCTCACCGGTTATAGAAAAATCATCAACGATTTTACCTGAAATATCTAAAAGTTTCAAACGAAAATCATCGCTAATACCTGGTTCGATTCGAAGGTAATCTCCTTTCGATATTTTGAGCTCCCTGAACTTTCCGTATTCCAATTTCCTTCACATTTCTTTCACATTCGACAGAATCGGTCGGATTTATACCCATCGCATGCCCATCGTATAACATTTTTTCTTTACCTTCAGCCCGCAAAATACGAATCCATGCAAAAAATATTTCATGCCATTATTGGTGCACTTGATGCCGAAATAAGTGAATTCATAAGACACCTGGAAAAACCGCGAAAAAATCAAATGGGAGCATTCGTATTTCACGAGGGGCAATTTCACGGTAAAGACGTGGTTGTAGTGAAATCGGGCGTGGGAAAGGTTTTCGCCGCCATGACAGCCCAGAAACTGATAGACGAGTATAAACCCAAATGGATTCTTTTTACCGGGGTAGCAGGTGGAGTAAACCCGACATATAACATCGGGGATATTATTGTATGCAGGGACTGCGTGCAGCATGACCTGGATGCTACCAGCCTGGATTTTCCAAGAGGTCAAATTCCCTATACCTCATACAGGTACTTTGAGACAGATATATATCTCAGGAAGCTGGCATTCGAGGCACCGGTTGAACATGTACGACACACGGGCAGGATTCTTACCGGTGACCAGTTCCTGACCCAAAGAGAAATGCAACATTATGGTTACCTGAAAAGTGAGTTAAATGGAGATGCCGTGGAAATGGAAGGAGCCGCGGTTGGACAGGTATGTACCATCAATCATATCCCTTTCCTTATTATCCGGACCATTTCTGATAAGGCAGATGGAGAAGCACCTGAGAATTTCAACAGGTTTCTGCCTGAAATCGTTAAAAACTCTTATCAGATAGTGCAATATATACTGAAGGAGTATTAAAATTTTCAATGGTATCCAATTAAAAACCGGAATGGTTATTTTGCCCTCGTGCCGGGCAGGCTTTCACGTGCGTGTGGACGTGATTGAGTTTGAAATAGATACGCAATAATGTACATACGCAACAGATAACGCTTCACTCCATTTTTTCTTAACGGAATTTTCCGGAGGCGAAAATCTACCCACAAGAATTACTGCTACTCAGGTATTATCTTCTTCAATCTTTATCCGGGCTCCCCTCACTGTTGCTCCTAAAACAATTCCCGCGCTAATCACAACCAGGTTTTTAAAAATATACTGTCCTTCGATGGTAAGGGCATAAGGGAATTCCGCGAATACCTCATTCGGTAAAAGAAATACAGGGGTAAAAGTTCCCAACATTTGAAGGTATAACAGCAGGAGGGTTTCTCTCATGAATATTTTAAGAAGCAAGCCAATTCCTATCAATGTTTCCCATGTTGCAAGCCCGTAAATAATAACATCTTCAGGTATTAATCTGAAAGATAAAATATCGATGGTAGTAATAGCCAGGCTTTCTGCCGGGCTAAGCCCCTTGAAAAACTTCAGTATTCCAAACCAGGTGAAAATTATCCCGACACTTATTCTGAGTAACTTAAGACCATGTTCAGCCATCCACTGGGTAAGTGTCTTGTCTACTTTTTCAAATTTACTCCCTTTTAATTTCATCTTTCAAATATATTTATGTAATCGATTTTAAGCATGACTTTGTAAAAACCCAAATTAAAGTTGTAAACATCCTCATTGAGGTTTTCACGTTCTGAATTATTTACATTTAAAACAGCCACTTAACAGAAATGTTCATCCCTGAACATAATCGAGTGGTGGACCCGGAACAGCCTCTGCCCGCTTCGCCATGAATGTTCTGGAATATTATCAGGGATAAAGGTTGCATTTATTATACAAATTATCTTGTATTTGAAATACATGGTTTATTTTTGAATTTTTATCTATTTAATCCTGATTATATGAACCGCTACCAGAAAGAATACATTCATCGCATTAACAGGGTGATTGATTTTATTGAACAAAACCTCGACAAAGATTTATCAGTTGCCACACTCGCCGGTGTGGCTAATTTTTCTCCATTTCACTTCCACAGGCTGTTCTCTGCTTTCACTGGCGAAACACTCAATGGTTTCGTGAAACGCATCCGGATCGAAAAGGCAGCCTCCCTCCTGCTCCATGATAAGCAACAGCCCATTAGCGAGGTTGCATGGTATTGCGGTTATAACAATGTATCTGTTTTTTGCCGGAATTTCAGGGACAGGTTTAGCATGAGCGCCCAGGAATTCAGGGAAAGCAACGACTATGCAAATAGCAAGATTCGTCAACCAGAAAGCAAGAACAGTAAAATCAAAACCTCATCCATTGACTACGTTTGCAACGTTGAAACAATTAAAAAAGGAGGTTTTATTATGAAAAACAACATTCAGATTAAAGAAATGCCATCACTCAAGCTGGTTTATACCAGGCACGTGGGATCTTTTCATTTGATAGGGCAGGCATATGGCAAACTCATGCAATGGGCAGGTCCGAGAGGCTTACTTTCAAACCCCGATGTAAAAACAGTCACAGTATACCATGACAACCCTGCTGTAACCGACATCGACAAGCTAAGGCAAAGTGCCTGCATTACCGTGGAAAGTGATGTGAAAACGGAGGGAGAGTTCGGTAATATGAGCCTGCCTGGTGGAAAACACGTGGTAGGTAGCTTCGAGATATCTCCCATGGAATTTGAGGAAGCCTGGAACTCGGTATGCGTTTGGTTATCGGAATCGGGCTACCAGCCGGCTGATGGATATCCTTTTGAGTTATACCATAACAACCACGAGGAACACCCGGAGAAAAAATTCATTGTTGATATTTGTATTCCGGTAAAACCGTTGTAAGAATTTTCGTCATCCGGTCATTGCTACCGGATGACATCTATTAATATTACAAGGAAGCCAGATATAACCCTATCAGACCCACTATTGCAATATATCCTATCCCCTTTGAAAAATCCGTTCTTTCCGTGAGCACCGAATTATCGCCATATCCAACTACTTGAGGATCAAAAGAAATATTTTTTGAGTACGATTCAACTATTGCCGGGACATAAAACTCTTTGTCAATTGCGACTTCATTCTCAAAATTTTCGCTTGAAGAAAAGGTAAGATAGCTCCTGAAAGTTAATGGTGTATTATATGTTTTAAAATCGTATAACCTTGCGTGATATGTGCCTGTTGGACCTGAAAAGCTAACATTCCTGAACTCAGCATCACTTTCTTTCAGGTTAAAGGACCCGCCCAGGTAGCAAACATTTTTATTTATATAAGATTTTGGAGGAATATGTACTATCCTGTTTTCAATCTGCTTCCAGTAATCAACTTTCTCACCGCCAATGATGGCTGATGATTTTTTCAAGTCAAAATAAAGCGACTTCTCCGAATCATTGAAGATTCGAATTTTTACAGGCATATTATTTCCCGCGAAATTGTAATTAATTTTGATAGAATCAGCATCTATAAAATTAGGTTCGGTGCTGTTTTGAGGATATCTTTGTTCAACAAAAACAAATTGGTATTTGCTACATCCGGTAAACAAAACCCCAAAAATTAAAATTATATTAAGTATATTTTTCCTCATGATCTTATGATTTATTGGTTATTAATCAAACCAAAAAAACAAAAATCGGACCGAACCAACATTCCCGAGGAATGATGAAGGTTACATGAAAAGAAAACATACTCGTGTATTCAGCAGGATCTAAAAGTTGCATGTAAGATAAAACCCTCATAGAAGGCACATTTTAATTTTGATATGTACCTTTTTAAAAGGACATGCTTAAAATCAATAATATAACTAAATATTAAACTTATTATGAAATTAATCCCGGACTAATTTCCAGCTACCACCTGGCTGTCTTCCCCCGCGAAGAATGACAAATACCTTGACTGGCTATAATCTCAAAAAACAGACAAATGCCAGCTTTCATTGATGATCAAAAAATGGATCAGGCGTCCTGAAAACGGGAGTTTTAATGGTATCATTTACTGTAGTATCGGGAACCTCTGCAGGGATATTAAAATCAAATTCCCGATCAAAAAATTCTTCTGGTTTTGGGTATTTATCAATAATTTTCACCTCGTAGTCTCTCGTGTATTCCACGAAGTACATCCTGTTATTTTCAAGTCCACTATATGGGTTTTCACGAATGTAAGCGAATTTTGATTCCAGGGTATCGGCATTTCTGACCGGTATACAATTACAAATTTCATCCCGATAATCTCCAAGGGACTTTACAAAATAACTGATGATATCGTGCCCAATCATTCCCATGTTAAAACCTTTGGAAGTAATTCTCCATGGATAAAAACCGTAAGCACTCTCAAACTTTTGATAAAAATTTATTGTTTTGGGACTTTTTTGATCAACATAAAAAGGAGTAAAATAAACCATATTCATTGCATGAAGAGCTTCAGTTTCAAGCCCGTTAAACCTTGGCCATGTAGGAAATCCAAATAACCTTATTTCAAATTCTTTATTATAAGAATCAATAAAACGAACAACTTCACTCACGTATTCTTCACGTTCGGAAGGAATAATAACGAGGTTGGTTTTATGATTAGTCAGGGCATGCTTAAGCCCGGTCTTTAATGTGTCATTATAAATGACCTGTTTGAAAACAAGATTGGATAATGGTATTCTGAAAGAAGTATACTTAAATATTTTGTCTTTGAATTCATTGATCATTTGTAATTCAAGGCTATCTCCTGAATGCACATACACGAGGTTTTTATCATAATTATTAGATAAAAATCTTGCCGCGTAATCCAGTTCAACGGTTCTTGAGGGAATAACCTGAATCAGGTAGGGATTATCAATTAAAATATCATGATTGGTAAAAAAAGGTAAAACTAGCGGAATTTTATTTTCATTACTATATTTCGCGACAATTTCAATATTGTCATCAAAAACAGGACCAATAATTAAATTGATGTCCCGTGTTTTCATCTCACTCACGATCCTGTAAACATTTTCCGGGTTGTTTTCCGTGTCATAAAGATGAAGATTTACAGAATATCCCTCTTTCTTCAGCTCATCCAGTCCTAAAAGAACACCCTCGTAGAATTCAAGAAATCCCAGGGTTTTTCGCCGAAATGCATCAAACCCGGCTCGTTCTTCCGCGTTCTCCAGGTTATCCAATTCGCCTGATTCTTCTATATCCAGCGTGTCCTCGCCCGACTTTGGCTGGTAATTCAAATAGAGGGGAAGTAATACGGCAATATTAAATGTACCATGCTGAGGACGAAACGCGAGAGAATCACAGAAATTCTTCAAATGGTCCTTGTAATAACGTGCTGTATCAAGTATCGGAACCGTATCAATTTTTACAGTATCATTACCGGGAGTCAATACCTGTACTGAATGATAATCATTTTTCGGTATAAGTAGATATTCTCCATATTTCAACCCTCGCCATCCACCTTCCCGGTTCGCGTTAATAATCTGCTCAATAGTAACATCATATAATTTTGAAAGAGAGTAAAGGGTTTCACCTCTTTCAACACGGTGTTTGATATACTCGTTGTATTCAATATTTTCATCAGGTGAGGCAGTTCCCACTTTCTCCCTGGGAATTTTTATCACCTGGTTAACTTGCAAGTTACTATACTCGAGTTCAGGATTATGTTTAAAAATATCTTCAATAGAAATATTATAATGCCGGGATAAAAAATAAAGAGTTTGTCCTTCAGATATTATGTGATAAATAAATTTATCAGATTTATTGAGTTTAATCTTATCAACTACAACTGGTCTTTCTGGAATTTTTAAAGTCTGCCCTTCTTTTAAACCGACCATCACCTCGGGATTTTCAGCCGCGATTTCTTTTTGTGTTACATTGTAAGCATGACTTATGGAATAAAGTGTTTGTCCTTCCTTTACTACATGAATATAATATACTTTCCCATCAATGATCACCTTGTTTTTTGATCTTTCAACTTCTACCGGTTCCTCCTGGGATAAACCAGGTGAAAGTAGTGTTACCAGTGCAAGCAGGGATAAGATATATTTAATTGAAGGCATTAATTCCTTTTATTCATTTTACCATGACAAAAATATAAAAAAGTCGGTAGTATATGTAATGAAAAGTTAATTTTTACCCGGGTATTAATCCATGGCAAATAATCAAAAAGTCAACCTGTTATTATCAAATTACTTGCTGACTGGCCAGGAAGTTCATAATATTAAGCTCGATACGTGACAAACGTTCCTGATAGTCGGATTTGTTGAATTCTTCACCGGTAACTTTCTCAAAAAGTTCAATATATCTTTCAGACACCTGATTCACGAACTCGTCGTTCATCTCCGGAATTTGTTGTCCTTCTTTTCCCTGAAAACCGTTGGCAATTAACCATTCTCTCACGAATTCCTTTGACAATTGCTTCTGGGATTCTCCCCTTGCCAATCTTTCCTCGTAACCATCAGAATAGAAATAGCGGGATGAGTCGGGTGTATGAATTTCATCTATCAGGTAAATTTTCCCATCTTTTTTCCCGAACTCATATTTTGTATCAACCAGTATCAGACCTTTTTCTGCTGCAATTTCAGTTCCCCTTTCGAACAATTCCTTCGTGTATTTCTCTAACAAGTCATAATCTTCTTCCGACACGAGCCCCTGCCTTAATATTTCTTCTCTGGAAATATCCTCATCATGCCCCTGGGCTGCCTTAGTGGTCGGTGTGAGAAGAGGTTCAGGGAATTTCTGATGCTCTTTCATGCCATCAGGCATGGGTACACCACAAATTTGTCTTTTGCCTGCCTTGTATTCTCTCCATGCATGCCCTGTCAGGTATCCCCTGATAACCATTTCAACCTTGAAAGGATCGACAAAATGACCAACGGTTACATTAGGATCAGGAGAATCTATTTTCCAGTTGGGTACAATGTCTGAAGTAGCATCCAAATAACGGGCAGCTATTTGATTTAAAACCTGTCCCTTGTATGGAATTCCCCTTGGTAAAACAACATCAAAGGCACTGATTCTATCTGTAACAATCATCACCAGAAATTTATCGTCTATGTTGTAGACATCACGAACTTTCCCCGTGTATTTACTTTTTTGTGCCGGGAATTGAAAATCGGTATTTACAATCGCTTTTTCCATTGATAAAAGTTTTAGTTTATGATAAATATTTATTATAAGCATCCACGATAGATTTTACCAGCCTGTGCCGCACTATATCACGTTGATCAAATTCCACGAATGAAATTCCCCTTATATCTTTTAATATTTCCAGTGCTTTTACTAATCCTGAATTGCTCTTATCGGGTAAATCAATCTGTGTTATGTCACCGGTCACAATAAATTTAGCGTTTTGCCCCATTCGGGTAAGAAACATTTTTAGCTGGTTCATTGTTGCATTTTGAGCCTCGTCCAATATAACAAAGGCATTGCTAAGAGTTCTTCCCCTCATGAAAGCAAGCGGGGCGATTTGTATGGTTCCTTCTTCGAGCAAGCCAGCCAGTTTCCTGTATGGAATCATATCATTCAGTGCATCGTAAAGGGGTTGAAGGTAAGGATCGAGTTTTTCTTTAACATCACCGGGTAAAAAACCCAGGCGCTCCCCAGCTTCAACAGCCGGACGGGTCAGGATTATTTTCTTCACCTCCTTTGCTTTCCATGCGCGCACGGCAAGGGCTATGGCAGTATAAGTTTTCCCGGTTCCGGCAGGACCAATGGCAAAAAGAAGATCATTTTCCTGGTATTCCTGAACCAATTTAATCTGATTAGGAGTTTTGGCCTTGATAATTTTACCATTATTACCATAGACAAGAACATCATTATTTAAAACATGAGACTTTAACACGACATTTCCCGATTCCAAAAGAATCTCTTCAACTTCATCTGGCGTAAGTGAATTGTATTTATGAAAATAATCAATCAGTTGTATTATCTTTTCCTCGAAACGCTCTATTTCAGGACGTTCACCTGCTACTTTTAGTTCATTTCCCCGGGCTATAATTTTTATTTTAGGAAAAGCCTGCTTCAGTATTTCAAAATTAATGTTATTGATTCCAAAAAGATTTATCGGATCAATACCTTCCAAATATATCAATTTTTCAATCATAAAATAGCTCATCAATTTAGCATAGTAATAAGAAAACCATATAAAACCTTTTTTCGTTTATTTATCAGTTATCATTTTACAAAAATTCAACCAGTTTATTATTATTAAAAGATATACCATTATCTGTCATGCAGGTTTTACATTATTTTATACTTTTGGTATCTACAAAATAAAACTATTTTTTAAACTTTTCAATGAAATAGTGAATATCATTATTTACCTATAAGATGTCAGTAGTTACATTAATAAGTGATTGGAATAAAAATGACTATTACGTGGGAGCCATAAAAGGCACCATCCTCAGAAATATTCCGAAAGCGAATATCATGGATATATCTCACTCTGTCGACCCCTTTAATTCATTACAGGCTGCATTTATACTAAGAAATTGTTACATGAATTTTCCTTCCGGTTCAATTCATTTAATATGTGTAAATAGTGAAAATTCAGAAGATATCCCGTATCTCTGTGTATTCTATGATGATCATTATTTTATTGGTGCGGACAATGGAGTTTTTGCCTTTCTGCTTAAAAATGAACCCAGTGAAATGATCAGAATAGAAAAATACCAGGAAGGAATGGGGTTTCCTGAACTCAATGTATTTGTCCCTGCAGCTATAGAACTTCTGAAAAAAGGAAATATGCATGATTTGGGCAACAAAGTTGAAGAATTTAACAAGCAAACTCTCCTGCGACCGGTTATTGAAGAAAATTCAATTACCGGGACCATTATTTATATTGATTCATACCGGAATGCCATAACCAATATAACCCGCGAATTATTTGAAAGAATCAGGCGGCAACGGAAATTCGAGATATACGTTCAATCCAATCATTACAAGATAAACCGGGTAAATAAGCAATATAACGAGACCAGCGTGGGAGAATTGCTTGCACTTTTTAACACGGCAGATTTGCTTGAAATTGCTATAAATAGCGGAAATGCTGCAGACTTGCTAAACCTGGGTATTAATTCAAGCGTAAGGATTAAGTTTTTACATGGCAAATAATTACTTGCTAATCAAAAGATTCTCTAGCACGTAATTCTCTTCACCATGCCATGGTTTTGAAATAATATCAATATCACCGTCTCCATCAATATCACCGGCCATACCACCAAATGATTCAATGCCGGTTAATATTTCATGCCTGATCCATTTACGTCCTTTGCCGTCTACATTTTCGTATATGAAAGATTTCACGTGAAAATCAGAAGTATTGGTACTACCTCCTGCATAAACATCCAGGTCCCCGTCGTTATCAAAATCGGCAACGGCCAATGACTGTAACTCCTGTTTGGAGTTTTCATCAATCATGTGAAGATACCAGGTATTGCCTCTCACATCCTGTTTTTCCATCCAGGCTACGCGGCAGTCTGAATAATATGACTCTATCTGAACCAAATCCAGATCATTATCGTTGTCCATGTCAACCAACCAGGATCGTGTACAATTAGGGTACTTATCATCAAGCCGACTGATTTTAAGACTGGCATGCCGGATCCATTTTTTCCCTTCACCATCATTCTCGTACCAGACATTTGATTTCACGATGTCTATATCCCCGTCTTCATCAATATCTCCATAACCTTTTGGACCAATACCACTCCTGGTACCCTCCCCAATAGAATGTTCTTTCCATTTCTTCTCTTCACGACCTGAAAAATCGTACCAGTATAATCCTTCCAAATCGCTATTCGAGATAATATCCACCTTACCATCACCATTTATATCCGCGGCAATATTTTCGTAGGCCCAAATGGCCTTATTTTCAAACCTGATAAATTCTGAAGTAGGATCACCCGTGTTTTTGTACCATGTTTGTCCTGATACCTGATCCAACAAACCATCACCATCCACATCCATGGCTACACCACCGGTTTCGGTAAGCGGGTTGCTACCAATCAAATGCTTTTCCCAATTATCAATTCCTTTATTCTCAAACCACCAGACATAATTAACAGAGCCAACAACCCAATCGAGATCACCATCATTATCCATGTCGACCAATGATGTTTGCGCGGCCAGTTTATCGGTTTCTCCAATCGCGTGATATTTAAACTGGGGGAATTGACATACACCCTGAAAAACTACCAGGGTAAAAAATGAATAAATAAATAATAAACGTCTCATTGCTTTACATTTTAAAATTAGCCCGACTAATTTTTCAATTTTTCAGGCTCACCATTAAATACTCCTGATTCACCAAAATGGATTTTTTGAACAAATATAATTCATTGAAACTGTAAAGCTACAATCTTGATTTCAAAATTTCAATAATCTCAGATTTTTCCAGTTTGACGGGATTATTTTTATTGGAGGCAGACGTGGCAATTCTATCAAAATCATCCTCTTTTATACCATAATCGCCCAATCCGGGGATTTGTAACTTGTAGGTTAATTCATAAAGCGATTCAACCAGTATTTCGGCATAAGCGGGGATACTTAGATTTTCTTTTCCGGAGAATAACCTGCCAACGCGGGCATATTTTTTCAGGGAGGGGTGTGATGGCTGATCACTAATTAAATGTTGAACTGTTTTGGCTGTTGTTTCGGCGAGCAAGGTTCCACAAACTACACCATGAGGTATATTATGATACCCCCCAAGTGGTGAAGCCAGACCATGTACAGTACCTAACCCGGCATTAGCAAGGGTTATGCCACTAATATAAGCGCCATATGCCATGTTGGAACGGGCATCTAAATCATTACCTGAAAGATAAGTAATTAACAATGATTTTCGTACTCGCTTTAATCCATCAAACGCCAATATATCAGTGAATTCCGTGGCATTTAAGGATACAAATGATTCGAGCAACTGACAAAGGGCATCCATGCCTGAAGCGGCAGTAACATCCGGTGGACATTCCAAGATTAATTGGGGATCGATCAGGGCTACATCCGGAACGTAATTATTATGACGAAGTGATTTTTTGAACCCGTTAGTTCCTGTTTCAGAAATAACAGCATTTTTAGTTGCCTCGCTCCCGGTACCGCTTGTTGTTGGAACCGCTATGAACGGCACTTTTTCAGGTCCGGGTTCTACTGCTCCCAGTCCTTCCAGGTAGGATGTCACGCCATGTTCATGCTTGAGCATGGCAGAAATTGCTTTACCTGCATCTATCACGCTTCCCCCACCAATGGAAATAACAAGATCAATATTCTGATCCCGGTATTTTTCAACTGCCGTATCAATAATGGAAGGAGAGGGTTCTCCACTGGTTTTAAAAACTTCCCATTCTATGGCTTCCTCATCCAGCTCTTTTATTAACAGTTGATATTCCCGGGAAGAAATAAAAGAATGCTTACCGGTAACAATTAACACCCTGTTCCCATAACTTCCTGATATTATAGGCAGTTTTTCAATTGAACCGGGTGAAAAATAAAGTTCAGGGATCCTGGAATTATAAAAGTTTAATGCCATTTTCTATCTGTTTTCCGGAAATAATAACTTGTACTTAATTCCTTTCCTGGGTTTTGCCATCCAGGGTGCTACTTTTTCTCGCCATGCAAGATAGTGAGGAGTCGATTTATGCCGCGAGGCAGCTTCAGCATTCTCATATGCCTCATATAATAAAAATTTTGAAGAATCTGTCTCATCCTGCAGGATATCAAATCGAAGGTTCCCGGGTTCTTGAACAGATTCAAGATGATTCAACCTGGTTTCTTTGATAAAATCATCTATATTTTCAGGTTTTACAAAAACATATACACAAGTTACCATGTTACTTTTTTAAAGCAAGTTAAGAAATATTCGTTAAATCACGAAATTGCAAAAGTATTGTGATAAACAAATGATTTATCAATAAACAATCGTGTTTTGGTATTGTTTATGGAGGAATAATAACCGGATTCATCGTTTTCCCAGTCAGCTATTTGAATTCATCAAGGATTCACTTAATTTTGTAATTTAGGCAGTGTATATGAAGCGTCCTATCAATAAATCCACCTATCTTCTTGTTAATCTCCTTCGGGGGATCTTGTTTTTGGCTCTCATTATCTCCATCTTTCTGATTTTCAAAAAGTACGTTCGGGTCGACTTTTTTTACTGGTTAAAACCTGTCTACGAGCGACCCGCAATAGTAATGACTATTTTCCTCGTATCTGAAATCGTGTTTGGAATCATACCACCGGAAGTTTTCATGATTTGGGCTCTAAGGTGGAATGATCCGAATATTTATATTGGAATAGTAGCCTTTTTAACTTTCCTTTCATACGGTTCCGGGGTCATTGGATTTTTTGTTGGTAGATATTTCAATACAACACGCTTGTACCAAATCATCAAAAAAAGATACCTTGGAAAATATGAACGACGCCTGAACATGTATGGCGTTTACCTGATTATCGTGGCTGCTCTTACCCCCTTACCTTTTTCTGCAATTTGCATGATTGTTGGCGCTGTCCGGTACCCATTCAATAAATTCCTGGTTCATGCCCTGTTCCGTTTGATTCGCTTTGCCGCTTATTCATGGTTCATCTGGCAGGCAAATGCAGTGTAAGGCAATGATCACGCGATCTCGAAATCGAACGTTATCGAGCAAACTCTAACTATACGGACAGACACAAATTAATGTAAGTAAGCGGGAAATACGGGTTACAGGTATTATGAATGGAAAACAAATAAAGGTAAATTTGTATGGTAAAATATTTTCCGGGTAATACCTGTACGGAAAAGCTTTTGGAAAAGACTTCGCTTTCTTGTTGTGAGAGCAATCACATTAATATTTTTATCTATAATATATTCATCCAAATTTTTCAATAGATTTTTACTGTCAATAATGGTTGATTCAGTATTTGTTTTGTTGTATTTAACTCTCAGGTGTTCCTCGAGACCTTTCAGCTTTACATTATCCCACGTGTTTTGGGGCCGGTTTTCAAGATGGACGCAATGGATTCTCAATTCAAAACCTGAAATAAGTGTCATCAGCTTATCAATGGTCTGGAAATCAGACTCATCAAAATGTGTCACGAATAACATATTTTGAATATTTTCCAGACCAATAAAAGAGTAATTCTGCGGGATCATCATCAGTGGTACTCTTATCTTATTTAAAACAATCTCTGTAATACTGCTAAATATCATGCGATGTCTGTCGGGCCGGTTCTTCGTACCCATAATAACCAGATCCGGTTCAACCTCCCGGGTGTAATCGATTATTTCTTCCTCCGGTATTCCCTGAACAATAATACATTTTATGGATACATTAAATCCCAGTCGTTTTGCCTCCCTGAGAATTTCAGATTTAAAACTTTCAATAGCAACACGCTCATTCTCTTCAATCCCGGGAATAACTTCACTTTTCAATTGATTTTGGCGGTAATCGGAACCGGCAAACTCGATTAAATCCATTGCTGGAGAGTAGTAAGCGTGAAAAAGTTCAATTTCAGCCTTTAGCCTGGTAGCAATTTTAAAGGCATAACGGCATGCAGTACGGGATATATCGGAATAATCAACCGGAACTACAATTTTAACTGGCCTGATTCTTTCCATTTAGCATTAGCTTTTTGCATGATGACCAAAATCATGGTCAGAGTATAAAGATAATAGAATTTTCCAAAATATATTCATTCTTGTTACCGGTAATTTAAGATACAACTGTAAACAACCCCATATTTCTTTCTATTGGGTCAACATCATCCTTAAGTTTATCTTCATTTTCCTTTTAGAATTGTCGACCTTTTCAGGATAAGACACCATGCTACACACCTTAACTAAAGGACTCCTTACCTTGCAATACCAAATGTGACGCGACATAAGCGGGATTTAACAGAATATTCGTTAAGAACCATTTTCCATGGATCAATTGACTAACTTTGTGGAAGTACTGAAATGATTGTAAATGTCAGACTGAATCAATTTGAAAAAGGAGTATTTTAAAGATTCCGGAAGAAAAATATTTCTGACTTCTTGCAAGAAAAATCATGAATTGCTGTTATTATTGGTAAGAAATTCCGAATCATGCAAAAAGATAGTTTACTCGGGAAAACAATTGAAGAATTAAGAAACATCTCAACAGAACTTGATAACCCAATATTTTTAGGTAATCAGCTTGCTCACTGGTTATATAAAAGCAATGTGCCCGGGTACGAGGGGATGAACAATATTTCAAAAGTCAACCGCGCCATGCTCGCCGAAAGATACCTCACGGGGTTACAATCCCCGGAAAAGGTACAGGAATCGAAGGATGGCACGAAAAAATACCTTTTCCGCGTTTCAGGTAATCGCTTCGTTGAAGCAGCCTATATACCTGAAAAAGACAGGGCAACGCTTTGCCTGTCTACCCAGGTGGGCTGTAAAATGGGATGCCTTTTTTGTAATACTGGAAAACAGGGATTCCAGGGCAACCTTTCGGCTGGTGAAATTATCAACCAGTACCGGATGCTGCCGGAACGGGAAAAAATCACGAATATCGTCTACATGGGCATGGGTGAACCCTTGGATAACTACGAGCACGTGAAAAAGAGCCTGGAGATATTCACTTCGACCTGGGGGTTCGGAATGAGTCCGCGACGTATTACTGTATCAACCATTGGTATTCTTCCTGCAACGCGGGATTTCATTCTTGATAATGAATGCCATCTTGCCGTGAGTCTCCATACTCCTTTCAACGAAGAACGAAAAAAGATTATGCCCGTTGAAACCGTTTCTCCAATTCAAGAAGTAGTAGAAGAAATTAAAAATCATGATTTTGGAGGCCAGCGAAGAGTTTCATTTGAATATATCATGTTCGAAAATTTCAATGATACCCAAGCACATGCCAAACAGGTTGCAAAATTATTAAACGGGCTGAAATGCAGGATAAACCTCATTCGATATCATCAGATCCCGGGAATATCCATGAAAGGAAGTTCACCGGAAAAAATACAAGCATTTAAAGACCAGTTAAATCAAAAAAAAATATTAACCACGATTAGAGCATCCCGGGGTGAAGATATTCTTGCCGCCTGTGGATTATTAAGTACGAGATGCTAGTTTTTCTGACATATCCAAAGTTTATGCTTTCACAATTGCTATTTCATCTTCATCTATATAAAAATATCCATAATCATAACAAAAATATAAAAGATGATGGTCTGTCTTCTCTACATGGGTAATATATTTCGGGGAAAACCCATTGTTTCTTAATTCATCTAAGGCAAGCATGGTTCTGCCCGCGGAATAAAATTCATCGAGTAACCTGCGATTACGTGACAATTGCAAATTTACCCTTCTAAACAGGTTATTCAGATGCCTGTTTCTTTGATTATGAAAATTGATTCTACAAGCATCGGAGCAAAATTTCTTGTCAATTCTCCCCTTTAACAATTCACCACAATCAAGACACTTATTCAACATGTATAAAATATTATACCTGCTAAATTAATATTTTTATTCATTTTCATACGTTTACACACGCTTAAAATGATCGATAAAAATTTTTTTCCAGGATATACAAGAAAAAGGAAGATGAAAACATCTCCTATTATTAACCTAAAATATTAAATTATGAGTACAATCAGAAACAGGGTAAGTTTAATTGGCCACCTAGGTAACGACCCGGAGATCAAAGAAATGGATGGTGGAAAAACGTTGGCCAAAATAAATCTTGCAACCAATGATGTTTACAAGGACAGCGAGGGTAAAAAAGTTACTGAAACCCAGTGGCATAACCTGATAATTTGGGGACCCCAGGCAAAAACTGCCCAGAAATATTTAAAAAAAGGTAGTGAAATAGCTGTTGACGGGAAACTGGTACACCGCAATTATGAAAATAAAGATGGTGTTAAAAAATACGTGACAGAAATAATTGTCAGCGAATTTGCCATGTTGGGCAAGAAAAGCGCTAATTAGTATCTGTCCATATAGTCGGGTATCTGGTTCAGAATGTCCGTTTTATGAACCTCTTGTTCTTAAAAACAAGAGTTCATGAGTTCCCTTCGGTCGGTTCACGGCTCGCGAAGCTCCAAAAAGCGCGGTTACTGATGTAATCGAGCAATTTTCGGAGCGAGCATAAAGAAGAAAACGGACATTATGGACTGACACTAATTAAACAATTATAAAGATCACCGGAAATAAAGGGTGTATGGAAAAATCCATCACCCTTTCAATATTTTTTTACGATAACTTTTACAAACCTGTACTAATAAGGAAGGTAGCGGCAAACGCGATAATAGCGTATAATTCGGGAAATACGGCAAGTATCATCGTATTCCCGAAAACATCGTTACCAGAACCAATTGCAGCAATACCATTTGAAGTAACGGTTCCTTGCTTCATGGCAGAAAACAGACCAACGAACCCAAGCGCTAACCCGGCTGCCAAAACTGCCATACCCTGGTGCATTTCCAGAGCCAAAACGCCATCTTTCATGAATTCAGAAAGTTTGTTGTTCACAACAAAAAATCCTGCAAAACCGTACAATCCCTGTGTTCCAGGCAAAGCACTTAAAAGCATGTAAACGCCAAAAGGATCCGGATTTTTCTTAAGAGCACCAATCGTGGCGTTACCACCCATTGAAACTCCAATTGCACTACCTATACCAGCCAGACCTATCATTAAAGCGAGACCGGTGTACGCGAAAATAACTGGTGTACTCATAAAATTAAGTTTTTAAATGTTTATTATTTTTTAAAAGGTTTATACTCTTTTCCACCGCCTTTAAAGTCGGCATTCTTATAGAACTCCACAAAAATAAGACGCATGGGATGAATGAACCCGCTTAATGATGCTAAGAACAGGTTAATCCCGTGTCCGAAAACAAGAAGCAAAACAAAGGGAATCCACCCAAAGTATTTAATACTAAGAAATTCGGAGGCAATATCATTAAATACAAATCCAAGGATAGCACTCGAAATACCAAGAGCAAATAACCTGATATAGGACAAGAGATCTCCAAAAACTCCTGTTACAACATTATAGCCATTCCATATAGCGCCACCCACCCTGGCAAAAATATTGACATCCGGGTTATTGAAAAAGACAATCAACGCGCCGCTTCCAATAAGAAGTATGTTATAAACAAGACTGAATCTCTCTTTATCAATCAAATCGTATGAAGAACCTCCTTCAAAAAACAACATGGTTAATATCAGAAGTATCCATCCAATTGTAGACAGACCATACACGAATCCTCTCTGTTTTATATAATTGGCAGCTCGCAGTATCATCCCGAAAAGAATCTGAATAAGACCAAGAACCAGTGAGAAATAAAATAATTGCAGCGGTGACATGAACAAATCGTTGAAAGAAATCCAATCGGCATTAATAAGATCTATGCCAAAGAGTGTACCACTAATAGTTCCCATGATTATTGTTGCCAGACCCAGCCATTGCGCGAGCGACAAAATTGGTTTTATATCGGGTTTTGCCCATTTTGCCTTGTATATCGTTGTTCCCAGTAAAATTAACACACCGTAACCCGCGTCGCCCAGGCAAAAACCGAAAAACAGGGTAAAAAAGGGTGCAAAAAACGGTGTAAGGTCAAGTTCCTTGTAAGATGGCAAGGAAAATAATTTGCCGATGGGTTCGAAAAGACGGGAATACCGATTATTCTTCAGGAGAACAGGTACGTTTTTATCATCAGGATCCACATCCTCCCCAGAATAGTAAACATAAGAATTCTCAAGATAGTTGACCAAATCATCCTCATTTGGAACAGGCACGTATCCCTCGAGCACCATTAGTTTATTTTCTGCTTCTTTTCTCGTGCTCAGGACAACCTTCTGGTGGTTCAAATCAAAATCAATTTTTGCCTCAGCTTGATCAATCAGGGCAATTTGAGAAGCGAGTTCTTTTAACCTGTTATCAATTTCATCAATCTCACGGGTAACCTTTTCAATTCCATTCAGAATTTCAGAAAGAGACCGATGCGGCAATTTTGCCTTTTCTGCCTCCAGTATAACTTCATCACCGGGTTGGCTTAAAACAACAAAGTAAAGATTCCCGCTTACCTCGTTTATTTTAAAAACAAAGAATTCATTTTCCCATTCCAGGTTGAATCTTTTTGATGAACAAATAAAAAAATCGGCCTTGAGATTTGCATCTTTCAGCTTCTCAATTGAATCGTGCGAGAATTCTCCCCATGGTTCAATCAGTTTTTTTTCCTTTTCCAATAAGGCAAGTTCCTGCTCCGCTTTATCTTTTTGAATTTTTAATTCATTAACCCTTTTTACTAATTCGATACCATCTTTTACATCTTCTGTTTTCATTTCAGAAGGTTCTTTACTGGTCAAAAAACGTCTGGTATCATTAAGTTGCTTTTTTAACACGTATTTCTGCTCAAGTGTTTCATCATCAAAGGCAGTTTCTTTTTCCTCCACGTGAAACACTCCAATATCCCTGATTTCTTCAAGAAATTTCTCATAATCCCCGTGATAAATCAGGAATGAATATTTGCGCATTTTTACAATCATACATTAGCCTCCGCTTGTTGACGGTTCTTAACAATTTTCTGAGCACTTTTCGATAAGTTTTCTTCATCCTCGAGGAAGCGTTTAATTTTCAGGATAGCATCCTCGTAGCCGGGAATTTGAACCTTCTCGTAAAGATTCACTTTCTGGGTTGTTTTTTTTCTTGCAAAATCGAGCATTTGCATCTTCTTTTCAAAGATTTCTCTTTCAATAGAGATGCTAGCCAAATCCTTAATTACAGAAATCCCATCAAGAAACCACTTGGGTTTATTGAAAACAGGAAATGGTTTTGTTTTAAAAACAATATCATCAAGAACCGGTGTTTTTACCCCGGCAATTTTATTCACAGACAACTTAACATCTTCAATTGCAACCAGGTCTTTTTCAAATTCACCCCAGATACGCATCATGTTCTCATACCCTGCTATCTTTGATTGAAGTTCCTGGTCAAGTTGTTCCATCTTGTTTTTGGCCTTTTTTACCTCAATACGAAGAGCCGATTCCTTGTTTTTAAGCGTTGGCAATGCCCTTTGCCTTACCTGAAGTTGCTTGTTAAGTTGTTGTAATGCTGTTTTATTATATTGAAATTTTATTGCCATTGCACTATTATTTAAGTATTTATTCCCTTATGGAATAAGACTTACTTTTCATTTGGCCAGTACTTTTGTACCAGTTCTTCCTTAATACCCACCTCGGCTTTAGAAAAGTGTTTATCAAAGAGCTGCCATCCTGCATCAAGCATTTGATCGGTATTGATATTCACATCAATGGCCAGCAGCTTTTCCGAGTATTCTTTCGCGAATTGGAGGGTTCTGGTATCGTAATCTGTTAAATCGAAACCATTCTCTTGTTTCGTTTTAGCGTTTGCTGCATCAGCATATAATCTAACTGCCGTGTTCATTACCTGGGGATGATCTTCCCTGGTTTGTTTACCAATCACGAGTTGTTTCAGTCGTGAAAGACTCCTGAAGGGGTCAACAATAACCTTACCAATATCTGAATCTCTCCTGAGGAATAACTGTCCTTCAGTGATATACCCCGTGTTATCGGGTATAGCATGGGTTATATCACCACCAGAGAGGGTTGTAACCGCGATAATGGTAATTGAACCGCCATCGGGGAATTGCACTGCTTTCTCGTATATTTTAGCCAAATCACTGTATAATGAACCAGGCATACTATCTTTCGATGGAATCTGGTCCATACGGTTCGATACTATCGCGAGAGCATCCGCGAAGAGAGTCATATCAGTAAGCAATACAAGAACTTTTTGTTTATGGTCGCTCGCGAAATACTCGGCAGCAGTCAGTGCCATATCCGGAACAAGCAATCGCTCAACGGGAGGGTTATCCGTGGTATTCACGAAACTAATGATACGGTCAAGTGCCCCGGCGTTCTCGAAAACGTTTTTAAAGTAGAGGTAATCATCATTAGACAATCCCATACCTCCAAGGATAATTTTATCCGCTTCAGCTCTTAGAGCCACATTGGCCATCACCTGGTTAAAAGGCTGATCGGGATCCGCGAAGAAGGGAATTTTCTGTCCTGTAACCAATGTATTGTTCAGGTCAATTCCCGCGATACCGGTAGCAATCAGTTCCGATGGTTGTTCCCTTCTCACGGGATTCACTGAAGGACCCCCAATATGGCGTTCCTCTCCCATGACCTCAGGGCCTCCATCCAAAGGACGTCCATAAGCATCAAAGAACCTGCCTGCAAGGTTATCGCTTACCTTAAGTGTTGGTGGTTTTCCCATGAAAACAACTTCTGCATCCGTGGGAACCCCCTCTGTACCAGAAAAAATCTGCAAGGTAACTGTATCATCGATAATTTTCACCACCTGGGCCAATCGACCGTTCACCAGCGCGAGCTCGTCATACCCAATACCTGTAGCTTTCAATGAACAGGTTGCCTTGGTTAAGGCCGTAATCTTCGTGTATATTTTTTGAAAAGCTGATTTTTCCATTATGCTGCCTTTCTTTCATTAATAATTGTCACTAATTCTTTTTCATACTTATTAAAATCATCCGATTCGAATTCTGAGTAGTTCATCTGCTTGAACTGGTTGATGATTCTTTTGAAATACAATCCAACCTCCTCGAATGTCTCGAAAGAGAATGCTGTATTATAGATATCCAGTACTTTATCCATCATGTATTTCTGGCGTTTCATGGGTGTAACCTGATCGATTTTGTCGAACGCGTCCTGCTGCAGAATAACAAAATCGATGATTTCAGACTTCCAAAAACGCTCGTGATATTCAATAGGAACACCGTCATCACCAAGAATATTAATTTGTTCCTGCGCCTCTTTACCCCTCAACAATATGTCCTTCACGAGAGTAACTTTATCCAGCCAATCTTCAGAAATCTTTTCTTTCATGTATTCCTGTACCTCTTGATACTCCAGGTATTTCGAGTAACTATCAATAGGATCAACAGCAGGATATCTTTTGCTGTCGGCTCTTCCCTGCGAAAGAGCGTAAAAACAGCGGGCTGCCTTTTTCGTTGATTCTGTCACGGGTTCCTTCAGGTTACCACCCGCGGGCGAAACAGTTCCGATAAAAGTGATGGAACCAGTTTTCCCGTTATTCAGATTCACGTAACCTGCCCGGGAATAAAAGTTGGAGATAATCGCGGAGAGGTCCATCGGGAATGCATCGGGTCCCGGAAGCTCTTCCATCCGGTTTGACATTTCGCGCAAGGCCTGGGCCCAACGTGAGGTTGAGTCGGCAAGCATCAATATTTTTAATCCCATTGAGCGGTAATACTCTGCCAATGTCATTGCCGTGTACACAGATGCTTCACGCGCGGCCACCGGCATGTTCGATGTATTCGCTATAATTGTGGTACGTTCAATCAATTTACGCCCGGTTCTCGGATCTTCCAGTTCAGGAAATTCTTTAAAAATTTCTACCACCTCGTTTGCACGCTCACCACAGGCAGCCACGATAACCATATCTGCTTCGGCCTGTTTTGCTAACGCGTGCTGCAACACGGTTTTACCACAGCCAAATGGGCCGGGAATAAATCCTGTTCCACCCTCTGTGATAGGGTTTAGTGTATCAATACACCTTACACCGGTTTCCATTATTTTATAAGGACGCGGCTTATCTTTAAATGCCCTTACAGGAACCTTCACCGGCCATTTCTGCACCATGGTCACCTTTTTCTCTTTTCCATCTTTATCCACAAGAACAGCGATGGTCTCGTGAATGGTATAGTCACCCTCGGGAGTAATAGATTTAACCTTGTACTCGCCCTCGAACTTGAAAGGTACCATGATTTTGTGAGGCATCCAGTTTTCTTTGGCTTCACCTAGCCAGTCACCTGCCACAACAACGTCATTTTCTTTAGCAATGGGAGTGTAATGATATTTTTTTTCTTCATCAAGAGGATAAGTATATTCTCCTCTTTTCAAGAATACGCCTGTCATCTTATCAAGGTCGTTTTGCAGACCATCGTAGTTGCGCGATAAGATACCAGGCCCGAGTGTAACTTCCAACATCTGGCCAATAAATTCCACTTCCGTGCCCAGGGTCAACCCGCGGGTCGATTCGAATACCTGCACGAAAGCACGATCACCTGTTACCTTAATAACCTCTGCCATCAATTTAGTACCCGCTACCAAAATATAACAAATTTCATTCTGGGCCACGGCACCATCTACCTGCACGATAACCAGGTTGGCAATAATACCTGTAACTTTACCTTTAGTCATACGTTTGTTTATTTTTATATCTTAAATTCTTCCGGAAATTCATAGCTCTCTTTCATTTCTTTAATCAAGCTCCTGAACATCGCCTCCCCGGTTTCCTTGTCGAGTCCCATCCAACGGAATACCATCATCAGCTTAAGCTGGTACGCGAAAACTCTTTCAATTGTAAAATAATGAAAGAAAGTATGTTCATCAAGGTAATTCCACTTGTATAGATCTATAAGGTTTTCCCGTTCGAGAAGATTTTCTGTTTCCGCTACTTTAATAATGTAATCAATATCTTCGATCTCGATAGATAAGCCGAAATCGGCACCATGGTTTCTCGCGAGAATTGTAGCAACTTCATTTTCAGTAACAAGCTGCTTTTCAATTTCAATATTATGCTTACGGCAATTGACTGCCGTGAGAATATTTTTCAAATTTAACTCGAACCTGAACCAGTTAGCAATAAAATCATTTTTGGTTTCAAGCAGGTGCTTGTAATACAGTTCTGTAATATATTTTTCCCAGTCGGTATAGGTTTTCCCGCTTTCATCGCTTTTGAAATTCCTGATAAAAGAAACCATGTAAGGCGGAAGTTCACCTCCTTCAACACCAGGAATATCGTCCAGCCAGTACATTTGTTCTTTAACATCTTCCAGGGTGTAATTGCCCAGCGGATTAAAATCCTCGGTATCATGAATCAGGTAATCCAGTAAATTCTTGTTATCATATGAAAGATAGATAAGTCTTATCAGTCCGAAATCATCGGGATGAAGCTCTTGTTCTAAATACTCCTTGAACTCCAAAAGGGTTGAACTGTACTTTGTTTCGTCAAGAAAAATATCGGGAAAACCTGCTACAAGACAAAAATATTTTCTGCTCATGGATTTTTATTTCTCTCCGAATAATAAATTGAATAATTTGGGTCGCAGGTAATCTTTCAGGAAATTCTCAAATACCTGGTCCGTGAAACTGATCTTGTATCCCCCGTCTTTGGGAGCAATTTCAAACCCGGATTTCAAGTTATCGGAATAATTAATAATCACCCCTTTGTCAAGGATTTCCTTACTTCTCGACTTGAAAAATTTATCCATTTCTGCCTGTTTGTCCACGGGAAGCAAAACATTAATATCAACACTACCGGATTCGGATGGATTCCAGTTTTCAATTACTGTTTCCAGGATTGTTTGAATAAATTCAGTTTCTTTAAATGAATCTGTTACAAGATTATTGACTATCTTGTCGTCAATGATATTTACAACATCTTGTTTTAAACCGGAAAGAGCCTGGTTGAAAGACAATTTCAATTCTGCTTTTGAATTTTCAGCTGTTTCTTTTGATTTTTTTTCAGCTTCACTGATAATCCGGTTTTTTTCCTCGTTCGCTTCGCTGATAATTTTATCAGCTTTCTCTTTTGCCACGGCAATGATTCTTTCGGCTTCTTCATTGCCCTTTTCAAGACCTTCTTTGTAGATCTTATCGGTCAGTTCCTGAAGTTTATTTTGCATTGTATGAATAGATATTAATAATTTCTGCACACGAAAAATGCAAAAATATAAAAAAAAAGTTATTAGACTTTATGACATATGTCAAATCTGTATTAAATATTTACTTTATAATGATTCTAAAGAGTATTAAGAGGCTATTAGACTGATATTTAAACGTAAATAAAGACAGGATGATGGTTCATCCAGAAATGGTTTCATGACAATCAATTGACATAAGAGTGTCAGTTCAATGAAAAAATGACGGTCGCTCCGTGCCAGAAATAAAGTGACATCAATTCTGCAATTTCAAAAGTGACGCGTTACTGGTTTGTAATTGTCCTGACCAAAAAAACGGGAGTTATTGATGGATATTTTGTTGTGATTACTGGTAATTGATTCGTTAATACATTATAAACTAACTAAAACTCTGATGTAAAATGAAATTTAATATTCGGGAAATTTTGCTGGGCCAAATCCAGCAGGTAGGGTGATTCGGCCAAAAAAACTTCCCTACCTTCCTTATCAAGAGCTATATTATTGAATTTTCGTTTTCGGAAATCTTCCAGTTGTGCCTGATCCTCAGATTCAATCCAACAGGCTTTATGCATGGGCAATATCTCGTACCTGCAACTTGCTCCGTACTCATGTAAAAGACGGTATTGAATGACATCGAACTGCAGGGCTCCAACCGTGCCTATAATTTTTCTCCCATTGGATTTATTCACGAAAAGCTGGGCTACTCCCTCGTCTGTAAGTTGTTCTAAACCTTTGGCCAGTTGTTTGTATTTCAATGGATCGGCATTCTCAACATACCGGAATTGCTCGGGAGAAAAACTGGGTATACCTTTAAAATGAAGTTCTTCACCCTCGGTCAGTGTATCCCCGATTTTAAAATTACCCGTATCGTGGAGTCCGACAACATCTCCAGGAAAGGCTTGATCAATAACGGATTTTTTTTCTGCCATGAAAGTAGTAGGATTGGAAAACTTTATTTTTTTACCTGATCGCACGTGAAGATAATTTTTGTTCCTCTCGAACGCGCCGCTGCAAATCCTCACGAAAGCAATTCTGTCGCGATGATTGGGATCCATGTTGGCATGAATTTTAAATACAAAACCGGTAAACTTTGATTCCACGGCATCGATGGGTCTTTCGAGTGTTTCATACTTACCAGGTGATGGCGCGATATAGATAAAACAGTCCAATAAATCCTGCACCCCGAAATTATTCAAAGCACTGCCAAAAAACACCGGGGCAAGCTTACCCCGCAGGTATTCTTTTCTATCGAAAGCAGGATACACGCCTTCTACCAGTTCCAAATCAGCAAGCATTCTTTCATGATGTTTACCAAGGAATGAAACAAGTTCCGGATCCTTTAAATCTTTTATTTCCTGACTTAGACCAACCCTTTGTTTATCCAAATCGATAAACCGGTTGAATTTTCTCTCGAAAAGATTATATACTCCCTTAAAAGAGCCACCCATACCGGCGGGCCAACTTAATGGACATACCTGAATTTGTAGTTCATTTTCAATTTCATCCAGTAAATCAAAAGGGTCTTGGCCTTCGCGGTCGAGTTTATTCACGAAGACTATTACCGGTGTTTTTCTCATCCTGCAAACTTCCATGAGTCTCCTTGTTTGTGTCTCTACTCCTTTCGCGGCATCGATCACGATAATCACACTATCAACCGCCGTGAGCGTGCGATAAGTATCCTCGGCGAAGTCTTCATGACCAGGGGTATCCAGGATATTAATCTTTTTTCCCTTGTACTCGAAACCCATAACGGACGTGGCAACCGAAATTCCCCTTTGCCTTTCGATTTCCATGAAATCGGAAGTTGCGGTTTTCCTGATCTTGTTCGATTTTACAGCTCCGGCAACATTGATCGCACCACCAAAAAGAAGTAATTTTTCAGTTAAAGTTGTTTTTCCCGCGTCAGGATGACTTATTATAGCGAAGGTTCTAATCCGTTTTATTTCATCCAGAAGATTCATGTAATTATAATTTGTTTATTTAATTTGCCTGATTAACCCTGTAGGTCTCAACGAAGCTATTCCTGCTATTCAAAAACAACTTAACGAAGCGTCCCCGATATAATAATTTACCGGGATAATGGGCTTACGAATCCCCAAATTGAGCGATTTACTCAATCGAAAAAGATATTGTAAGCATTTCACGGCAATTAGTTTATGAAATTCAACAAACTCAATATCGGGGTTACCCTTCAACTGACGGAAAGCGCTTGTTCGCTTCTCTCCAACCACTCACCTCAGGGAATAATCAATTTCATTTGTCACGAAAAGATGATTTTTGAATAGACATTCCATGCACTAAAAATTATTAAACTCTGATATACTTTAGGTATTATCATTCAATACTAAATAAAGGGCGTAAAAATACGCGAAAAAAATAACATGTCAAACAACAATATCAAAGGTATTGTTATACTGTCGTAAGGATAAGAAATAATCACTATATTTGAAATTAGAACCTTTAATGTTAATTTGAAATGAAGAAAGAAAATAAGATTGTTGTAGGTATTGATTTTAATGAGTTGTCAATCCTGGCATTCGAGCATACTATTGATCTGGCAAAATTTTTAAAAGCTGAAATCATACTGGTACACTCGATTGAATCAGGATATTTCAGTCGTCTTTTTGATTTAAAAGGCGTTGAAATGAAGAAAATCAGGGAAGAAGCAAATACCAGGCTCAAAGAATTATGTGAAAAATATACAAAGTCGGGTGTGACTGTTTCCTATCGGATTAAAGAAGGAAAACCCTATGAAAATATTTTAAAAGTGACAGGTGAAGAAAAAGCCAGACTCATTATAGTGGGTAAAAATGGCCGGCTTGTCAAAGGTGAAGAAAAATTGCTGGGTTCAAACGCCAGGCACATAATTGGTGAAGCTAAAACCCCGGTTATTAGTATTACAGGTCAGGAAAAACTTATAGGTTTCAAGGATATTGTCGTACCGCTCGATCTCACTCAACAAACAAGGGCTCAGGTATTCAATGCCATTTCATTTGGTCTTCATTATAATGCTACCATACATCTTGTATCTGCATTAGTAGCAGGTATCAGTGCCCGTAAAAGCCGTATATACCCAAAATTGAGAAAAGCACAAAAAACCATTGAAGAAAATGGAGTGAATAGTACTATAAAATTATTTAAGAAAAGTGCAACTCCACCTTACGAGGCTGTATTAAATTACGCGCATGAACTGAATGCTGACCTGATCATGCTCATGACACACGAGGAAACGAGGGGTGATAATTATATTGGCGCCTTTGCGCAACAGATTATTCAAAAATCTGATATCCCCGTGCTCAGTCTTACTTCGGAAGCGGTAAAAGATGAAGATCAGGCTCTTGTAGACGGGTTTGTGGATCCATTCGGCATAATTACCCGAAAATAATAGTATTTTTGTCCCGCCCCGGCAAGGTTAGGTGTGATCGAGGGTTTTTGATTGAGAATGATTGTTGATTCGTTACCATAATTATTAATTTTGTTTCAAATAATAAATAATGAAGGCCTCAAGTAAATTCGGCCGTTATAGCCGAATATATGAACAACTCGAAAAACTGTTACAAAAAACAGATGATATTTATGCAAAAATGGCTACCGTTTGCGCGGTTCTTCATCACAAGATGCATTTTTTTTGGACCGGTTTTTACCTGCTAAGGAATGGGGAACTGATTATTGGACCATACCAGGGACCGGTTGCTTGTCAGGTTCTTGAAAAAAACAAGGGTGTTTGCTGGGCAACAATTAATCAGGCAAAAACGATAGTTGTGCCCGATGTAAATAAATTTCCCGGTCATATTGCCTGCGATACCCGATCGAAATCGGAAATTGCAGTTCCCCTGGGAAATAAATCAGGAGAAATAATCGGGGTTCTTGATATTGATAATGTCCAACCAGGCAGTTTTGATGAAATTGACAGGGAAAACCTGGAAAAGATTGTTGGGTTGATTTAGTGTAGATCATTACACGAAGGTTTCGCGTTCCGACCACCTGTACTGAGTGATTTGTGTATGATTGAGTGTTAATTCGCGAAAACGATTATTTTGGAAAACAATTTTTGACGAAGGATTTAAAATTAATTTATCCTGAATAATAACAGGGTGTAGCAATAAAAAAATGATAAAAGACATTAACAAAATTAAAAACGCTGAATCAGAGAATTTTTTCCTTTTGGCAGGTCCATGCGTGGTTGAAAATAAAGAAGTCTGTTTAAGAGTGGCAGAAAAAGCCATTGAAATTACTTCAAAATTAAAGATACCTTATATTTTCAAAGCTTCTTACCGGAAGGCTAATCGATCCAAGGCAGATTCTTTCATGGGAATTGGCGACCAGGAAGCCCTTGATATTCTCCGGGAGGTAGGTAACAGGTTTGATGTTCCCGTTGTAACAGATATCCATAACCCTGATGAAGCCGCCCTGGCTGCAGAAGTAGCAGAAATACTTCAAATACCCGCCTTCTTGTGCCGGCAAACTGATCTTTTGATCGCTGCTGCAAGAACAGGAAAGCATGTGAATATTAAAAAAGGCCAGTTTCTTGCTCCCGGGTCAATGCGATTTGCTACCGCGAAAATCATGGAAGAAGGTAACAATAATATCATACTTACCGAAAGAGGAACAACTTTTGGTTATCAGGACCTGGTAGTTGATTTTCGCGGAATACCGGAGATGAAAAAAACAGGATTCCCTGTTGTATTGGATATCACGCATTCTTTACAACAACCCAACCAGGGCACGGGAGTTACAGGGGGCAAGCCTGAATTGATAGAGACCATTGCCAAAGCAGGAATAGCGGTAGGAGCGGATGGTATCTTTATAGAGACCCATCCTGATCCCCAGATAGCTTTATCTGATGGAGCGAATATGCTGGCGCTTGATAAATTAGAAAAACTACTGGAAAAATTGACACGATTAAGGGAAGTTGTAAAGGAGTTTGAAAGCAGTTAAGTTAATTGTTATTGGTTGTGTGTCTTAGTAAATGCACGGTTTGTGTGTTACATGAAAAATTTTAAATGCAAAAAGGTCCGTTTAGACGGACCTTTTTTTATACAGTTCGACTGTAAGCCAGGTTCTGTATCCCGGTAAACCGGGATTTCTATCATTTATCTGAGCGACCTACCCCCCGGCATCGGACGGGCCGTCCTTAACTGCCGGTATACATGGTCTTACACCCTGCAAGGCGAACGGCAACCGGTGTCACCACCGGCCCCGGTGAGCTCTTACCTCACCTTTTCACCCTTACCCCACCAGTGGCAGGGCGGTTATTTTCTGTTCCGCTGCTATGCCCTCGCGAACATCTTCCCTTTCGGAAGTACAGTGCCCCGTGGTGCCCGGACTTTCCTCTTCCAGGCAAAAGCCGGAAGCGATAGAACGTCAAACTGAATATCTTGTAATTCTTTTTTCATGCTATAAACGAATAAGAACCACGATTTATTTTTTTAAATAGACCATGGTTGCCCCGTACCCGTATTCTTTAAAACTGGCATCCTGGTGTTGAAAATCAGGATACCGGGTTCCTAAAGAACGTCTTATCTCGTGTCGCAGGATTCCATTTCCCACACCATGAATAAAAACTATCTTTTTTACATTATCGTCAATTGCTTTTTGCATTTCACGATCATACCTCTGCATTTGAATCCTCAAAATCTCAGGTGGTTCCAACTCATTTTCATTATCAACCAATTCGTGAATATGGAGATCCACTTCCCTGACATCAACTTTTCTTGTTGTTTTTGTAACCACATTCGATTTTTCCTTTTCTGGTTCAAAGCCCTCGACAGGCTGTTGCTTATTCCCGGATTGCAAATCAACAATACTGTATAACCAGGCATCTTCATCAAAAAAATCATTGCGGGAAAAGAATTTTTGCTTGTAAAATTGGACTTCACCTACAGGTATCTCTCTGTTAACAGGAGACATTAATTCAGTTATATTTTTTCCGAAAAAAATCACCTGCATGTTAAAACTTTTCAATTTAGATAATTCAGATTGAGAATAAGTACGCAGGAACAACTTGGTATCCGGCTCCAATTGCCCGGAAAAAACATGCTGGTAATTTACATTTTCCCGTCCTGCCAAAAAGAACAATATATTGAAACCTGTATCATTGATAACATACAAATAATAAGATGTATTTGAAATCGCGTCAGGATTCGCGGGAATAATTGCAATCAAGACGCTACCCTCTTCTTTTTCCGTCACTATTGTTTTTTCAGGAATTTTAACCGGCTTTGTCTCTTCTTCTTCTGAAACAAATTGGACCGGGGTTGTATCACCTGATCTTGATTCTTTCGCGGTAAAATCCTGCATTACGGGAACCAAATCAGAACTTTTCACGGGTATCTCAAAATCATCTTCCGTTTTAACATACACGACAGTTCCCTCGGTGCGGGTAACGATACCACCTCCCACGTCATCAATAAAACTAACCTTATCTCCCTTTCTGAACTTCATAATATCTATATTTGCATGAGCTTAACCACCCATGCCATGTAATATTAACTTCAGTAATTTCCTGCAAAATTAATTAATTTTGGACGATTTTTCAGATAATGATATAAATAGACTTAAACATGAAATATTAACGTGAAGAAGAAAATCAAAGAAAGAATAGAAAAAATAATACCATCAGAATATCATTACGAACTTCCTGATAGCAGGATTGCCAAGTATCCCCTACAAGAAAGATCTCATTCAAAACTTTTGATATGGAACAGGGGCAGGATTACCAATGACAGTTTTTTCAACCTTGCTCAATACCTTGAAGCGGGAACTACCCTTGTTTTTAACGACACGAGGGTAATCAGGGCCAGGCTCCAATTCCAAAAGTCAACCGGGGCATTGATTGAGATTTTTTGCCTGGAACCACTGGAACCCGCGACTTACGAACAAGCCCTTGAGGCAAGAACCACTTGTTCCTGGAAATGTTTAACCGGAAACCTGAGAAGATGGAAAGAAGGAGAATTACTCGCGAACATCAACATTTATGAGGAAAGCATACTTTTGAAAGCATCTCTAAAAAAAAACCATGGTGAATGGCAGGAAATTATGTTCGAATGGGATAATAAAGAAATAATGTTTGGTAATATTCTCGAAACAGCAGGTAAGACTCCCATCCCACCCTATCTTCAAAGAGCAAGTGAAGAAATTGATAAACAAAGATATCAAACCGTGTATAGCCGGTTTAACGGCTCAGTAGCGGCACCCACCGCGGGTTTGCATTTCACGGATGATTTGCTTAAAAAACTTTGGAAAAAAGAAATAGATCAGGTAAAAATGACACTGCACGTGGGTGCCGGCACATTCAGACCGGTGAAAACAGATAACCTGTTCAACCATGAAATGCACGCTGAACATTTTAAAATTACACGACAAGCACTTGAAATGGTACACGAGAGGGCCAGTACACTCACTGTAGTGGGAACCACTTGCCTGAGGATGCTCGAAAGCCTGTATATTTTAGGATGTAAAGCACGAAACAATGAGCTCACGGAACCATATCGCGTGCAACAGTGGGATGGATTCACTAATGAAACTTCCATTGAATTCAAAGAAAGTATTAATGCTCTACTCGAAAATACCAGCGGCCCCCTGGAGGCCACGACCCAACTAATTATCGCACCCGGTTACCAGGTAAAAAGCACAAACAATCTTATCACCAATTTCCATCAACCGGGAAGCACCCTTCTTATGCTTGTTGCAGCATTTGCCGGTAAAGACTGGAAAAAAATATACCGGTATGCCCTGGATAACGATTTCCGTTTTTTGAGTTACGGTGATAGTAGTTTGTTGAAGAGGTAGCATAGTGAATTCTCAGATACCCTACTGATAAGAAGAAAAAGAGAAATATATCGAATTGAACAAGTTGGTGTATTGGGAAAAACAGGTTTAGCATATATGGCAGTTGAGCCTACGGTAGAGCAGCCAGATTAATAGAGAAATGGTTCGTTGCAGAAAAATTAAGATATGATTTTTTGGAAAATGCCTTCAGAAGAATATTACAAAAACAACCAGGCAAGATATTACGAGACAATTAATCTT